>JAYTOM010000001.1:0-11341 GCA_043747765.1 Actinomycetota bacterium
AGTTCGACGATTGGGCTCTGACCGCGTTGCGAGTATGGCCTGAAATCAGCGACGCAGTCATCGCTGCCGCCTCGTGATCGGTCGCGGCACCATCCGGAAACGGTGACTGGGTGCCGTATTGCTGGACCGTCCAGCAATACGACACCCGGTCACGTGAAGCCCGGCCGAGCCGGCTCGGTCGCAACTGCTCAGCTCAAGCGCTCGATGATCATGGCCATGCCCATGCCACCACCGACGCACATCGACTCGAGCCCGAACGTCTTGTCGGCGTCCTGCAGACCATGGATCAGCGTGGTCATGATTCGTGCGCCGGTCATGCCGAACGGATGCCCGAGGGCGATGCCGCCGCCGTTCACGTTCAGCTTCTCCATCGGGATGTTCAGACGGCGAGCCGACGGGATGACCTGCGCCGCAAAGGCCTCGTTGATCTCGACCAGGTCGATGTCTTCGATCGTCATCCCGGCGCGCTTCAGTGTCTGGCGAATCGCATCGATCGGGCCGAGGCCCATGATCTCCGGGTTGAGGCCCGAGACACCGGAAGCGATGATGCGAGCGAGTGGCGTGAGGCCGAGTGACTTGGCCTTCTCGGCGCTCATCACCATCACGGCTGCTGCGCCGTCGTTGAGTGGGCAAGCGTTGCCGGCGGTGACGGACCCATCGGGACGGAACACCGGCTTCAGCGAAGCAAGCGCCTCCAGCGTGGTGCCGGCGCGCGGGCCGTCGTCTTTGGAGATGACGGTGCCGTCCGGGAGGGTGATCGGCGTGATCTCCTGCTCGAAGAAGCCGTTGGCCACGTTGGCGCTGGCCAGGTCCTGAGACCGCTTGGCAAACACATCCATGTCCTCGCGGCTGACGCCTTCTTGCTGGACGACGTTCTCGGCGGTCTGGCCCATCGCGACGTAGACGTCAGGCAGGCCGGCCTGCGGCGTCCACGTCGGGGCGCCTCCACCGGCGCGCTCGCGGGTGTGCGCTCCCGCGTCTTTGAATATCGGGTTCGGGGCGGTGTCGCTGGCGCCGGCCGAGTAGCGGCTGACGGTCTCGACGCCGGCCGCGATGAAGCAGTCGCCCTCGCCGGCCTTGATCGCGTGGGATGCCATGCGAATGGTCTGCAGGCTCGACGAGCAGTAGCGGTTGACGGTGACACCGGGGACGTCGCCGAGGCCGGACAGGATGGCGGTGACACGGCCGATGTTGAAGCCACCCTCTCCGGCCGGCTGTCCGATGCCCATGATGAGGTCTTCGATGTCGACGGCCTGGACCGACGGCACCTTGGCCATCAAGGCCCGAACGATTTGCGCAGCGAGGTCGTCCGGACGAATGGTCGTCATGGAACCCTTGTTGGCGCGGCCGATGGGGCTACGAGCAGTTGCGACGATGACGGCTTCGGACATGGGACCCCCGGTGTAGAGCGTTCGGACCGGCGCAGGCCATCGACGTCGACGATCTGGCAGGACGTGAACACAGGAACGAACGGCTTGAATACTACCGAGCGGTAACGGGCCTGGACGAATGCGCCTCGCTGGACCGACTACCGGGTTTCGACGACGCGGAACGCTTCGGCACAGCGATCATCACCGAGATCGAAGCGCTGCGCGGTCGTCGCCATCCAGGCCCTGACCATGGTTCCGATCCCGGACGGATCCTTGTGCTGGGTCTCGTGACACATCAGCGCCTGGATCTTGCGTTCGACGTTGGACGTGACATCTTCGACGTGGATGTTGGACAGGTCGGCGTCGGCGAACGACATGATCCAGATCTCCGGGACCGTCCACGCCTCCAGACCTTCGGTCAACAGCTCCGGATACGCGAACGGATTGCGCGAGTCCGGATAGACAGCAGCAATCGCCGACTGACCGGTAGCGACGTGATCGGGATGGCTGCGGTAGATCCGGGTCAGATCCATCGTTGGTGACTGGGTGATGACGAGGCTCGGACGGATCTGTCGGATGACCCGCGAGAGCGCAGCGCGAAGAGCCAGGTTGTACTCGACCCGGCCGTCACCGAAGCCGAGAAAGATCAGCGTCTCGACCCCGACCTCCTTGGCAGCTCGCGCCTGCTCCTGCCGACGCATCGTCGCCATCTGTGGCCGGGGAATCGTCTGATCGAATCCACCTGCATCACCGTCGGTGACGACGCAGTACGTGACTTCGACTCCCCGATCTGTCAGATTGGCGACCGTGCCCGCTGCGCCGAAATCGACGTCGTCCGGATGAGCCGTGATCACGAGGGCGCGTTCGATTTCGTGAGGTTCGAGCATGAGTGCAGGTTACGGCCGTTCTATTGTGCGGCCTATGGATCTGCAAGCTGTTCCCCTCGGTACGTTCGATTTGTCCGATGTCGAGTTCTGGACGGCATCCCGGGAGTACCGCGAGGGGGCATTCAAAACGCTGCGGGATACACCCGAACTCCAGTTCTTCGACGAGCGGGAAATTGCTGGTTCGCCGTTCCCCGTCGGCCCGGGCTACTACGCACTGACCCGCCACGAGGACGTCTGGGCGGCCAGCCGCAACGCCCAACTGTTCTGCAGCGGACACGGCAGCAACATCGGCGATCTGCCACAGGAGATGAACGAGTTCTTCGGGTCGATGATCAACATGGACGACCCGAAGCACTTTCGCTTGCGGAACATCGTCTCGAAGGGCTTCACCCCGAAAGAGATCGCTCGGGTCAACGACTACGTCAAGGTCAAGGCCGTCGCCATTGTCGACGGACTGCTCGAGCGGTATCCGAACGGCGCATGCGATTTCGTCGAGGAGATCGCTGCTCCGTTGCCGCTGCAGATCATCTGCGAGATGATGGGGATTCCAGAAAATGACATCAAGCAGATCTTCAACTGGACGAACATCATCCTCGGCGCCGGCGACCCCGAATACGGCGGCAGTCTCGACGCGCTGATGGGCGCGGCACTCGAGATGTTCACCTACGCTCAGAGTCTCGGCGAAGACCGGGTGCAGACACCGCGCGAAGACATGACGAGCGCAATGATGAACGCCGTGGTCGACGGTGAACGACTGACTGCGCAGGAGTTCGGCAGCTTCTTCATCCTCCTCGTGGTCGCCGGCAACGAGACGACCCGCAACGCGATCAGCCACGGGATGCGCGCCCTGACGAACTTCCCCGATCAGCGCAAGATCTGGTTCGACGACTTCGAGATGAACACCAAGACCGCGGTCGAGGAGATTGTTCGATTTGCGACGCCGGTCATCCACTTCCGCCGCACCGTCACCCAGGACACCACCCTGTCCGGCACAGCGCTGAAAGAGGGCGACAAGGTCGTGCTCTGGTACAACTCGGCGAATCGCGACGAACGTGTTTTCCACGACCCGTTTGCGTTCGACGTTCGGCGTGGCCTTCAGCCAGCTCAGGCCGGTTTCGGCGCCGGCGGTCCGCACTTCTGCCTCGGCGCCAACCTGGCTCGACGCGAAATCAGCGTGATGTTCGACGAGATCCGCACCCGGCTGCCAACGATGCGCATCACCGGCGAGCCCGAGTACCTGCAGAGTTTCTTCATCAACGGCATCAAGCGCCTGCCCTGCGCCTGGGACTGACGTCGGACTCGCGAGATCGTCCACACTACTTCAGTTCACCGGCCGCGTAATGTCGTCGGCACAGCAGTTCGTATCGGATGATATCGCCGAAGAGCGGCTGATCGCCCTCTTCCTCGGTATCGCCGACGACGACGGTCTCGCCCTCGTAGACGACCCGTCCGTTCACCAATCGGGCATTGTGAGTGGCCCGCTGGCCGCACCAGCACCGCGCCTCGACTTGCAGAGCAACTCGGTCATCGGCGATCTCCAGGAGGCGTTTGGTCGCGTCGAACAGCAGTCCTCTGAAGTCGGTGATCAGCCCGAAGGCGTAGACGTCGACGTGAAGATCGTCGACCACGCGCGCCAACTGATCGCATTGTACGACCGTGTAGAACTGCGCTTCATCGCAAACCATGAAGCTGAGGCCCTCGTGTCGAGCGGCCAAGTCGAAGACGTCCAGATCAGTGCGGACTTCGACGGCCGGCGCCGAGACGCCGAGTCTGCTCGTGATCTGCGAGCCGTCGCGATCGAGTTTGGTGAGCAACAATCCACGCAGGTGACGCGAGCTGAGGTTGTGATGGATCTGCAGAGCAAGCGTGCTCTTGCCGGAGCCCATCGTGCCGAAACTGAACCTGAGCGTGGCCATGCAATGAGGCACGGTAGTCGACCGACGAGGCGATCGAGTCGCCCCAACTCGTCGCTCGAGTTCGATCAGATCCGGCCTGCGGCTGCCGCGGCATCCTCCGCTGCCGTCAATTGCTCGTCGACGATGGCGAGTCCGCCGTTCCAGAACTCGGGGTCTGCGAGATCGCAATCGACGATCCGGCCCAGGTCCTGCGGACTCATCGAACCGCCGGCGCGCAAGAGATCGAGATACCGCGGTACGAACTCGTCACCGACCTCCTCGTATCGCTTGTACACACTCAGGGCCAGCAGTTGGCCGTAGGCGTAGGCATATACGTAGCCGGGAGTGTGGATGAAATGCGGGATGTAGCTCCACCAGATGCGATACCCCTCGGTTATCTGCACCGACGGTCCGAACAGCGGCGCCTGCGACGCCTCCCACAATTCGTTGAAGCGTTCCACAGCCAGTTCGCCCTCGTTGCGGCGGGCTTCGTGGACGCTGTGCTCGAATCGATTCATCGAAACCTGGCGAAACACGGTGGCAATCGAATCTTCCAACGTCGCGGCGAGCAATGCCAGTCGTTCGTTGGGGTCGCTCAGCGTGCTCAGCAGCCGCTTGCTCGTCACCGTCTCACCGAACACCGAGGCCGTCTCGGCCAGCGTCAACGGAGTTGTCATCTGGAACACGCCCTGCTGCCTGGCCAGATAACCGTGAACGCCATGACCGAGTTCGTGCGCCAGCGTGGCGACGTCGCGCGTCTTGGATGTCCAGTTGAGCAACACATAGGGGTGATGCGACGGGACGGTGTACGCGCAGAACGCTCCCCCGCGCTTTCCCGGGTTTGCCGGAGCATCGATCCAGTCCTCGCGCAGGAATCGCTGAACGATTCCCGCCAATTCCCCGCTGAACGAGGAATAGGCGTCGATGACCGTCTCGGTCGCAACGGACCACGGAACATGGGTTTCGGCAACCGCGACCGATGCCATTCGGTCGTAGTCGGCAATCGTGTCGACGCCGAGGATCTTGGCCTTCAGCGTGTACCAGCGTTGGGGGATGTCGTAGCGCGCGACCACTGAATCGACCAATGCCTGAACGCTTTCGTCGCTGGCCTCGTTGGCCAGGTTGCGGCTACTGATCCACGACGGATAGGTGCGCAGCCGATCGTCGACCTGCTTGTCGTTGACGAGCGTGTTGAAGATGAAGGCCCTCGTGCGCAAGCCGGGCTGGAGACCCCTGGTGATGGCTTCGTGAGCTCCCACGCGAATGCCGCGATCGGGATGTTGCAGCATCGCCAGGCCCTGCATCAGCGGCACCGTCTGCGTCGCTCCATCGGCCTGCACCAGATCCACCTCCATCGCTGCGCTGACCTCGTCGTACAGGCGGCCCCACGCGCTGGAGCCGGTGACGCTCTTCTCGGTGAGGATCCGCTCCTCCGGTTCGGTGAGCACGTGCTGGCTGTAGCGACGCTGCGAGCGAAGGTAGTGCCGAACGAAGTCGAGACCCTGAGCCGGGTCGGACAAGACTGCGTCGACGTGGTCGTCCGATGCAGCGGCCCATTCGAGGTCGATGAAGATCAGCTTGGTCGAGGTGGCCGTGCTGCGCTCTTCCACATGTGCCATCAGCGCGCCGTTCTCCGGCTTCGCCGTGTCGGCCGCAAACACGAGCGATGCATAGTTGCCAGCCCGTGAGGACAGCTCGATCATCGTCGAATACTTGGCGTAGAAAGCCCCCAATTCGGCCGCTGTCATCTGGGCGATGCGGCCCCGACCATCGGCGACCAGTTCGTCCGTGATGACGTCGGCGCGGTCGAGCAGCTCGTCCACATCTGCCGCACCATCGAGCAGCGGTTCGAGATCCCAATTGACGCCGATCGCGCTCATGTCGCGTCGGGCGCGATCGTCGGATTCGCCGTTCGGGTCGATACTGCGTTCGTCGGTGACTGTCATGGCCCCAGGTTAGGGGAAGCGCGATGCTGGACCGCTGAGCATCGTCAGGTCGACATCGTGCGCGTCCCTGCGGAAACGCGTACCCGGCCGCGCCCCTCGCGCTTGGCTGCGTACATGGCGTGATCGGCCTCGATCAACAACCACCCGGGATCGGATGTGCGACCAAGATGGTGGGCCACCCCGACACTCGCACCGATGAGCACCACCATGCCCTCGGTCGAAAGTGGATGACGCGCCGCACGCACGATGCGTTCACCGATCTGCACTGCCTCGGACGCTGTGGTCTGCGGACAGATCACGACGAATTCATCCCCGCCGGTGCGTGCGAGCGTGTCCTGTCGGCGCGTGATGGCGGCCAGGCGAGCCGATATCACTCGCAGCGCATCGTCACCGGCGGCGTGGCCGTACGTGTCGTTGATGACCTTGAAACCATCGAGGTCGATCAACAGAACCGAGGTCTCGATCGGCTCATCCGAGTCGTCCGGATTGGTCGCCGGATTGGTCGCTTCGCAGAGCTTTTGCTGAAGGAGAACTCGGTTACCCAGCCCCGTGAGTGGGTCGTGCAAGGCCTGCTCCTCGAGGGCGACCTGCAGGCGCTTACGCTCGCTGATGTCGCGCAGGCTGGCCCGGTATTCCACGGCGACGCCGGTCACGGGGTGGAGCACAGCGGACACCGAGTTGGACACCCATACGTAGCTGCCGTCGGCTGTGCGGAGGCGGTACTCAGCCATCTGCGGGGTGCCCAAGTGCAACCTGTCGGCGCCGACTGCGCTGAGACGCTCGACATCGTCGGGGTGCACCATCTGCTGGGCGATGCGGCCCAGCATCTCGTCAGGTGTGAACCCGAGCAGGCCGATCGACGATGGCGAGGCGTACTGGATCATTCCGAGGGAGTCCATCAGCAGCACAACGTCGGCGGCGGTCTCGGACAGCGACCGGAACCGACTCTCGCTGCGCCGCAAGGCATCGTCCATCCGAGCCCGCTCCAGGACGTGAGCGATGGTCTCACCGATGATACGCAGAAACGCCACTTCGTCATCGGACCAGACCCGGGACGCTTGCACCATCGACACGCCGAAAACGCCGAACAACTCGCCCGCCGCCGACATCGCGATCGCCATCAGGCCACCCTCGGAACCAAGCGCCTCACGCTTCTCGATTGCCCACGGCTCCGACGAGGCGGCGGCGTCGTTCATCACAACTGGTTCCAGGCAGCGCAGCCGCTCGACCCAGAGAGGAAGACGGGTGCATGGCAACGTCTCCCCGGGGCTGACACGCTGTACCGCACCGTTGCCGACCCAACCGGCGAGGTTGGTGATCAGGTGCTGCTGTTCGTCGATCCTGTCGACGTAGACCAGGTCGACGCCGAGCATCCTGGCGATGTTCGCACAGACTCCGGACAGCCCGATCAAGAACTCGTCGACCTCGAGATCGAGCGCAGCTTGGGCCACTTCGAACGCATACCGCAGGTGGCTGACTCGGGTCGCGGCGTCCGCCTCGACCGCGTGACGACCGGTGACATCTCGACACGTCAGCACCGTGCCGCCGGCAATCGGGTTCTGGAGCCTGCCACTCGAGATCTCGATCCAATGGACCGAGCCGTTCCGAGCGATCACACGAAGCGTCGTCAGCTCGGTCGTTTCGTCGGCCGCCAGGGACTGCAGGCGCTGGAGGGCCAGTTCGAGATCGTCGGCATGGACGACCTGGGCGATGTTCGTTCCGACGATCTCGTCCTGCGAGAAGCCGAGCGAGCGGTGCACCGTCCGGTTTGCATAGAGGATTTCGCCGCTGGGCGTCACCACGACGACAAGGTCGAGCGAGCCGTCGAGGAGCGCTACCAGACGCGCCTCGCTCGCCCGCAGAGACGCTTCGAACGCCTGCCGCGCAAGCAGTGCGGCAACTGTGTCGGCGACCCGCCGAACCAATGCGATCTCGTCCTCGGCCCACGCTCGTGCGGTGGTTGCCATCGTGACGCCGACGATGCCGAGCGAAACCTGTGCCGAGACGAGCGGCACGAGCAGCGCGCTCCGGTCGTGGCCGGGCAGACGGCGCCACTCGACCGCCCATGGTTCGTCGTGGGCCTCGATGTCGTCGACCACCATACTGACGTTGTGGGCGCGGACGAAGTCCGTCACCGCGGGCGCGTCCATTGCGCCCGGCGGAGGGGTGGTCGATCCCGACATCGGATCGGCCCAGTGGGCCGCAGCGCGGATCGTGTCCCGGTCGATCAGCCAGACGCCGGCGGCGTCGGTGTGCAGAAGCTCACCGAGTTGACGGAGGTGCTCGGCGAGACCGCCTTCGATCTTCTCGTACGGCACGTTCAACGCCCAGTGCGAAAGGGTCAGCAGCAGGTGCTCGAACTCCTGACGCCGACCTGAGAACTCGACCAAAGCATGCTGGACGGAGATGTCACGCAGTGAGACGACGTATCCGCCGAGCACGGGGTCTTCGATCCCCGAGGTGTCGACGTCGTACCAGTTCGCCGTGCCATCGGCGAATACGATCCGCAACTCGGTGATCGAAATATGGTTATCACCGGCCAGTGTCCGTGAGAACCGCTCGATGGCTGTCTCGGCATCGTCGGGGTGCACGAGAGAGAGAAACCGCTGACCGACAACCTGATCGACGGCATGTCCGGTGGACGTTGTGATCTGTCGGTTTGCGTAGCGGATCCAGCCGTCGCGGTCGATCACCACGAGGATGTCGCGGACGTTGCTCAACATCGCGGCGAGGTGGCGTTCTGTTGCGAACTTCGCACGATCAGCGCGCTCGCGTCCGAGCAGATTTGCAATCGTGTCGGCTGCCTGTTGGACGGTTGCGAGCTCGTCTGCGGTCCATACCCGGTCGGCGTCGATACGAGCAAGTCCGAACACACCGACGAGAACGCCATCCACGTTGAGCCCGGCCGCGACCGACGACCGGAAGTCCGGTCCACTGAACACGTCACCGAGCTCGTCGCGCCACGGCCAGTCGTCAGCGGCGACGCCGCCCATGACGATTCCGCCACGGCCGAGGCGTTCGACCCATGTCGGCAGAACGGCGAGATCCACGAAGTCGGGTGGGCTCACCTGCGACGTACAACGATCGCTGTGCCAGGTCCCGAGCGGTCGCAGTTGACCGGCGTCGAGGTCGATGGTATCGACGTACGCGAAGTCGGCGACGAGCAACTCCCCGCACTCGGCGAGAACGCTGTCGAAGTTCTTGAACAGCTCGTCGCGACCCTTGGCCAGAGCTCGCTGAGCCAATGCGGCAGCGAATCCGAACAACTGCCGCCGACGGCTCTCGGCGCGCTCCAGTGCGTTGAGCTCACTCACGTCACGGCTGAGCGACGCATAGACCTTCACCCCTGGGCGCAGGGCATCGTCGACGACATGGACATCACTGATCACTTCGGTGATCGCGCCGGTGACACGATTGGTGAACACCACCGGTCCGCTCCAGCGGCCGGACCGACGCAGATCGCCCAGGACCGCACTTCGTGACAACGATGTGCGCTCCTGCCCGAACCTGGCCACGTCGGAAATATCGAAGAGCGGTTCGTTCGGGCCGAGGCCGACAGCAACGCGTTGGGCGTTGTTCGCGTACACCCATTCCCCACCGCTTTCGGCAATGGCGACGAGCGACGACGACTGTTCGATGAGGCTCTGGAACCGAGCCCGATCGTTTGCTTCAGCACGCCGCAAGGTGAGATCGCGCCGAACGTGCAGCCAGTGGGTTTGGATACCTCGTTCGTCCAGGATTGGGCTCAACGTGACTTCGCACAGGAACGTCGTACCGTCGGCGCGGCGGCTGGCGAGTTCACGCGTCGCAGCAGAACCACCGGCGTGCACCGAGCGAAACCACGCCATCGACTCGAGATCGCCCGGATCTGCGAGCAGGGTCTCGACGGATTGGCCGACGACGTCAGCGGCACGATGACCCGTCTCGGCCTCGAACGCAGGGTTCACGTAGACAATCGGCGGGTTACCGTCTTTGGTCTGCGCTGCCGATGTCACGATGATCGAGTCGTGCACGGTGTCGAGGGCCGTCAACAGCAAACGCGCTCGCGCCGACCCGAGCCCGCGTGGTTCGTCGGCACGACGGTCGAGCGATCGATCCGTCGGCACGCTCGGAATCGGTGCGCCGCACCAGGGCAGGCCGAGCTTGCTGCCGACCTGGTCGCCCGGTTGCGGGGAGCTGAAATGGAATCCTTGGGCCTCGTCAGCTCCCATTCGAATCAGTGCCTCGACCTGCACAGAGGTTTCGACGCCCTCTGCGATCACCCGAAGTCCCAACGCGTGGGCGAGATCGATCACGGCTTCGATGATCGCCTCGTCAGCCAACGAACCGCCGATGCCGGCCACGAAGCTGCGGTCGATCTTGACAGCGGTGACGGGCAGCTGGCGGAGATATGTCAGCGAGGAGTAGCCAGTGCCGAAGTCGTCGAGGGCGATCTCCACACCCAATCCACGCAAGGCCGACAACGTGCCAACGGCATTCGGGAGGTCGATCAGGAGGCTGGATTCGGTCACTTCGAAGCCGATGTCGTGCGCGGTGATCAGCCCCGCGTTGATCGAGTCGCGCACCTTGCCGAGAAGGTGGTCCCCGTCAGCGAGTTGTTGCGCGGCGAGGTTGACCCAGATCCGCAACGGATCGCCAGGCCGCGCGAGGCGCCAATGACCGACAAGACGGATCGCTTCGTCGAGGACCCAATCACCAATGGCCGTCATCAATCCGGCTGACTCAGCGGCTGGCAGGAAGTCGGCTGGCGCGAGCAATCCGTCGACCGGGTGCTGCCATCGCACCAACGCCTCGACGCCGACGACGCGTCCGTCGCGCAGGTCCACCGTCGGCTGGACGTGCATACGGAGTTGCTCGCCGTCGATAGCCGTTCGGAGCGCCTCCTGCGTGCGTGAGCCATGGGTGGAATCGACGCCGAGGCTTGCTTCGTATCCGACGGCGCAACCCCGCCTGGTCGCCTTCGCCCGTCGACAGGCCAGAAAGGCCTGTTCGAGCAGGTCGTTGGTCGAGTCGGCGGGATCATTGACGGCGAACCCCGCCGTAGCCTCGACGGTCAAGGTGAGGTCGCCGACGGCGACGGGCGGACGGAGTGCGAGCAGGATCGTGTCAGCCTCGACTTGAGCGGCGACCGGGTCGGCGGCCGAGACCATCATCACGAAAGCGTCGCCTTCGACGGCGGCAAGCAGCGAGTTGACCGGGATGACCCCCGAGAGCACCCGTCCAACGGCGTTCAACACATGGTC
>JAYTOM010000002.1:0-8973 GCA_043747765.1 Actinomycetota bacterium
ATCCAGGAACTGACATGGGGCACAATGGCCAACAAGGTCATCATGACGATGGGTGTCGGCTCGGGCGAACTCATCGGCGAGGCACTCGCCCTGACCGCCAAGCGCGGTCGCGTCGTGGTCACCAACATCCACCCGGCAATGGAGTACAGCGCGAGCATGAGCTTGCTCGATCTGACTCTGATGGAGAAGCAGGTCGTCGGGTCCCTGTTCGGTTCGGGTAACCCTCGCGCCGACATCCCCAAGTTGATCGGCCTGTATCGCGAGGGCCAGGTCGATCTCGACGGTCTTGTCACCAACACCTACACGCTCGATGGGGTCAACGACGGCTACGAAGCGATGCGCGCTGGCACATCGATCCGTGGCGTGCTGAAGTTCGATTGATCGGCATCGTCGACTGATCGGCATCGTCGCCGGTCGGCATCACGGCGACATTCGTTCGAGCACTTCGACGCCGGACACTCTGGTGAGTCTCTCGTAGTGGGCGTTGACGAGCGCGGCGGTGCGCCCGCTGATGTCGCACGTCCACGGCAGTTGGTAGATCGCGATGAAGCGGGGTGCCTTCGTCGGCGACGCGATCAGGCTGCGCAACGTGTCGAGGGCGTGCGGCACCATCTCCACGTTGTCCGCCCACAGATACGGGATCAACGGATCTTGATCGGCATCGGCGTAGAAACTCGCACTGGCGCACATGACGTACAGCGTGTCGCCGGGGGACCGGCGCTGCAGGAACCACGTGGCGAGGTCGGCCGTCCTGGCCGGCCGGTCGTCGCCGCTGGCGACCGCCGGGAACTCGCGGTTACTGAGCACCAGGATCTTGATCGTGTTGATGTACGTGGAGATCAGCAGCACCAGCGCGATCCCGAGCGCGAACCGGATCCGAATCCGTCGGGTGACAAGGACGGCGGCCAGCACCGACAGGGCAGGGCACAGCGTGATCCAGTAGTGGCGGTGGAATTGGCCGCCGGTCAAGAAGGCGATCGTCGCGCTGACAGACCACACGAACACCAGACCCGCCGAACCTCGACCGATTCCCTCCGAACTGCTGCGTGGCCGGCGGTCAGGTGACCAATCTGTTGGAGCGCCAGGTGGCGCACGGCGCCGGCGCTTGATCCACGAGACGCCCAGCGACAGACAACCAACGATGACCACGGCGAGCAGTGGCCAGATCGTCGGTCGGGCAACGCGGGCCGTCGTGAAGAACCGGGCCCAGTCCGCACCTTTGAGCGCGCTGCGCTGATCGAGCCGGTAGCCGGCAAAGGCGTACCACCACCGCGAGAATCCGGTGAGCGCGCCGTGCATGGCGAGTACCGCGATGACGATCAGCAACCCGCCGATCAGTCGAGCCATCGCGAGCAGTGCGACACGAAGCGTCTGCCAGCGGGCGATCACGGCAATTGCCAGCCACAGACCGATGGCGAGCAGGCCCTCCAAACCCGACTGCTTGACCGATATTGCGCAACCGGCCATCACCCCACTGAGGATCATCAGCCACTGTTTGTCCGAGCGCTGCAGCGCAGCACAGGCCGCCGCCAGACCGGCCACTGCAAACGGAGCGCTCAACAACTCCCCGTTGGCGAGATGACCCTCGATTGCCGGGCTGGCCGCGCTGATCGCCACCAGGATCGCGGCGATCGCTCCGGCCGAGCGACCGGCCAGCAACGTTGCCGTGATGCCGACCGCAATCACGAGAGCAGCCCCGAAGATCATCGCCATGATCCGCACCGCTGCAACGCTGCCGCCCGAGACCCAGTCCCAGACCCGGAAGATCGCGAGTAGACCCTGTGGGCGGTCGACCCAGACGTCGCGGTAGAGCACTTTGCCGTGCGCCCACGCTCTCGCAATGGCCAAGAAGCCGCCCTCGTCCGAGGTGATCGGCGTCCAGAATGATCGCAACCGGATCAGGACGGTCAACACCACGCCGATGGCGATCGCCGGCCACGGCTGCGATCGGTCACGCACGCTGTCGGTGACCCTGCCGGCTTCGCCCGACGATACGGGGTCCGAATGGCCGATGTCCTGGCATGTCGGTATCTCGGTATGTAGGTATCTCGGTACGTCGGGCATGTCCCGCGGTCGGTTCTTCGACGCCCGTACCCTCCAGATACATTGACCGGAGGTTCACTCGTGCACCGGGTGACAGTGAAAAGGGGTCAGTGAAATGAAGTCGCGCGCTGCGGTTCTCTGGGGTGTCGGTCAGGAATGGAAGATCGAAGAGGTCGAGGTCGACCCGCCCAAGGTCGGCGAAGTCATCGTCAACTGGAAAGTCGCAGGACTGTGCCATTCGGATGAGCATCTCGTCACCGGCGACATGGTTCCGCCGGAGGAGTACTGGCCGTTGATGGGCATCGAGAACTTCTTCCCGATCCTCGGTGGTCACGAAGGCGCCGGCATCGTGATCGAAGTCGGCCCCGGCGTCACCAGCCTGGCTGTCGGCGACCACGTCTCGGCCAGCTTCGTGCCCAGCTGTGGACGGTGCAAGAGCTGCTCCACCGGTCATCAGAACCTTTGTGACAACGGAGCGAAGACCTTTGTCGGCGGAATGATCACCGATGGCACCCATCGCCACCACATCGACGGCAAGCCGGTCACGCTGATGGCCAAGGTCGGAACGTTCAGCGAGTTCGCATGCGTCTCGGAGATGTCGTTGATCAAGGTCGAGGCCGACCTGCCGCTCGAGTGCGTCGCGCTTGTCAGCTGTGGAGTCGCCACCGGCTGGGGTTCGGCAGTGAGCCGGGCCGGCGTCAGTGCCGGCGACAATGTGGTCGTCGTCGGCATCGGCGGCATCGGCATCAACGCCGTGCAGGGCGCGGCGATGGCCGGCGCAATCCGAGTGATCGCGATCGACCCCGTCGAGTTCAAGCGTGAGAAGGCAATGGAGATGGGCGCCACACACACCTTTGCTTCGATGGAAGAAGCCTTCGCACCAGTGCAGGAGATGACGTGGGGGGCAATGGCCGACAAGGTGATCATGACCCCCAGCGTGATGTACGGCGACATGATGGCGCTGGCCGGCTCGATGACCGCCAAGGGCGGAACCATCGTCGTCACGGCCGTTGCCCCGATGGGTCAGACCGAGTCGTCGATCAACCTGTTCGAACTGGCGATGATGAACAAGGAGATCAAGGGAACGATCTTCGGTTCTCTCAATCCTCGTGCCGACATCCCCAAGCTGCTCGGTCTGTATCGCGAGGGACAGCTCAAGCTCGACGAACTGATCACGGCCCGGTACCCGTTGGAGCAGATCAACGAGGGCTACCGGGCGATGCGCGACGGCGAGAACATTCGCGGCGTCGTCGTCAGCGACGCTTGATCGGATTGTCCATCCGATGATCGACCGCGCCCTGCTCGAACGGTTGGGCACGCATGTCGTCGGCCGCCAGCGCGAGGTCGAACTCGTGCTGGCGGCGCTCGATGCCGATCGCCATGTGCTGCTCGAAGGGCCGCCCGGCACAGGCAAGAGCACGTTGTTGCGCGCCGTCGCGACCGAACTCGCGTTGGGTTTCGAGTTCGTCGAGGGCAACGCCGAGCTGACCCCGGCCCGACTCGTCGGCCACTTCGATCCGGCGCGGGTGTTGACCGACGGATACGACCCGGATGTCTTTGTCGACGGACCGTTGATCAGCGCGATGCGCGAGGGATCACTGCTCTACGTCGAAGAGATCAACCGCATCCCGGAAGAGACGCTGAACGTGTTGATCACCGTGATGAGCGAACGTGAACTGCACGTCCCGCGACTCGGTCGGATCGCCGCTTCACCAGGTTTTCGACTGGTGGCAGCGATGAACCCGTTCGACGCGATCGGCACGGCACGGATCAGCGGTGCCGTGTACGACCGTGTCTGTCGGCTGTCGGTCACGTATCAGAGCGCTGCCGAGGAACAGTCCATCGTCGTCCGATCGGCGCGACCGGATGCCGATCTGCCCTCGGCGGAGTGGATCGCCAAGGCGGTCGAGGTCGTTCGTCGGACGCGTGCACATCACGAGTTGCGCGTCGGCTCGTCGGTGCGCGGTGCGATCGATGCCAGTGCCGTTGCCGTCTCCTTGGCCCGGCTGCGCGGTGTCACTGCAGAAGATCGCGAGGTCGGTCTCGACGCCGCGATCGTCGCATTGTCAGGCCGGGTTCGAGTCCGCGAGGGAAACCCGCGATCGAGCGAAGACATCATCACCGATCTGTGGCGATCGGTCTTCGATGCTCCGGCGGACGGCGCGACGGGTGATGGTGATGGTTCGGGAAAAGCCCCGGCCCCGACCGGGGCCACCAGTTCCCACTGACCAAGGAGGGTGCCGAGGCCGACGAGGCGATTGCCGAGAGTGGTCGCAAGACGACCTCGCGCCGGGAATTGGCGCGAAACCCACAGTTCGAACAGATCTCCCCGGAGGTCGGTGAACTCGACGAGGCAGCGGTGCAAGACGGGCTCGACCAAGATCCCGACCAGATGATGGCGATGTTGGCCGATCTCACTGCGGCCACCGACCCGCAGCTGCGGGCGCTGGCCAAACGACTGGCGGCACAGTTGTTCCTCGACGTCAGCCGGCGCGGTCCGCTGACTCCGCGAGGTATCGGCAAGCTCGTTTCGCAGCGCTACAGCGCCGACGGCGGCGACCTCGACATCGATGCCAGCATCGAAGCAATCGCGCTCGCCGGCGGGGTCGGGGTGCACGGCCGACGAAACGCAATCGACCCCGACGGTCTGCGGATCCGCGGTTGGGCCAAGCCGGGAACGGCACTCTGTCTGATGGTCGATCGCAGCGGCTCGATGGGCGGTAAGCCGCTGGCCACCTCTGCCGTTGCAGCGGCCGCTGTTGCCTGGCGAGCTCCCGCCGACTACAGCGTGCTGGCCTTCGCCAAGGACATCGTCGTCGCCAAGTCGCAGGACGTGCACAAAGACAGCGAGCGGGTGGTCAACGACGTGCTGACGTTGCGCGGCTTCGGCACCACCGATATTGCCGGGGCATTGCAGGTTGCACACCTCCAGCTGATGCGTTCCAAGGCCGGGCGGCGAATCGCCGTGCTGTTGTCCGACTGCCGGGCAACCGTCGAAGGCGATGTCCTGGTCGCCGCCGCAGCGCTCGAAGAGCTGCTGATCATCGCCCCGACCGGCGACAGTGGCGAAGCCGAGAAGTTGGCAGCTGCCGTGGGCGCCAAGTTGCGTACTGTCGCTGGCCCCGCGGAGGTGGCGGCTGCCCTCTCGTCGCTGCTCGACACCTGAATCGGTCGAGGCTGTCAGCCAGGCGTGCGGCCGAGGCGGTCAGCCGGGCTTGCGGTCAGCCTTTTTGGCCTGCTTCACTTCCCGCTTCTCTTTGAGTGACTTGCCCGTCTTCTTGGCACTTGGCTTCTGCGGTGATTTCTCCGGCATGACGCGCTCCTCGGGATAGGAACCGAACCCTATCCCCGGAACGTGGGAGCCGAGCCAGCGCGCTCAGGGGCTGCGCAGATACGTGAGCACCGCCAGTACTCGGCGGTGTTCAGTGTCGATGACGGAGAGCTCCAACTTGGTCAGGATCGACGTGATGTGTTTCTCGACAGCTCCGTCGCTGATGATCAGCAGCTGGGCGATACCGGTGTTCGAACGATCCTCGGCCATCAGCCTGAGCACATGCCGTCCGTCGCGGGGTCAGCATCGAGAGTCGCTCACGACGTCGGCTGCGGATCAACAGTTGATCAACGACGTCGGGGTCGAGCGCGGTGCCTGCAGCGGCGACGCGTCGGCAAGCGCTGATGGACTACGCGACATCGGCGGACACGTTTGTTGAGCAGGTAGACGACGCCAACCGTACTGCCACCGAGACGTTCGGTGGCGAAGCTCCCCTCCACGTACTGCGACAGGACGAGAACTGGCGTGCCCGGACGCACCGAACGCCGTTCCACCGCGGCGCGCAGACCTTCGTCCGTGAACGTCGGCGGCATCGGCACATCGACTTCGGCGTCGTATTCGGCCAGCATCCGGGTGATGCCTTCGCGCAGCAGAACAGAATCCTCGGCGATCACGACACGCGGGGCAGCTCCACGACGAGCAGGCTCGGGCTGCCCACCGGGCTGGAGATACGCAGTCGGCCTTCGACGGCTGCCATCGATGAGGATCGACGGGTGGATGCCGCGCACCAGATCGCGATGACGACCGAGCGGCGGCGGTGACAGAGGCAAGCAAGTCTTTCGAGCATGGAACCAGTGTGAACACACGTACTGCCGTGGCCACCATCGGCCGCCCCGGTGTCTGGAGAGGGGGACAGCCCCACCCCGCAGACTCCCCGCCAACCATTCCTCTGGCGATACCTGCGCGTAGACTTCATCCGTTGTGAGTTGGGGCGACGAGACACCATCGACCGTGCCGGTCATCGATGATTCTGCCAACTGCCAGACTGCCGACCGCCAGACTGGCAATGTGCAGAGCATCGATGCGCAGAGCACATCGCCGAATCCTTCGGCGCCGACGCAGCGGTCGTGGTGGCTGTGGGGCTGCGCGAGTTTGTTGCTGGTCGCGGTTCTCCTGCGAGCCCGACGCTCGTGGCTGCCTCTCGGCGACAACGCACTGACGTGGATGTGGACCAATGCTGTCGGGGGCCCACACACACCGTTGGTCGGCGGAGATGCCAGGTTCGGTTGGAATCATCTCGGACCGTGGCTGTTCTATCTACTGGCGATCCCGTATCGGTTGCTCGGACGGTCGCCCCGAGGTCTGTTGATCGGTGCCGGCCTGATCAACATCGGCTCTGTGGTCCTGATCGGTCGGTGCGTCCGCTCGATCATCAACGACTGGGTCGCGGCAGTGTTCTGCGGTGCGTGCGTGCTGTACCTGTTGACAGCCCCGGGCCCGTTCCTGGTCGATCCGTGGAATCCGTCGGTCGGTCAACTGCTGATCGTGGCGTCGATCGTGACGTGCTGGGCAGTCGTGGTCGGCGAGCAACGTTGGTTGCCGTGGATGCTCGCAGCCGGCAGCGTCGCAACGCAGGCACACATCGCGTTCCTGCCGCCTTTTGTCGCGTTGTGCCTCATTGCATCGATCTCGCTGGTGATGCGTCGGACACCGATCCAACGCCGGGTGAGGATTGCGTCGACGGTCGTTGTTGGCGTTGGATGGGCCCCCACGATGCTCGATCTGGTGTTGCCGCAGCATCACAATCTGGCCCATGTCGCCTATTTCTTCGTCGCAGGCCGATCGAGCGGACCCCGGGACGGGTTGCTCACCGGATTGCGTGTCGTGCTGCGCGAGACAGGACTGAGCGGGGGATGGTTCGGCGGAACGCCGCCCCTCGGCGTCTTCACCAATGCCTTCGACGGCAGTGTCGGCCTGGCCGCCGGGCTGGGCCTCGTTGCGCTGCTGATCGTCGGCATCGTCGCCTGGCGACGTCATGACCGACTCGTCGGCTCGCTGGTGATCGTGCTCAGCACCCTGCTGGTCGTTGCCGTGGCCGAAATGGGTACGACGCGCGGCCCGCTGTTTCCATATCTGTTCGGGTGGGTCACGGCCCTTGGGATGATGTGCTGGCTGACCATCGTCGTGGTGTTCCACGAGCGCAGCCTGAAGGCCGGGCTGGGTAGGCTCGCTGCAGCGATCCCCGTCAGTATCGCGATCGTGATGGTGATCGCGAGTCTCGATTCGAATCCGCCACTCAGTCCGCTCGAACATCGCTCCGACGCA
Source organism: Actinomycetota bacterium (assembly GCA_043747765.1). Taxonomy (GTDB): domain Bacteria; phylum Actinomycetota; class Acidimicrobiia; order Acidimicrobiales; family Ilumatobacteraceae; genus WLMZ01. The sequence goes on from JAYTOM010000002.1 coordinate 7,640, forward strand.
GCGGTCGTCGACCGACTCGTCACCACGGCACTGCCGGCGCTCGAGTCAGGTGGCCCGTACCGACTGGTCCATGGCCACGACGCGTTCAACTCGATCTTCGAACTCGGAGTCGTCGCCTCCCTCAGGGACCGCGGGGTACGTCTCGTGGTCGATCCGACCGTTGTGGTTCTCTTCGGTCGGGCAATGGTCGACCCCGCCGCAGACACGTATCAGGGCGTGACGGTCGTCGTGCCCTTCTACGGCCCGCAGGCTGGGCAGCAGGTGCTGGCCCTGAGCGATCCACTGAGTGCGGCCGAACGAAAGGAGGAACGGCAGTTGACATCCGAGCTGACGAGCGACTTCCAAACAGCTGGCTACCCGTCGGCTGTTGATCTGATCAACCTTGCCCAGAGTGACCTGATCGGCTTCGCCGGATTCGTCGACCCCGACCCGAGTCTGACGGCGATGCTCGGCCGGCTCTCCGATCTGCGCCATCGAGGCCCGCCCGTTGCGGTCGTGACGACCAGCGAACAGGGATGCGGACAGCGATGCTTGAACGCACCGATACCAGATGGCGCAAAGAGCATGTCCGTGATGATGGCGCCGAGCGGTTAACAGCCCGTTCACAGAGTCGCCACCTTCCTGGAAATCAATCCCGGTTACTGTCCCGCGGGTGTCCAATCCGGAATCACTCGCGGCCGATCTTCCCGGCGTCCACGTGGAACTGGTGCAATGGCCGCGCGACGAGGCACTCCGGACCAATCTGGCTCGTGCCGGCGTTGCTCGACTGCTCCTCGTCGCAGCACATGCTGACCCGCCCGAGGTGGTCGGTGTCAACGAGGACTGGATCCGCGTGCCGGCCGACGAGCGCGACCTGATCCATCGCGCCCAGCGGCTCAGCCGGTGGGTCGCTCATCTCGCATCCGAGCAATTGGTCTTGGATACGAACCGGAACGTGCATCGCGGCGGGGCTGCTGCCGTGTTGAGCGAATTGGAGGCTGCCCTGCTGGAGCAGTTGCTGGCCGTGCCCGGGGTGATCAGCCGTGAGCGGCTGGAGCACGCCGTCTGGCCGGAGGGTGTTCCGAGCGCGCGATCGCTCGACAACCTCGTGTTCCGGCTGCGCGGACACCTCGAACGGCTCGGGGTCGCCGTGCGTTCAGCCAGGGGGAAAGGATTCGTGGTCGAAGTCGACGGTCAGCCGATCGGGTTGCTCAACGGACAGAACCCGACCGGGCAGAACTCGAACGGCCAGAAGTCGAACGGCGCGTCTCAGGCGTAGCTGGGTTCCGGGTCGCGATGCGATCCGGCTGGTTCACGTTCCTTGCGGATCGCGAAATAGACCAGGCCACCGACAC
>JAYTOM010000003.1:0-18435 GCA_043747765.1 Actinomycetota bacterium
TCGTCGATGACCAAGCTGGCATTGCGGACAATGCCGAGTCGGCCCTCGCCGACGGCCTGATCGTTCGTCACGAGCAGGCCGATGTTGTCGTAGACGGTCGTCGTCACGATGTCTGCGCGTCAACCGCAGCGATCGCACGTCGTAATTCCGATGCCACGTCGAGGGTCGTGTGCACTCCTGCGCTCACGACGGTGCGCCCGGCGATGATCACGTTGGACACATCTTCCGACGTCGCCGAGAAGACGACTGCGTCCAACAACGAGCCGACCGTCAGGCCGGCGAGCCGCACACTCTCGAGCCCTACGGTGACCAGATCGGCCAGGGCACCGACGGCGATGATGCCACCGTTGTCCCAGCCGAGGCTGTGATACCCATTCGCACTGCCCATCGTCAGCAGGTCGGTGGCCGCATGGTTACCGCGCTTCATCGATCGCAGACGTTCGTCCATCTCGATACCTCGTAGCTCCTCGAATGGATCGATGACGGAATGTTGATCACTGCCGATCGATAGCGCGACGCCCGCTGCGCGAAGCGCCGATGACGGTCCGATGCCATCGGCAAGATCACGTTCCGTTGTCGGGCAGAAGCAACACGTCGCCCCCGCCAGCGCATACAGGACGATGTCATCCACACCGAGGTGGGTTGCGTGCACCGCCGTGAATCGGGGCGACAGTGCACCTGCATCGGTCAGCACGTCGGTCGGCGTGCATCCGTACTCGGCCAACGCCTGCTCGTTCTCGGCGGCCTGCTCGGAGACGTGGGCGTGCAGGACCATCGATCGTTGTGCAGCGAATTCGGCGACGACACCGATGGACGACGCGTCAAGGGCACGCACAGAGTGCACAGCAGCACCGATACGAGCCACATCGGTCGCCGACAACCGATCCAACCGATTCACCCGTTCCACCCACGCTTCGACACTGCCATCGGAAAACCTGCGTTGCTCCGGCGCCACCGCCGTCGATGCACCTGCGCGGAGGTAACAGGCATCCAACAGTGTCAATCGAATCCCCGCCTCGCTGGCGGCGCGGATGATCGCGGCTCCCATCGCATTCGCTTCCGGATATGGATCGCCGTTCACTCGATGATGCACGTAATGGAACTCGCCGACGCAGGTGTAGCCAGCAGCCACCATTTCGGCGAACGTCGCCCTGGCCAGATCGAGGTAGTTCTCAGGCGTCAACCTCGCGGCAACTCGATACATCTGCTCGCGCCATGCCCAGAAGTCACCTTGCCCGCTCTGAGTCCGGCCGCGCAGGGCGCGATGGAACGCATGGCTGTGGGCGTTGGCGAAGCCGGGCAGGGTCAGTCCGAGCAGAACTTCGGCATCGTCGGGCGCGACCATTCCCACCTCGACAACGGCAATCGAACCGTCGGCGAACGAGATGGTCACGGCTTCGGTGACGACGTTGTCGATCAGCGCGAACTCGCACCAGATTCGGCGCGCTGCACCGCCGCCCTGCGGCATGACGTCAGCTGCCGACGCGTTCGACGAACGCAGTGATCCGCTCGACGAACGCCGCTCGGTGGAATCTCTCGAACTGCTCCCATGTCGTGAGTGTCCGCGTATCAGCGACACGATCGACGAAGAGCGTCCCGTCGAGATGATCGCATTCGTGTTGGAACGTCCCAGCGGTCAGACCTCGTTCGATCTCGTCGTGCACGATTCCGTGGCGGTCGAAGTGGCGCACGTGGATCGAGACATTGCGCGGCACATCGCCGCGTAGGTTCGGGACGCTCAGGCATCCCTCATTGATCATCACGATCTCGTCGTCGGTCGCCTCGATGACGGGATTCACCAACACGGTCAACGGGATCTTCGGCTTGTACGGATATCGCGGATTGTCGTTGACCTCGATGACCGCGATCCTCAGCCCCTCGCCGATCTGGTTGGCGGCGATACCCGCTCCGTTGGCATGGCGCATCGTGTCGATCAGGTCGTCGATCAATTGTTGGACAGCAGGCGTGGCGAGCTCGTCGACAGTGACCGTCCGCGTCGGCTCGCGCAAGACCGGATGCCCGATCGTGAGGATCTCGCGGATCACGTTCTGACTCCCCTCATCCGATCAGTCTCTCGTCTCACCGGGCATCGGGACGACGACGCCGCGATCGGCAGCGACCCGCTGTGCCAAGCCGTAACCGGCGTCGACATGACGGATGACACCCATCCCCGGGTCGTTGGTCAGCACACGTTCCAATTTCTGCGCGGCGAGGGCTGTTCCATCGGCAACCGACACCTGACCGGCGTGGATGCTCCTGCCGATACCGACGCCGCCACCATGGTGGATGCTCACCCACGACGCGCCGGACGACGCATTCACCAGCGCGTTCAGCAATGGCCAATCAGCGATCGCGTCGGAACCATCGATCATCCCCTCGGTCTCGCGATACGGCGACGCAACTGAACCGGCGTCGAGGTGGTCACGACCGATCACGATCGGCGCCTTCAGTTCGCCACTCGCGACCATCTCGTTGAAGCGCAGGCCGAGACGATGTCGTTCGCCGTAGCCGAGCCAGCAGATGCGGGCCGGCAGACCCTGGAACGCAACCCGCTCACCGGCGAGACGGATCCACTTGTGCAGGTCCGCGTTGTCGGGAAACTCCTCGAGGACGGCCCTGTCGGTCGCTGCGATGTCGGCGGCATCTCCAGACAGCGCAACCCAACGGAACGGGCCCATGCCCTCGCAGAAGAGGGGCCGGATGTAGGCGGGCAGGAAGCCCGGATACTCGAACGCGCGCTCATAGCCGCCGAGGGCTGCCTCGGCTCGAAGGCTGTTGCCGTAGTCGAAGACCTCCGCTCCAGCCGCTTGGAAGCCGACCATTGCCTCCACATGGCGAGCCATCGATTCGCGTGATCGTCGGATATAGGTGTCCGGGGCCTCGCGACGCAGTTGCTCCGCTGCATCCATCGACAGGTCCACCGGCAGATAGCTGAGTGGGTCGTGGGCACTGGTCTGATCGGTGACGATGTCGGCTTCGAAACCATCCGCCAGCAGTCGCGGCAACAGCTCCGCCGCATTCCCGACGAGCCCGATCGACACGGCCCGCCTTGCCGACTTCGCGTCCATGCAACGCGCGACCGCATCGGAGTACGAATCAGCCACCTCATCGAGATAGCGAGTTGCGATCCGACGCTGGACGGACACAGGATCGATGTCGATGCACAACGCGACCCCGCCGTTGAGGGTCACCGCCAACGGTTGCGCTCCCCCCATCCCGCCGAGGCCGCCGGTGAGGGTGATCGTGCCGGCCAGCGTGCCCCCGAATCGCTTGCGACCAATCGCAGCGAAACACTCGTAGGTGCCTTGCAAGATCCCCTGGGTGCCGATGTAGATCCACGACCCGGCCGTCATCTGGCCGTACATCGTCAGACCTTGATGCTCGAGGCGGCGGAACTCGTCCCAGTTGGCCCAGTCCGGAACGAGGTTCGAGTTGGCCAACAACACTCGGGGCGCCCATTCGTGGGTGCGCATCACACCCACCGGCTTCCCACTCTGGACCAGCATCGTCTCGTCGTCGGCCAACGTTGTCAGCGTGCGGCAGATCGCATCGAAAGCGTCCCACGACCTGGCCGCACGACCGGTGCCGCCATAGACGACGAGATCGTCGGGCCGTTCGGCGACCTCCGGGTCGAGGTTGTTGCACAGCATCCGCAGGGCTGCCTCCTGAGGCCAACTGCGACAACTCAGCTGCGTTCCTCGGGCAGCGCGAACCGGTCGTGGACCTGCCATCAGATCGTCTCCTCTGTCAAGTCAGTCGATCTCATTCGAGCTCGCCGATCGCGTTCGTCACTGCGTCGAGGATCGTCCGGTCGCGGACCAGTTGCTCGACCGCCGCGAGTTCCGGCGACAACCAGCGGTCAGCCCCGACGCCTGCGACAATCGTGCGGACCGCACCGAGTGCAGCAGCCGTCCCGGAACCAGGAAGCAGCGGCTGGCGGAGGTCGATTGCGCGAGCGGCGCACGTCAACTCGACGGCCAGGATCCGCGCCAGGTTGTCGATCGCCGTGCGCAACTTCCGAGCCGCGTTCCAACCCATCGAGACGTGATCTTCCTGCATCGCGCTGGTGGCCATCGTGTCCACGCTCGCCGGTACCGCAAGCCGTCTGTTCTCCGACACCATTGCCGCTTGGGTGTAGTGGGCGATCATCATGCCCGAGTTGACCCCTGCGTCCGGTGAAAGGAACGGAGGGAGTCCCCACGACCGCGAGACGTCCAGCATCCGGTCCGTACGACGTTCTGAGAGTGCCCCGACATCGGCGACAGCAATGGCGAGGAAGTCGAGCACGTAGCCGATCGGGGCTCCATGGAAGTTGCCACACGATTCCACGCGTCCGTCCGGCAGGATCATCGGGTTGTCTATCGCAGCGAGAAGCTCACGTCCGCCGATGGTGCGCGCGTGTGCCACGGTGTCCCGTGCTGCGCCGTGGACCTGCGGCGTGCATCGCAGCGAGTACGCATCCTGCACGCGGCTGTCTCCGAGTCGATGGCTGGCGATGATCGGCGAGTCGGCGAGGATCCGCCGCAGATTGCTCGCGCTGATCGCTTGCCCGAGTTGCGGTCGCAGCGCTTGCAGGTCGTCGGCAAAGGCTCGGTCCGTTCCCAACAGCCCCTCGACCGACATCGCTGCAGCGATGTCGGCCATCTTCAGCAGCGCGTCGAGATCGTCGATCGCCATACACAACATGCCGAGCATGCCGTCCGTACCATTGATCAGGGCCAGGCCTTCCTTCTCGTGCAGTACGAGCGGGGCAAGCCCGGCGTTATCCAGCGCCTGTCGGCCCGTGAGCATCTCTCCACTCGGGTTCCGCGCGGCACCCTCACCGACCAGGACCATCGCGACATGCGCCAACGGAGCGAGATCACCGCTCGCTCCGAGCGATCCGTACTCGTGGACGACCGGGGTGATGCCACTGTTGAGCAGGGCGACGAGTCCGTCCGCTACCTCCGGGCGTACACCCGAGTATCCGAGGCACAGGCTGCGAGCACGGAGGAACATCAGTCCGCGAACCACCTCTCGTTCCACCTCGGCGCCCATGCCTGCGGCGTGCGAACGCAGCAGGGCGAGTTGCAATTCCGCTGTCCGTGCAGGCGGGATGACCACGCTGGCCAACGACCCGAAACCGGTCGTCACGCCGTAGACGGCGACGTCGCCGTGCACAAATCCTTGGACCACGTCGGCGGTGCGCTGCATCGCCGCTCGAGCACGCGCGCCGACCGTGACCGTTGCCCCGTGACGGGTCACAGCGATCACTTCGTCGTGGCGGACTCCGCAATCCGACAGCTCGACGGCATCGTCATAGACTTTCACCATGCGCAATCTAGCACTGCACAGTGGAACGACAAGTCCCCGTTCGACGCATCCCCGATCATCAGATCGAGTGCTACAGCTGCTGGCCGCGGTCGGCGGATCGGCCGTTCCACTGAGCCTCACCGAGGCTGCAACCATGGTCGGTCTGGTCCCGAGTACGGCGCTTCGTCAACTCCGCTCGCTGGAGGCATCGGGTCTCCTCGTCCGCAGCGACACCGACCAGCTGTACAGAGCCGGCCCAGGCCTGCTGGCGCTGTCCAGAACGGTCTTCGTCGGGCAGTCGTTGCCAGCTGCTGCCCAACCGTTCCTCGACCAACTCGCCTCGTCCACGGGCGAGTCGGCGTACCTTGCGATCGGTCCGAATCCGGGTCGGGCGAGCTACGTCGCCGCAGCTCCGGGGCAGCACGCGTTGCGCCACAACGGGTGGCTCGGCCGAACCTTCCCGACCGCTTCCACAGCGGTCGGCCAAGCACTGCGCGGACGGGTCGACGACGATGGAGTCGTCGCTCGCGAGGGCAGGCTGGAACTCGGGATCACGGCGGTCAGCGCCCCTGTCCGTAGTCGTGACGGCGTGGTCGGGGCGATCAGCGTCGTCGGTCCCACGTTCCGGATGGTCGACCGGGCGCTCGACCTCGTCAGGCGAGCCGTCGCCGACGGCGTACAGCAACTGTCACTGTCACTCGGACATCCGCTCCCCGATCCGCAAGCAACTCCACCCGACTGATTCCAGCGAAACCAGACCCAGTGCACGAGTGCTACCGTCACCAGTGGGCCTGGCGGCCCACTGGTGACGGGGCGGGGAACAGGCGTGGGCGAACTGGACGATCCGAAATCCACGACGATCGCGGGCCGTACCGGCGTGACGACGCGCCGCCGTTTCATCCGTGGTGCATTCGCCGCCGCAGGAGGATTCACGCTTGCGAACATCGTTCACTCCGGCCGGGGATTCGCGCTCGCAGATCCGACATCTCGCCCGGACGGCCGCGGATCACACGACAGGTGCGCAAGATCATGGTCTTCACGTTCGACCACGGCTCCGAGGTTGACAACCACACGATGACACACAGCAGCTACACGCCGCGTGGCGAAGTTCGCGAAATCGCGCTGGCGCAGCATGCACTGCACGACGTGACCGGCGTCTGCCCGATCTTCCTCCGCGCCGCCGGTGGCACGATGCACCCGTCCATCGACCAGGAGTGCGAGCGGGACGGCCACACCTACATTTGGACAGACACTGACGAACGGGACTCGAACATGCCGCGCATCGCGGCTGAGACGATCAACGCGAACCTGGCCCGCAAGTTGCATCCGGGCTACATCTCGCTCCGGCACTCGGGCGGCACGCACGACAACACCGTGACCTCGATGCACCACGCGATCGACCTCGTCGAGCAAGCCGGGTATCACGCGACCCGCTCGACCTTCGCCTGGACGCAGGCAACACAGCAAGCCCCAATTTCAACAGCGCTCACAACGGTGCCGGGCATGTCTCCCCGTCAGGCGTCATCGTCGATTGACGCTTCGGGCGCCGACGGTCGGACAAAGGTCGATCTCGGTGCGGATGATATTGCTGCCAAAGGCGAACGTTGAGAGACGAACGATGATCGTCAGGACGCCATTGCAACGTTCGGCGCGCTCGCTGCATCATGGCTGTGACTGGGCGATTGGTCGACCGACTTCGCCGAGTGCTTGGCCCTGAAGGCCAATGCTGCGACGACCGTTGCGATGATGGCTGCGACGAGCCACGGCGTACGGGACTTCCGACGCTTGATGGTGACGACGGGAACCTTGCCGGAGAGAGAATGCGCAAGGTGGGTTGCGACAGAGGCAACGCTCGATGCGGCCTCCAGGCCGACATCTGCTGCATTTCGGCCGATCTCCGCAGCCTGGCTACCCAGATCGCTCGCAATCTGCGCGGCATCGTGTGCAAACGAGGTGACGTTCTTTGTTGCAGTCTTGGTCGCGGTCATTGTTCGGTCCTTCAGTTCACCGACGCATCTCCAGCGTCTGATCGATGAGTCCGAGGTACCCGCGTCGTTCAGCCGATAAACCTGCCGGAGTCAGTACCCGACGGTCTTCGGCGGCGAGATCGTCGGAAGTCCGAGGCCGCCGAGAAGACCAGAGACGGTGATCGGCGCAGAAGTGGCGGTTGGGAGAGTACGCGCGATGGCACCGAGATCGCCGGCAGCGAAACCACGGGCAACGAGATCGAAGGCAGGAGCAGGACCGGCGGGACCGAGATCGGCGTCGTGCCGATGGATGGCAACGACGGCACACTGGGGGCCATGATCGGCGGCGTCGAGATTGCCGGGATGGACACCGAGAGGTCGATCGGCTGAGTGACCACCGGAATGGTGACCGACACGCTGACTCCTCCGCTGGATCCCAGAGTACCTACGCCGCCGATTCGAGGCACGAGCGGGGGAACAGTAACCGGGGCAATCGCTGGCTACGGTGCAGGAGTCGTCAGCGCTGGCAGGGGCAGTGCGCTCGTGTTGAGCGGAGTCACCACAGACGAAAGGGGTACCACAATGCTGCTCGGGATCGCTGTCGATTGTGGCGATCCGGGCACGGCTCCAGTGTTCGCGGCGCTGAGCATGTCCGCCAGCAAAGGATCGACCGGAGGCGTGACGATCGTGGGCGGCGGCGCAGCGACAGCCGTGAGGACCTTGCCGGTCACCGTGCTGCGGCCGGGGGTGGACGGCGCCGCCGTGAAGATCTTCTCCCGGCTGACAGGGGTCGGGGAGGTCTTCGCGGCGACGATAGCAGCGGGGACGAGCAAGGCACCGAGCACAGCGATCTTGGCGACAACAGAACCCGACACGGATCCGACGGACCGCCCACTGGATCCGGCCAACGGCAAGAAGCCGAACATCGTTGCCGCTCCTGCTGCGGCGATGTCCATTCCGACAAGTGGCGCAGGTCCGGTGAGGGTGCGCAGCGAGGCGTTGAGATCTCTCAGTTCGTCGACGGCACAGCTACATGCGACACAATCAACGAGGTGCCGTTCGACCAGCACGCTGTCGACATCGCCGGAACGGCCGCGAACGTAATGGGCGAGCTTCGGGCTGATTCGCGCACACGTCGGATCGGTGGACCGGGCCTGATGCTGGGCGAGATATGCCTCGGCGAATGCTTCCCTGGCACGATGCGCGAGGGCAGCCACGGCGGCCGGGCGCCGATCGAGTTGCTGGGCGACTTCAGACGTCGGGCGTTCCTCCGCAGCGGTCAACCAAAGCGTCTGCTGCCAGTCGGGTGAGAGTGAGGAAAAGGCGTTGGCGACGAGGCCGGCCTCGGAAAGGCGCTCAGGATCTTCGAAAATCGCCCCACTGCGCTCGTGCAGGGACGGATCGGTACTGATCGAACGACCACACCAGCGACGTGACTTGCAGCTGTTTCGAACGCACGCCATCAGGTACTGCCTGAAGTTGGAGCGAGGTCCTGCGCCGTGGTTGATTGCCGAGATGACACCGGCGAATGCCTCGATGACAACGTCGTCGGCGTCGTGCCGTGAACAGACGATGTGTCGAGCGACATTTCGTGCCGCATTTTCGTGTCTATGAAACAGCTCCTCGAACGCGCCGTCGTCATTACCGGTGCGACGCGCCAGATCGACGAGTTCGTCGTCGCTCCTTTCCGCCAGGAACGGGTCCTTGAGCGCTGCTGTCGTCGGCATCGGACCCCCGCGGGAAGTTGTAGAGCACGTCGGCCGATTGACGGCGAACTCGACGTGGATCGATCGTACATCGCTGATCCCGTTCGGCCAGTGCTCACGGGAGTGACCTTGTTGCAATCTTGACGGTCGACATATATCCCCGGAGCAGGGGTTTCAACCCGAAAAGGGGCTGGGGGAACGACCCCGCCAGGGTACCGACGGATCAGTTCCGAGAGATCAGGATCCGACGCCGATCGGCGATACTGCGGGCCGATGCGCCCCTGCTGAGCGCGATGGCACCGGCGAAGCCGATGCCAGTGATCGGCAGCGAGTCGCCGCCGGTCGACTCGTGCGTGGTGGTCGCCGAGGCCGCAGCGGCTACAGCGGCTGCAGCGGGTGTCGGTCCGGCGGGAACCGGAGCTGCCTTGTCGAGGTGCAATTCCTGTGTGCCCGATGCGCTGGCGGCCGGGTCGACCGTCGGTGCAGCGACCGCCGGCGTGATGACAGCCGGAATCGTGACCACGGGGGCGACGACCGGGGTTGCCGGCTTGGTCAACTACTGCCCGAGCAGGCCGCTGACCTGGCCGGGAAGTGCAATGACGGTGTTGACGATCGGATCGACGTCCGGCTTGAGCTGCGGCACCGCTGCATCCAGCGTGTTACGGACAGTGTTGACGACGCCGGACACCGGGGCGAGGGCCGGGGCCAACGTGGTGGTCAGCGATCCGAGCGGAAGGTCGGGCAGGGCTCCGGCCCGCAACGCCGACCGGATGCCGGAAACCACAGGCTGAGCCCGGCAGCAACCGCCGCACCTCGGTAGGCCCGAGCCAACGACGAGACTGTCTCGTGCGCGTTCAGGCCGCTCGGATTCGGGAGCACCCACAGTTCCGTGTCGGCCAGGCGCTCATCCTGGTGGCCGACCACAGCCGTGCGGCGGTCGAACGCCTGACGAAACGCCGTCAAACCGAGAATCGCAATCACCTCGAAACGGTTGACGGCGACCAGGTCGGTCAATCGGCGACCGCCCTCGATCAGTTCCTGTCGAGTCAGCTCGTCGGCTCGAGCCGAGGCTCGAGGAACGACGTTCGTGATACCGACACCGGCAGCGAGAACCATCTCTGCATCCGCGTCGGACATACCCGCCCGCGCGTCGACGCGGGTCGGCAATATTCCTGCCTCGTGCAACGCCGGCCAAAACCGATTTCCGCCTCGCGCGAAGTGTGCGTTGACGGCCGCCGTCCACAATCCCGGATTGATTCCGACGAAGAGCAACTTCGTACGACGGTCGATGAGGTCGTCGACGATCGCACCGTCGAATGAAAGCAACTCGGCACGCGTGAACTTCGGGATCTTCGATGTCATGCCAGGACGATCATCGCCGCTGCACCAAGGCCCGACCGAAACCGAGGTCGAGTCCGACGTTGCGCATCTGGCAGTCGAAATGAGCGTCGTAGTCGAAAAATGATGTTAGCGAGGTGTCCGAACAATTCGAAACTGATCATCCCGATCAGCTGTGCCCACGCCATCGCACATTGAATCGACGCTTCGTCGGTGAGTGGCACTGCTGCAGCGGTCCGCACGTTAGGCAGATCGACTCTCACTGCTTTCGGAATCGGCCGTTCGCTCCACGCGACCGGACAGCCCTGTGCAGTGGCGTCGACGAGAAGGCCGAGGAGCAGGAGCGGGATGACAGCCGCCGGATCGACCGTGTCGCGAGGGTCGACGTACCCGGGAATGGGCGTTCCGAAGATCAGTGCGTACTCGTGCGGACTCTCGATCGCCCACGCTCGAACTGCTCGAGCGATCGACAGCCACCGACCCATCAGGTCGCCACCTCGCGACTCGAGACCGGCGTTCGTCGCTCGCTCGCCCGCGACCCAATACGCATCGAAGATCAACGCTGTGAGCAATTCATCGCGGCTCGGAAAGTAGCGGTACACCACCGACGAGACCATGCCCACCTCGCGCGCAACGAAAGCGCAACGAAAGCCCGGCAGGACCATGTTCGACAAGGTGCCGGCGAGCCGCTGCCTTGATCTCGCTCGTGACTTCCAGCCTGGCGCGCTCCCTGGCTGTGCGGGGAACGCTCGGCTTGGTGATGTCGGTCATCGACCCATGATGCACCACGACGAGATCGTCGGCTACACATGAGAGCACTGCTCTCGATTCTCGACCCGAAGGAACGATCATGACGACAGTGCCCCAGACAACGACCCGCTACCTGCAGCCGGGATGGTTCACGCGGAACGTTTCAACCGAGGGATGCGCCGGCTTACCCGGATGGGCTTCAGCGTGCTCGGATCACGCGAGTTGCGGGTCAAGGGACCACCAGGTACAGCCGTTCAGCGCTGTCGAGATGGCCGACTCCGAAAGGCCGGAGATCCTCGGCGAGTACCTGCGGCCATGGAAGGCCGAGGTCGGCGTCTTCTTCGAGGGGATCAGTCAGGATGCCTCCGACGAGCAACTCTTCGCGATCGCCCCCGGGTACCCGGTCTTCACCATCCACCCGCGTGGCTGAACTTCTGCGGCTGATCGGGGGTGACAGCCGCATGTCGCGCATACGACGACATCTCGCTGTCACCCCCACCGCATTCGAGGTAATTCGGCTACAGGGTCAGCCGATCTTCTCGATCTCGATCGACGACGAGCCGAGGCTGTTGTTCACGGGATTCGGAGGCCTCAGCCGCAACGTGCCACCGGCGAGTGCGGCCACATTGACAAGAACACGGTGACGCCGGCCGAGCACCATGTGCAGGTTGTCATCGATGTGGTTCATACGATCGAACATACGCACGGTTGCGGACAGTTCAGGTCCGCAACTCCAGATGATGTCAGGAACACCGGCGCCCGATTTCAGCGGGACGAGGTTCCAGATACGGCAGCGTTGGTCGCCGGCGGACTCGCCGTCAACGCGTACACACGACGCGCCACGATTCGAGTCGAAGCACCTCTGCACGAGGTGGCTGCCGAGATCGCTCCGACCATCGGAGTATGTCGGACAGATCCGGACGTCGTTGGTCGCACACTCGTCGAGATCGGTGGCGAGGAGGAGTGGATAGCTCGATTCGTCGTCGGACTGCCGTTTGCGTTCGAGGTGCTCGAGCCGGCGTCATTGCGAGATGAACTCCGCCGTCTCGGGAAACGGATCGCGGCGTCGAATGCGAAGATCCGTACGAAACCCTGACGTCAGATCTTGCTGCGCCAGGCCCGCTCGAAGGGCAGCCGCCACGCGTGAGGTGCGATCAGCTGGTGGATCGCGTTCGGACCCCATGATCCGGGCGCATACGAGCGCACGGGTGGCGGGGCCTGCAGCAGTGGGGCGGACAGCTCCCACAACCGCTCGATGCCCTCGGCCGTGGTGAACAGCGTGTGGTCACCGCTCATCGCATCGTGGATCAGGCGCTCGTACGCCTCCAGCACGTCGCCTTCCCGGTTCGTCTCGTGCAACGCGAACTGCAGGCTGAGCTTGTCCAGTCTCATCCCGGGGCCGGGCCGCTTGCCGTAGAACGACAGCGACAACTTCGACGAGTCGGCGAGGTCGAACGTGAGATGGTCCGGGCCGTGCGCACCGACTCCTGACCCCGGAGGAAACATGCTCTTCGGCGGCTCGCGGAAGGCAATCGAGATGATGCGCGCGCCCTCCGCCAATTGCTTACCGGTGCGCAGGAAAAATGGAACGCCGGCCCATCGCCAGTTGTCGATCTCGCACTTCAAGGCGATGAACGTCTCGGTCTCTGACTCGGTGTTCACCCCAGGTTCGTTGCGGTAGCCCAGGTATTGGCCGCGCACGACCTGGGACGGCTCGATCGGGCGCATCGAGCGAAAGACCTTGTTCTTCTCCTCACTGATCGCCTTCGGTTCGAGTGCCGTCGGCGGTTCCATCGCCATGAACGCAAGGACCTGGAACAGGTGGGTGACCACCATGTCGCGGTATGCGCCGGTTGCCTCGTAGAAGCCGATCCGTTGCTCCAGTCCGAGGGTCTCCGGCACATCGATCTGGACGTGGTTGATGTGATCGCGATTCCAGATCGGCTCGAAGAGACCATTGGCGAAACGAAAGGCGAGGATGTTCTGCGCCGCCTCCTTGCCGAGGAAGTGATCGATGCGGAAGATCTGTTCCTCGGCAAAGGTCTCGTGCAACGCTGCGTTCAAGATGCGCGCGCTGGCGAGGTCCGTGCCGAACGGCTTCTCCATGATGATCCGGGCTCGGTCGACGAGCCCGGCGTCACCCAACGTGCGCACGACGGCCCTGGCCGCGTTCGGAGGCACGCTGAGGTAGTGCAACCGGCTCGGTTCACCACCGAGTTCGCGTTCGGCGGTGGCCACCGCAGCAGACAGTCCAGCCGCACCGGAGTCGCTGCGTACATAGCTGATCCGCCGAGCGAACACCTCCCAGTGCGCACCCTCGATCGGATGGATGGAGAACTCTGCGCAGGCCTTGGCGGCGAACCTCTGAAAGCCCTCGTCATCGAGGTCGTCCAGTGACGAGCCGACAATGCGACACTCAGGCAGCAGGCCGGCCTGGAAGAGGTGGAGCAGTCCCGGCAGGAGCTTGCGTCGAGCGAGATCTCCCGTCGCCCCGAACAGCACGATCACGTGCGAATTCAGGGGCGACATCAGCGAAGACTTCGCGTCACTCGGTTCGGAATGTTCCACCATCGGCCACCCTCGGGTTGTCTCGGTCATCAGAGTAGACGGGTGCCGATGTAGCTTCTCGCCCGTGTCAGAGACTTCATTCACCGGAAAGATTGCCGTCATCACCGGGGGCGGCACCGGGATGGGCCGAGAGCTCGTCCGTCAGTTGGCCAGGCAAGGTTGTCACGTCTCGATGTGTGACGTCTCCGCCGAGAACATGGCTGAGACGGCCCGACTCGCCCTCGACGACGCGCCGTCGGGAACTCGGGTCACCACATTCGTGGCCGATGTCTCCGACGAGGCCCAGCTGGTCGCGTTCAGTGCCGCCGTGCGCGTTGACCAATCGACCGACCACATCGATCTGCTGTTCAACAACGCCGGCATCGGTGGCGGCGGAAGCTTCGTCCTCGACGACCGTGACGAGTGGGACAAGACGTTCGCAGTCTGCTGGAGCGGCGTCTACGGATCGACCCGCGCCTTCCTGCCGCTGCTGTTGGCCAGCGAGGCCGGACATGTCGCCAACACCAGCAGTGTCAACGGTTTCTGGGCATCGCTCGGCCCCGGCATTCCACACACGGCCTACAGCGCAGCGAAGTTCGCGATCAAGGGCTTCACGGAGGCCCTGATCTCTGACTTCGCATTGAACGCACCACATCTCAAGGCGTCTGTCGTGATGCCCGGGCACGTCGGCACGTCGATCGTGATCAACTCCGGTCTTGCCCACGGGCGCAATCCGAAAGAACTCACCGACGAGCAATTGGTGCAGGTTCGCGAACGCACGTCGCGAATGGGTCTCGACCTCTCCAGCGCCAGTGACGAGGATCTTCGCCAGGGCATGCAGGCTCAGGCGGAATCATTCCGTGACAACGCACCACTGACCGCCGCAGGCGCAGCGACGATCATCCTCGACGGGGTGCGGCGCGGAGATTGGCGGATTCTCGTCGGCGACGACGCTGTGCTGTTGGACCAGATGGTGCGCGAGGCGCCGACCGATGCTTATCTCCCGTCCTTCATGGACACCGTCCGCCAACGCGGCGCCTTCGGTTTCACCGGCGCCTGATTCGATGATCGACAATGGATTAAAGGGACGCACGGTCGTGGTCGCAGGGGCCGGAGGCGGCGGTATCGGAACCGCCGTCTGCGTAGCGCTCGCCGAAGCGGGGGCTGTCGTGGCCGGCTTCGACAACGACCTCGAGAAGCTGGCGTTGAGCGAACGGGCAGTGACCGAGGTCGGTGGAACGTTCCACTCGTCCATCCTCGATCTCCGTGATGCCGACGCCGTGCATGCTGCGGTCGCATCCGCAGCACAGGAGACCGCCGATCTGTTCGGTCTCGTCGTCGTTGCCGGTGGACTGTTGCGAAAGTACTGGGCACCGCTCGTCGACACTCGTCCCGAGGATTTCGACGAAGTCGTGCGCCTCAATCTGAACGCGGCGGTCTACGCCACGCAGGCGGTCGGCCGTCATCTGCTGGCCCGCGGCGAGCCAGGCGCGATCGTCCACATCGAATCGATCGCCGGTCTGCAGTCGATGCCCTTCGGCGTGGCATACAGCGCCTCGAAGGCAGCGCTCACCGCTGTCACGCGCACCGCCGCACTCGAGTGGGGGCCGCGCGGGATCAGGGTCAACGCGGTAGCGGCCGGCTCGGTGCGCACACCTCGGGCATCGGTCGACGCTCCGGCCGAGGACCCGCACGGCGACCGGATCGTGATTCCGTTGCGTCGTCGCGGTCAACCCGTCGACGTCGCCAACGCAGTCGTGTTCTTGCTCTCGGCACAGGCATCGTGGGTCACTGGTCACGTATTGTGCGTCGATGGCGGCTCGTCGGTCCTGCCCTCGTACCTCGATGAACACCTGCTGCCGGTGTTCGTCCACGACGAGGCGTTTCGGAGCAAGCTGATCGGACCTGCTGCGAACGAGCACGGTGTTCCGTAGTCTGCAGTCATGACGACCGCAGATCTGGGCAAGGTGTCGATCAAGTACGAGATCACCGGCGAGGGCCCGCCGCTCCTCCTGGTGATGGGGCTGAACAGCCAGCTGATCCATTGGAATCCCGATCTGGTCGCCCAGATCGCCGACCGCGGTTTCACGGTGATCACCTTCGACAATCGCGACATCGGACTGTCCGCCAAGATGACGAGTGAGCCGGCCGGTATCGGGCGCATACTCGCTTCGCTCGTGTCGCATCGGATGGCCCGCGCCGAGTATCTGATGTCGGACATGGCCGACGATGCGGCCCGTCTGCTCGATCACCTCGGCATCGACGCCGCCCACGTGGTCGGTGTGTCGATGGGCGGCATGATCGCTCAGTCGATCGCGATCGGCCACCCCAGCAAGGTTCTGACACTCACCTCGATCATGTCGAACACCGGCGACCGCAAGCACGGCAAGCCGGCGATGAGCCTGCTGCGCAAGATGGCGCGTCTGCTCGGAGGCCAACCGAACGCCGACGGGACGATCAGCAAGAAGCTGTTGAACAACGGTGTCGAGACCACTCGGCTGATCAGCGGTCCACATTTCGACGAGGCCGAAGAGCGGGTGATGGTCCAGCGCGCGTTTGAACGAAATTTCACGCCGGCCGGCACGATGCGTCAGATGATGGCGATCTCGGCCAGCCCCGACCGGACGACGGGATTGCGCAAGGTGACCGCGCCGACGCTCGTCATCCACGGCCTGGTCGATCCGCTGGTGCAGCCCTCTGGCGGCATGGCGACGGCTCGCGCAGTACCAGGGTCGCGGCTGCTGATGTTTCCTGACATGGGACACGACCTGCCGAGGAACCGTTGGGCCGAGATCGTCGATGCGATCGTCACGAACAGTCAGCGTGTCTTGCCGAGCCGGCTGTCTGCCACAGCATCGACCAGCTCCAACTGAGCCCCGACTTCCGGGCCGGCCATTGGTCGATGGGCGGCCACATGGGCCAGTGCTGCATCTCGCGACATGCCCATCGAGATCAGCAGGCACGCTGCCACCGTTCCGGACCGACCGACGCCTGCCGCACAGTGGATGACGACACGCTGACCAACAGCCAATCGTTCGCGTAGCTGGTCGAGCAACTCGATCACGGCATCCAACTCGGGAGCATGGAGATCAGGGATCGGGAACAGAATTGCGCGTCCGTTGCGGTTCGACTCGAGCCACGCTGCATAGGCCGGATATCGATCGGCGATCTCGAATGTCTCGGTCAGGCAGAGGACGCTGCTCGATCCGCCGCGATCTCGGTCGCCCTCCGCAGTTCTGGCCAACAGAGCCTCGACGTCCGGGCCGATCGCATGCTTGCCACAGATCCAGAGCTGCCCCGGTCCCGTGGGCAACGGCACCCGGTCGAGGCCACCGTCGCGGCTGCGGCCGAGCGGCCAACTGTCCGTCATCCGCTGTCACAGACATCGCGGGAGTGCACCCCCGTAGATTGACATCGATGCAACGACGCGGTCGAGATCTGCTGTCCAACCGGTTTCTGAACAAGGGCACGGCGTTCTCGTTGGACGAGCGCGACCGGTTCGGTCTGCACGGTCTCCTTCCGTCGGTGGTCGAGGACATCGAGACGCAGCTGATCAGGGTCCGCGTCGAGTACGACGCCAAGTCCACCGACATCGAGCGGCACATCTTCCTGCGCCTGCTCCAGCAACGCAGCACGGTGCTGTTCTACCGCTTGATCGCCGATCATCTCTCCGAACTGTTGCCCATCATCTACACGCCGACGGTCGGTCTCGCCTGCCAGGAATGGTCACGGATCTACCGACGCGAGCACGGCGTGTACGTGTCGCTCGGTGATGTCGGCAGGGTGGACACACTGATCGACAACGCGATGCAGTCCACCGGCGACATCAAGGTGGTGGTCGTCACCGACGGCGAGAGGGTTCTCGGCCTCGGCGACCTGGGCGTCGGCGGGATGGGCATCTCGATCGGCAAGCTCGCCTTGTATTCAGCGGTCGGCGGCGTTGACCCGGCGACGACCCTGCCGATCGTGCTGGACGTGGGGACCGACAACGAAAGCTTGCTGTCCGATCCCCTCTATCTCGGCCGGCGCCATCGCCGAGTCGATGATCGGGAGTACGACGAACTCGTCGACGAACTGGTGCAGGTGTTGGCCACCCGATGTCCGGGCGTCCTGCTGCAATGGGAGGACTTCGCCCAACGCAACGCCGGACGACTCCTCGGACGCCATCGCCACCGCATCTGCTCGTTCAACGACGACATCCAGGGAACCGCCGCCGTCACTGCAGCAGCCGTGATCGCCGGCATGCAGATCGGCGACACACCGATCGAATCGCTGCGCACGGTGATCGTCGGGGCAGGGTCAGCCGGCGTCGGAATCGCCGACCAACTGGTGGCGACGATGGTGATGAAGGGCGTCGATCCGTTGACGGCTCGACGCCAGATCTGGTTGGTCGACCGTCAGGGCTTGCTGATCGCCGACCAGGTCGAGGTACTGAAGTTCCAACTGCCGTACGCACGTCCAACCGCTGAGGTAGAGGATTGGGAATCGGACGACGAGGGTCACATCGATCTGGCCGAGGTCGTCGGTCGCGCTACGCCGCATGCGCTGATCGGCGTCACGGGACAACCGGGCCTGTTCACCGAAGAGGTCGTGAGGACAATGGCCGACACGACATTGCGGCCGATCATCATGCCGCTATCGAATCCGACGATCCGCGCCGAGGCGCTGCCATCGGATCTGATCGAGTGGACCGGCGGTCGGGCATTGATCGGCACCGGCAGTCCCTTCGATCCCGTCGAATACGCAGGCGTGCGCCACCACATCGCGCAGGTCAACAACGTGTACGTCTTTCCTGGTCTCGGCTTAGGTGTCATCGCGTCGGGCGCGACGCGGGT
>JAYTOM010000004.1:0-40835 GCA_043747765.1 Actinomycetota bacterium
TCGACCCAGTGCGGATTCGGAAGGAACCGCACGTCCATGACCATGTCCACGTCGAGCGGCATGCCGTGCTTGAATCCGAAGCTGGTGATGGCCGTGTGCATCGTGGCGTCGTTGGTCTCGTTGTCGAACGCTGCAGCGATCCGTGCCTTCAACTGATGCACGGTCAAAGCGGTGGTGTCGATCAGCAGGTCGGCTTCGGCCTTGACCGGTTCGAGCAGGACCCGTTCCCGCACAACCGCAGCGGCGATGCCCTCACCGGATTCATCGAGCGGATGCTTGCGCCGGGTACTCCCGTATCGCTTGACCAGTTCAGGCGTTGTCGCGTCGAGGAACAGCACTCGAACTCGATGTTCACTGTTGCGCAGGCGGCGGATCTCCTGCACGACGTCGCCCTGATCCGCGGTCGGCCCGACAACGATCGCCAGCCGCTGGAAGTTGGACTCACCGCTGGCAATCGAAGCGGTGCCGAGTTCGACGATCTTGTCCAACAACGTGATCGGCAGGTTGTCGACCACGAACCAACCCATGTCCTCGAGGTCGTCGGCCGCGTTCGAACGTCCAGCACCTGACAGACCTGTGATGACGAGGATGTCGGTCGTCATGGTCCGCACTCTATTTCATTCAGTGCTTACGAGTGCGGAGATACAGCAGCCGCGGGATGGTCGCGGCTGCCTCGTACTCGCTGGCCTTGGCCAGGAACCCGGCCGGCGGAGCAGGTTCCACCATCCGTTCGAGCAGCAGGCCGTTGTCGGCCAACGCATTGATGTACCTGCTCAGGGGGCGATGGATGAAGGGAATGAAGATGTCCTTCTCGACCTCTTCGATCGTTTCGTCCTCGATCAGGTACGGCCCGATCCGCCAATACTGCTCCGGCGGATCGAGCACCTGATCGTCGATCCAACCGCTGTTCGGCGTCTGCAACAACGGATGGTTGAGGAAGAACGAGAATGTTCCGCCGACGTCCAGCACACGGGCGACCTCAGCGATGGCCTCGTCCACATCACGAATGTGTTCGAACACGAGACACGCGACGACGGCGTCGAAGGACCGATCCGGGAACGGCAGCGCTCCGGCGCCGGAACGAGCGAAGAGCGCTCCACCGTCACGCTCCTTGGCAACACGCACTTGGTTCCATGTCGGATCGATTCCGACGACCAGACCGGCACCGAGTTTCTTGGCAAGGCGGCTGACCTGACCGTCACCGCAGCCGACGTCGAGCACTCGGCTCGCGCCCGCCAGTTCCGCCGCAGCGAGCGGCAGGATCTGCTCCTCGTACTCCGGATCGGCTCCTTCGGTGAACCCGTCGATCCACCAGTCGGCGTGGGTTTCCCAGAGGTCGTCACTCGCGTCGTCAGTCATCGGGGCCACATCGTACGGTAGCGTTGTCCACTCGGAG
This sequence comes from Actinomycetota bacterium, assembly GCA_043747765.1. GTDB lineage: Bacteria > Actinomycetota > Acidimicrobiia > Acidimicrobiales > Ilumatobacteraceae > WLMZ01. The sequence goes on from JAYTOM010000004.1 coordinate 1,397, forward strand.
GGGAGTACCCCGACAAGTACGAGCCGTCAGCACGTCCAAGCCATACTCTTGGTCCGGTTCGTCCACCCGAAGTGAGCCTGCTCACAGAGGGTGGGGAAGACCTCCTGTACAAGCGTCCTCGGCGCTGCACAGGAGTTCGCCATGTCCCCATCATCGTTGTCGGTGCCACATGTGGCTACAGGTCGAGCGAACTTCGTCGACCTCGACGTGCCGTTCTGGGCATGGATCCTGCTTGCCTCGTTGATCATCACGATGCTCGCTGTCGACCTCTTCCGCCATCGCGACGATCACGCGCCGTCACCGAAGGAAGCCGTGATCGAATCGGCGGTCTGGGTGGCATGCGGGCTCAGCTTCTCGGCATTCATCGCGATCCAGTTCGGCAGCGCCGCGTTCGGTGAGTACATCAGCGGCTATCTGATCGAGAAGTCGCTCAGTGTCGACAACGTCTTCGTCTGGTCGATGTTGTTCACGTCGATGGCCATCCCGCTCAAGTTCCAGCATCGGGTGTTGTTCTGGGGCATTTTCGGAGCCCTCGCCCTTCGCGCCGGTTTCGTCATCCTCGGGTCGGCGCTGATCACCCAGTTCTGGTGGGTGCTGTTGATCTTCGGTGTGTTCCTGATCTACACCGGCGTCAAGATCTTCCGCCACCGCAACGACGACGAGTCCGAGGAAGCGACACGCGGCCTGTCCCTCCTGCGTCGTTTCGTTCCCGTCACCGACGAGTTCGACGGGCACAAGTTCTTCACCAAGAAGAACGCCAAGCGGGCAGCCACTCCCCTGTTCGCCGCGCTCGTGGTGATCGAGGTCACCGACATCATCTTCGCTGTCGACTCAGTCCCTGCGATCCTCGCCGTCTCGCACGAGACGTTCATTGTTCTCTCGTCGAACGCCTTCGCGATCCTCGGCCTGCGAGCGATGTACTTCCTGTTGGCCAACGCCAAGGAGAAGTTCGTGTATCTCCCCCATGCCCTCGGCGGCATCCTCGTCTTCGTCGGCATCAAGATGACGATCTCGCATTGGATCCACTTGAACACGTACCTCTCGCTCGGCGTCATCCTGACGATGCTCGTCGTCGCCATCGTCCTCAGCATGGGCAACGTCCGTCGCGCTGTCGAACCCGACGTCGACGAGAACGATCTCGCCAGCGGTTCCGCTGTGGAACTTGGCGTAGACGGTTTCGGCAACGGTGTTCGGCAGCCAGGTCAATGACGTGAGGGTCTCGAGCGACGCCCGCTTGACCGCATTAACACCTCCGAGCTCTTTGGCCAAACGGTTCTTGCGGGTGTCACCGAGGCCGGCGATGTCGTCGAGCGAACTCTTCGTCATCCGCTTGCCGCGCAGCTCACGATGGAACGTGTTCGCGAACCGGTGGGCCTCGTCACGAATGCGCTGCAGCATGAACAACGCCTCACCGCCACGAGTGAGGTTGACGGGTTCACTTCGCCCGGGAAGATAGACCTCTTCGAACCGCTTGGCCAACGATGCCAGCGGGATCTCGTCCTGCAGGCCGAGCGCCTTGACGACGCGCTCGGCGACGGCCAACTGGCCCTTGCCACCGTCGACCAGCAGCAACTGAGGTGGATAGGCGAACTTCCCCGGCCGTTCGCCGCGCTCGTTGACCGGCTGATCCCGCTCGTTGATGTACGCCGTCAGACGCCGAGTCAGCACTTCCTCCATGGCCGCGTAATCATCGTTTCCCGCGACCGTCTTGACCTTGAACCGACGGTACTCGCGCTTGTTCGGCAAGCCGTCTTCCAACACGACCATCGAACCGACGTAGTCCGTGCCCTGGATGTGCGCCATGTCGTAGCACTCGATCCGCAACGGCGCCTCGGGCAGTTGCAACACATCCTGCAACTCGGTCAGCGCTTGGCTACGCGAGTTGTGGTCCGATGCCCGGCGCAACCGATGACGGGTGAACTCCTCCTTGGCATTGCGAGTCACGGTCTCGTGGAGATCGCGCTTGTCGCCACGCTGAGGAACCCGGATCTGCACACGTGATCCGCGCATGTGGGTCAGCCATTCCTCGTAGGTGTCGCGGTCCTCGGCATCGACCGGCACCAGCACTTGTTTGGGGATGCCCAATGCTGGCTCGTCGCCGTACATTTCCTCCATGATCTTGTCGACCAGTTGGCCGGGAGTGACGTCTTCGACCTTGTCGACGATGAAACCCTTGCGGCCGACCACCCGGCCCTTGCGGACGTAGAAGACCTGGACCGCTGCTTCGAGTTCGTCCTCGGCCAGACCGATCACGTCGATGTCCTCGCTGCGCTCGCCGACCATCTGCTGCTTCTCGATCGCACGCTGTACGGCGGCGAGGCGGTCACGCAGTCGTGCCGCCCGCTCGAACTCCAACTCCTTGGCTGCCGCACGCATGTCGTCGCCGAGATGTTTGACGATCTCGTCAGTGTCACCGTCGAGAAAATCGCACAACTCGCCGACCTGCTGCAGGTATTGCTCGCGATCGATCTCGCCGACACACGGGCCGCTGCATTTCTCGATGTGGAACAGCAGACACGGCCGCCCGATGCGCTGATGCTCGTTGAACTTGCCGTTGCTGCACGTGCGGACCGGGAAACTGCGCAGCAGCAGATCGAGCGTGTCGCGGATGGCATAGGCATGCGCATAGGGACCGAAGTACCGGACGCCCTTTCGCTTACGGCCACGCATCACCAGCGCACGTGGGTATTCCTCGTCGAGCGTGACGGCCAGGAACGGATAGCTCTTGTCATCGCGCAGGCGGATGTTGAACCGCGGCCGGTGCTGCTTGATCAACGAGTACTCGAGCATCAGCGCCTCGACCTCGTTGCGGACCTCGATCCACTCGACCGTCTCCGCCGTCTGCACCATCTGCGCCGTCCGCGCGTGCAGGTTGCGCGGGTCCTGGAAGTAGTTGCTCAACCGCTGTCGCAGGCTCGAGGCCTTGCCGACATAGATGACCTTCCCGGCCGCGTCCTTGAACTGGTACGACCCGGGCGTGTCGGGGATGGAACCTGTCGGCGGACGCTTCACCATGGTGAATCGATCATACGTTCCGATCTGCGTCGACGGCACCGCTGCAGCCGTCAGCGATAGGCTCTCCGCAATGCCAGGTCGTTACAGGTTCTCGATGCCGAAAAGTCGCGGACACTCCGATCCGTGGTTCCACCTCGGATCGGTCGACGTCACGACGACGATCATCGTCACGGCTCTGTGCGTGCTCTCGTTTTTCGTCTACGCCGCCGACAAGACGGCGTTGAACAGCCTGGTCCTCTTCCCGTCCGACAACCCCTTCGCCGGATCTGTCCGGGGTGGTCAGATCTGGCGGCTCGTCACCTGGCCGATCGCCAACGCTCCGAGCCTCGCAGCGGTCATCGGCGTCGCCATCTTCTGGTACCTCGGCTCACGGGTCGAAGACCAACTCGGTCGCGTCAAGTACCTCTGGCTGCTGCTCCTCCTGACCCTCCTGCCAGGACTCCTGGCGACGTTGTTGAACGTCGAGCTCTCCGGTATCCGCACCGTCGAGATCGCGATTTTCGTGGTGTTCGTCTGCGAAAACCCGAAGATGCCGTTCTTCTTCGGCATTCCCGCATGGGTTCTCGCAGCGGTCATCGTCGGTATCGATGTGCTGCAACTGCTCGGCGACCGCCAATCCGAGGTGCTCGTGGTCTACCTGGCGGCGATCGCCACTGCGGTCTGGACGGCGCGCAGCATGGGGATGCTCAACGACTTCCAGTGGCTGCCGCAGATCCACATCCCCGGCATAGGCGGAAAGACGAGCTCCGGCGGTCGTGGGAGTCCGGCCCGCCGACGCAGATCGTCCGGTGGCCCGAGTCGCAGCAACACCGGCCCGAGTCGCAGCAACACCGGCCCCGTCGTGGTCGACGGACCGTGGCCGACCGCCCCGGTGTACCGCCCGATGCAGGATCAGGCCGAAGTCGACCAGATCCTCGACAAGATCGCCCTCGTCGGCATGGACGGCTTGACCGGCGACGAGAAGAAGCGTCTCAACGAAGCCAGCAAGCGTCTCCGCAAGGGCGGCAACTGACTCGGTGTCGTACCGCTGTCTCGGTGTCGTACCGCTGGACAGTTCAGCAGAACGACACCGAGACAGGATTTTACGAGCGGAGGGCCTTGGTCTTCGGGCGGGCAACTCTCTTGGCAACGGTCTTCTTGGCAGGCGCCGGCTTCTCCACCACGGGCTTCTCCACCACGGGCTTGTCCACCACGGGCTTCGGTGCGGCCTTCGGCTCGGGCTCGTCGAACAACATGTTGCGGGTCTGCTTTTCGGCCTTGGCAGCCTGACGTTCCCGCTTGGCAGCAGCCTTGGTGACCGGACGGTTCTCCCACGGCAGCGGGTTGTCCTCGAGCTCGATCGTCGGCAGTTCGCTCGTACCGAGCAATGGCTTGAGGAAGCGCCCGGTGTGGCTGGCCGCGATCGTGGCGAGATGCTCGGGAGTGCCTTCGCCGACCACCATGCCGCCGCCACTGCCACCCTCGGGTCCGAGGTCGATCAGCCAGTCGGCCGTCTTGATCACGTCGAGATTGTGTTCGATGACGAGCACCGTGTTGCCCTGATCGACAAGCCGTGACAGCACCGTCAACAGCCGTCGGACATCCTCGAAGTGCAGACCCGTGGTCGGCTCGTCGAGGAGGTAGATGGTATGGCCGGTCGAACGCTTGGCCAGTTCGGCGGACAGCTTGACTCGCTGCGCCTCGCCACCGGACAGGGTTGGTGCCGACTGGCCGAGCCGCACGTATCCGAGGCCGACATCGACCAGCGTCTGCATGTACCGGGCGATACCGGGCTGGTTGTTGAAGAAGTCGACGGCCTCGGCCACCGGCATGTCCAACACCTCGTGGATGTTCTTCCCCTTGAACTGGATGTCCAAGGTGTCGCGGTTGTAGCGCTGGCCCTTGCAGACCTCGCACGGCACATACACGTCCGGGAGGAAGTGCATCTCGATCTTGATCGTGCCATCGCCGGCGCAGGCTTCGCAGCGGCCGCCGGCGACGTTGAAGCTGAACCGACCGGGCAGGTAGCCGCGGACCTTGGACTCCTGAGTGGAGGCGAACAACTTGCGGATGTTGTCGAAGACTCCGATGTACGTTGCCGGGTTCGACCGCGGCGTGCGACCGATCGGCGACTGATCCATATCGATGACTTTGTCGAGCCGGTCGATACCGAGCACCGATGTGTGCTTGCCAGCGGGCATCTTCGAGTTGTAGATCTTCGTCATCAGCGTCGGCAGCAGGATGTCGCGGATCAGCGAGCTCTTGCCGGATCCGGAGACGCCGGTGATCGCGACGAAGCAACCGAGTGGTATCTCGACGTCGATGTTGCGCAGGTTGTGTTCGCGCGCGCCCTTGATGACGAGCTTGTCCTTGCCGGGAGCCCGTCGGTGCTGGGGTACGGGCACCTTTCGCCGGCCGGAGAGGTACTGGCCGGTGATCGAATCCTTGCTCTTCAGGATCCCTTTGACCGGGCCGCTGTACACGACGTCACCGCCGTGCTCACCCGCACCCGGACCGATGTCGACGATCCAGTCGGCCGTCATGATGGTGTCCTCGTCGTGTTCGACGACGAGGACGGTGTTGCCGAGATCGCGTAGCCGGAGGAGTGTCTCGATCAGGCGATGGTTGTCGCGTTGATGCAAGCCGATCGAGGGCTCGTCGAGCACGTACAGGGTTCCGACCAGACCGGATCCGATCTGGCTGGCCAGCCTGATCCGCTGGGCCTCACCACCGGCCAGGGTGCCAGCTGATCGCGACAGCGACAGGTAGTCCAGACCGACGTCGAGCAGGAAGCCGAGCCGGGCATTGATCTCCTTGGTCACCCGTTCGGCGATCATCTTGTCGCGCTCGCTCAGCTCGAGCCCGGCGAGGAACTTCGAGCTCTCGCCGATCGCCATCTCGCAGACCTCGGAGATGTGCTTGTCGTTGATGGTCACCGCCAACGTGGCCGGCTTGAGTCGTGCTCCCCCACACGTCGGGCACGGCACGAGCCGCATGTACCCCTCGTACTGCTCGCGGCTCCAGTCGCTTTCGGCACCCTCGTGGCGACGCTTGATCCACGGGATGACGCCTTCGTAGGCGGTGTTGTAGGCACGCACCCGGCCGTAGCGATTCTTGTACTTGACGGCCAGGCTGCCCTCGACGCCATGCAGGATGATCTTGACCTGCTTGGCGTTCATCGCGCTCCACGGGGCGTCGATGTCGATGCCGTAGACCTCGGCGACAGCTTCGATCATGCGCGTGAAGTACTGCGTGTGGGCCGAACGCCACGGTGCGATGGCTCCGGCGTTGATGGACAGTTCAGGGTCGGGGACGAGCAGTTCGGGATCGATCTCGAACGTGGTGCCGAGACCGTCGCACGCTGCACACGCGCCGTACGGCGAGTTGAACGAGAAGTTGCGTGGTGCCAGTTCTTCGTACGATGTGCCGCACAGTGGGCAGGCGAAGTGCTGGCTGAACGTCAGCTTGTCGCCGACCTCGCCGTCGCGCCCGACGATCTCGACTTCGGCCACGCCGTCAGCCAGTTTCAGCGCGGTCTCGAGGCTGTCCGTGAGTCGACGCTCGATACCCTCGCGCAGCACGAGACGGTCGATGACCACCTCGATCGAGTGGTTCTCGTAACGAGCAAGGGCCTCGTCCTGTTTGAGGAACTCGTTGATGTCGACGATGTCGCCGTCGACGCGGGCACGAACGAAACCCTGTCCGGCAAGGTCCTCGAGCAACGACTTGTATTCGCCCTTGCGGCCGCGCACGACCGGCGCGAGAACCTGGAACCGGGTGCCCTCGTCCATCATCAGGATCCGGTCGACGATCTGCTGCGGAGTCTGGCGCTGCAGCCGGGTGCCGTCGTTGACGCAGTGCTGCACTCCGATGCGCGCATACAGCAGGCGCAGGTAGTCGTAAACCTCGGTGATGGTGCCGACCGTCGAGCGCGGATTGCGGCTGGCCGATTTCTGGTCGATCGAGATCGCCGGTGAAAGGCCCTCGATGACGTCCACGTCGGGCTTGTCCATCTGACCGAGGAACTGGCGCGCATAGGCGCTCAGCGATTCGACGTAGCGGCGCTGTCCCTCAGCGTAGATGGTGTCGAACGCGAGGCTGGACTTGCCCGAACCGGACAGGCCGGTGAAAACGATCAACTTGTCTCGCGGCAGGTCCACACTGATGTTGCGCAGGTTGTGCTCGCGGGCGCCGCGAACGATGATCTTGTCGGCCATTGTGGCGAACCTATCTGGGGAGCGGAGGGTTGGTCAGGGGTATCGGTCAGCCGGCATCGCGAAGTTCGCGACGGAGCTCGTTGATCTCGTCACGCAGGCGTGCCGCATACTCGAAACGCAATTCGACCGAGGCGTCGTGCATTTCCTCTTCGAGAGTCTGGATCAGGCGGGCCAGCTCCTGCTGAGGCAGGTTCTTCAGCTCGCGCTGAACTTTCTCACGTTCGCGGATCCGCCGCTTGTCCTTCCCCGGCATCGGCGAGGTGGTGTCGGGACGGAGCAGCGAGAGGATGTCGCCGACGGCCTTGCGGATCGTCTGCGGGTTGATCCCGTTGGCCGTGTTGTACTCCATCTGTTTCACACGGCGACGCTGGGTTTCTTCGATCGCGCGCGCCATCGAGTTGGTGATCTTGTCGGCGTACATGATCACCTGACCATCCACGTTTCGAGCCGCGCGGCCCATGGTCTGGATCAACGATGTCTCGCTGCGCAAGAAGCCCTCTTTGTCAGCGTCGAGGATCGCAACGAGCGATACTTCGGGCAGATCGAGCCCCTCGCGTAGGAGGTTGATGCCGACCAACGCATCGAACTCGCCGAGGCGCAGCCCACGCAGGGTCTCGATTCGCTGGATGGTGTCGATGTTGCTGTGCATGTACCGCACCCTCATGCCCTGCTCGAGCAGGTACTCGGTGAGGTCCTCGGCCATCTTCTTGGTCAATGTGGTGATCAGAGCACGGTCGCCGCGCGCAACAGTGGCATTGACCTGCTCGATCAGATCATCGATCTGCCCTTTGGTCGGCTTGATGACCACCTCGGGGTCCATCAACCCGGTTGGTCGGACGATCTGTTCGACGACCTGTTGAGAGACCTTCAGTTCGTACGCCGCCGGCGTCGCCGAGAGGAATACGCACTGCGGAATCCGTTCGAGCACTTCCTCGAACTGCAGCGGCCGGTTGTCGCGGGCACTGGGCAAACGGAATCCGTGATCGATGAGCTGGTTCTTGCGGGCCAGGTCGCCCATGTACTGACCGTGCAACTGAGGAACAGCGACATGGCTTTCGTCGATGACGAGCAAGAAGTCCTTGGGGAAGTAGTCGATCAGCGTGAACGGCGGCTGCCCGTATGTGCGACCGTCGATGTGCATCGAGTAGTTCTCGATGCCGTTGCAGTAGCCGACCTCGGCCATCATCTCCAGGTCGTACTGGGTGCGCATCCGCAGCCGCTGCGCTTCGAGCAGCTTTCCCTCCTTCTCGAAGTAGGCCAGCCGCTCCTGCAGTTCGGCCTCGATGCCGATCACCGCTTTGCGCATCCGCTCTTCGCCCGCGACATAGTGGGTGGCCGGGAAGACCTGGATGCGAGGCGTCTCACGCAACTGTTCGCCGGTGAGCGGATCGACGACCGTGATCCGGTCGACCGTGTCGCCGAACATCTCGATCCGGATGACGGCTTCCTCGTAGCTCGGATGGACCTCGATCGTGTCGCCGCGCACCCGGAACTTGCCTCGGCCGAGGGCGATGTCGTTGCGGTCGAACTGCAGGTCGACCAACCGACGGAGAATGCTGCGCTGGTCGTAGTCGACGCCGACGCTGAGGTCGAGCATCTGCCCCTTGTACTCCTCGGGGTTACCCATGCCGTAGATGCAGCTGACGGACGCAACGACGATGGTGTCGCGTCGAGTCAGCAGGCCTGCGGTCGCGCTGTGGCGGAGCCGATCGATCTCGTCGTTGATCGACGAGTCCTTCTCGATGTACGTGTCGCTGGAGGCGATGTACGCCTCTGGCTGGTAGTAGTCGTAGTAGCTGACGAAGTATTCGACCCGGTTCTCGGGGAAGAACTCCTTCATCTCCTGGGCCAACTGCGCCGCGAGTGACTTGTTCGGAGCGAGGATCAGCGTCGGCTTCTGCACGCTCTGGATGGTCCACGCGATCGTTGCCGATTTGCCCGACCCGGTGATGCCCAACAACGTCTGGAACCGGTCGCCGCGGGTGATTCCGGCGGTCAGCTGCTCGATGGCTTTCGGCTGGTCGCCTGCGGGCTCGAAGTCGGACACGACCTTGAACGGAATCACGGGCCGAGTCTATCAGCGAACACGTGTACGGTCACAGGAAAATTTCGGTCCAGCGTCACCGTCTCATCGCAAGATCACACCGCTACGTACGGGTATGTGCTCGCACAGAGCGAGGTCAGCTGAGGTGGTTGTCGATCGGCGACCAGTCGACGGCATCGGTGAGGCGGATGTCATCGTCGGCGACGGGGTCCAGGCTGCGCATCCACTCCCACAGCGGGGTGATCTGGGCAGTCAGAGCAGCCCGGTCTGCAGAGTTGTCGATCACGAAGTCGGCCTTGGCGAGACGCTCTTCACGAGTTGCCTGACGGGCAATTCGCGCCCGCGCATCGGCCTCGTCCATCCCGCGGGAATTGACCAATCGATCAACGGCGGTCTCGACGGGCAGATCGACGACGGCAACCCCGGCGACCGGGTATCGGCTGTTCTCGATCAGCAACGGAACATCGAGCACGACGACAACGTCTGTGCCCACGTGAGCACGCATCCGACTGCGGATTTCCGCACCGATCGCCGGGTGCGTCAACGCGTTCAGATCCTTCAGCAGATCCGGATTCGGGAAGACGAGCGCAGCCAGCGCGAGCCGGTCGAGCGTTCCGTCAGCGGCCACCATCTCGTTGCCGAAGCGGTGCACGATCGCCATGAAAACCGACTGACCGGGCTCCTGCAGCTGACGGGCCGTTGCGTCGGCGTCGATCACGACGGCGCCGAGTTCGGCGAGCGCGGCCGAGACCGTTGATTTGCCGGAGCCGATTCCACCGGTGAGTCCCACGACGATCACGACGTACCTCCGTGCTGTTCGAGCAACTCCTATCCTCGCACTCGGATCAGATCGTCGCCAAGGCGCGCACTGAATCGACCACGGCGTCGGGGGCTTCCTGCGGGAGGTTGTGCCCCACGCCGGGAACGATCTGTTCGTGGAGCAGACGCGTGAACTTGCAGATGTTCCCGGTCGGGTCGCCCAGTTCGGGTGGCCCACCGACACCGTCATCACCGCCGTACAGGACGACAGTCGGTACGTCGATCGTCGGTTGCTCGGCAATCCTCCGCTCGATGTCGTCGTACTCGGGATCGCCGCCGACCCGCCCGAACCGGTGGCGATAGGAGTGGATGACGACGTCGACGAAATCCGGATTGGCGAACGATGCGGCCGTGAGATCGAACGCTGAACCGAAGTCCCACGTCGGCGACCACAGCTCCCACAGCAACTTGCAGAGTTCGGTCCGGTGCAGCCGGAGACCGGCCGGGCCTCGATCGGCGTTGAAGTAGTGCTGATACCAGAACCGGTACTCGTCGTCCGGAGCCAAAGGCTCTGCAGCCGCGGCGATGTCCTGGAGGTTGTAGCCGTCAACGGAGACCAGACCGCTGACACGCTCGGGCCAGAGGGCAGCGACGATGCAGGCTGCCCGGCCGCCCCAGTCGTAGCCGACCAGCGTTGCCCTCTCGATCTGCAGCGCGTTCAGCAGACCCAGCAGATCTGCGGCCAACGCGCCCTGCTGGCCCGATCGGAGGGTCTGCGGATCGAGAAAGCGGGTCGGACCAAAACCGCGTAGGTACGGGACGATCACCCTCCGGCCATCATCAGCGAGTCGGCCGGCGATGGCGTCGTAAGCATGGACGTCGTACGGAAAGCCGTGGAGCAGGACGACGGGTTCGCCGGCGACCGGCCCCGATTCGAGGAACGCGACCTCGACGACCGTGGTTCGAGCCGACTTCACGACTGACAAGTGGAGGGTTTGCGACGCACCCGAAGTGTTCGCAAACCCTCCGCTTCGCAAAACCTCCGAGGAATCAGGCGTCAGCTGCCGCTTCGGTGCTGGCTGCTTCGCGAGGAGCAGACGACGGCAGGATGCCGTCCTCTGGCGGTGCCTCGCCGTGCTCTTCGTAGTACTCGGCCCATGCAGCTTCACGCTCGACATCGTCGGCGCCCACTGCCCAGTTGCCGTGCTCGTCCATCTCGAAGTGCTGGCGGTACTCCTCGGCCAGTTCGCCACCCTCCGCGGCCTGCTTGATCGACAGGCTGATCCGGCGACGGGCGAGATCGAGATCGATGATCTTGACCCACAGCTCTTCGCCTGGCGTGACGACCTGTTCCGGAGCATCGACGTGATGAGCGCTCATCTCGGAGATGTGGACCAGACCCTCGATGCCCTCGCCGACCTGCGCGAACGCACCGAACGGGACGAGCTTGGTGATCCGGCCGTAGACCAGTTGGCCGACTTCGTGACCGTTGGCGAAGATCTGCCATGGATCCTGCTGCGTGGCCTTGAGCGACAGGCTGATCCGTTCGCGGTCGAAGTCCACATCGAGCACCTGGACCGTGACCGGATCGCCGACGGCGACCACAGCACCCGGATGATCGACGTGCTTCCAGGACAGTTCGCTGACGTGGATCAGGCCGTCCATGCCGCCGAGGTCGACGAATGCACCGAAGCTGACGACGCTGCTGACGACACCCGTGCGGACCTCGCCCGGCTTCAGGTTGGTCAGGAACTCGTCGCGAGCTTCCTTCTGCGTCTCTTCCAGGTAGGCGCGACGTGACAGGACCACGTTGTTGCGATTCTTGTCGAGTTCGATGATCTTGGCCTGGACCATCTTGCCGACGTAGGGCTGCAGGTCGCGGACACGGCGCAGCTCGACGAGTGATGCGGGCAGGAAGCCACGCAGCCCGATGTCGACGATGAGGCCGCCTTTGACGACTTCGATGACGAGGCCTTCGACCATGCCATCGGCTTCTTTGAGCTTCTCGATGTTGCCCCAGGCACGCTCGTACTGCGCACGCTTCTTGGACAGCAGGAGGCGACCCTCTTTGTCCTCTTTCTGGAGGACGAGTGCTTCGACCTTCTCGCCGAGCTTGACGATGTCGTTCGGATTGACGTCGTTGCGGATGCTGAGCTCGCGGGCGAGGATGACGCCCTCGCTCTTGTAGCCGATGTCGAGCAGCACTTCGTCGCGGTCGATCTTGACCACGGTGCCGTAGACGAGCTGGCCATCTTCGACTTCGACGAGGGTGCCGGCGATCGCGTCAGCGAATGACATGCCGAGGTCGTCGGAGATGACCTGGCGGGGGGTGTAATTACCCTCTTCGTCGAATGTGCCAAAGACAGAAGAGGTGAGAGTCGTATCGGACAAGAGGTATATCTCTTTCAGAGGACGGGAGCAGGAAGGAATGCACCGTAGGCGTCGCGGACTTGCGGCGCCTCGCGATGATACCAGTGCGCCGCCCCCACGTCACCCGCCAGGCCAGCCATCTTCACGGGTGGCGAGGACCAGGAACTCGGGCGTTTCCGTGGTCGGCGGGTCGTTTCCGTAAGCGCCTGGCTCGACACTGCTGATCCTGTCGACGCGTAGGCCGGCCTCGGCACACAGGAGGCGGAGCTCGCGCGGTGTGTAGCAGCCGGTCCACAGCGACACCTCACGCGCGACACCTGACTCGTTCTTGATCTCGGTGCGCTCGTGGCTGACCCCGGAGTTCGCGTCGAACTCTGCGTCGTCGTGGTACTTGACGGCGAAGTAGCTGCTGAACGCAGTGAGTGCGAGCCGGCCACCCGGTGGGAGCGCGCGAGCCATTCCCCCGAGCACCACGCTGTCGTCGCCGTTGGCCGTCATCAGCCCGAACGCACCCTGGCAGAGGCAGATCACTGCGTCGAATTCTGCTTCGAAATGCATTGATCGTGCGTCAACCCTTTCGAACGTGGTCATCGGTTCAGCCATCGATCGCGCGATGTCGATGAACTTCTGGCTGATGTCGATGCCGTGCACGGAGATGCCGCGCGCCGCCAGCGAGAGCGCATGACGCCCTGGCCCACAACCGACGTCGAGAACACGCATCCCTGGTTCCAGTGCAAGCGATTCGATCAGGAACGTGATCTCCTGCTCGGTGCCTTTGGTGAACGAGTACCGCAAGTACGCCGAACCCATGTGATCCGCGAGCGCCTCGAACCAATGTTGCTGGTCGGGACTGGTCTCCACTTCGTTTCGACTGCTCCCTCCGTGCGCCTTGTCGCTAGCGCTCCGGGCGGCGCGTTGCTGGTCGGGACTGGTCTCCACTTTGCTGCTGCGTTCAGCCCTTGGCCGCTGCCCAGGTGTCGCCCCAGCTGACATTGACCTCGAGCGGGACGTCGAGGTGGGCCGCCTGTCGCATGATGTCGATGATCAGTGGTCCGACGACCTCGCGCTCGCCAAGCGGGACCTCGACGATCACCTCGTCGTGTACTTGCAGGATGACTTGGCTCTCGAAGCCGCCGGCCTCGAGGGCCGCGTCGATGCGGACCAGAGCGACCTTGAAGATGTCGGCGGCGAGGCCCTGGATGCCGGCATTCATTGCCTGGCGTTCGCCCGCCTGGCGGATTCGGAAGTTCGAATTACTCAGCTCGGGAATCGGCCGACGGCGACCGAACAACGTCTCCGTGTAGCCACGCATGCGAGCTTCCTTCACCGTCGCGTCCATGTAGGCCCGTACCCTCGGAAAGGCAACGAAGTACGCATCGAGGATGACCGATGCCTCATCGGTCGGAATGCTCAACCGCTGGCCGAGACCGTAGGCCTCCATTCCGTACGCCAATCCGTAGGACACCATTTTCGCCTTCGCCCGCTGATCGAGCTTGACATCGCCGGGAGCGACACCGAACACACGAGCAGCCGTGGCGTTGTGGATGTCCTGGCCGAGCTCGAATGCTTCGATCAGCCCAGGATCGCCGGCGAGATGGGCGATGCAGCGCAGCTCGATCTGGTTGTAGTCGGCCACCATCAGGGTGCAAGCGGGTCCCGGCACGAAGCACTGACGGAAGGCTCTGCCCTCTTCGGAACGGACGGGAATGTTGTGCAGATTCGGCTGATCACTGCTCAGCCGGCCGGTGCGAGCAACCGTCTGATTGAACGTTGCATGGATTCGTCCGTCTACGGCGACCTCGCTGAGGAGTGCTTCGCCATAGGTGCTGCGCAACTTCTCGACCTCTCGGAACTGCAGCAGCGGAACGATGAACTCCGGCCATTCGTCGCGCAATTTCTCCAGGGTGGCCGCGTCGGTCGAGAAACCGGTCTTGGTCTTCTTCGCCGGCGCCAAGCCGCGTTCTGTGTACAAGATCTCGCGGAGCTGCACCGGCGAGTTGATGTTGAACGGTCGCCCGACGACGTCCTGCAGCACGACGCTCAGCCGCTGTACCTCGGTGGCCAGTCGATCGCTGAGCCGCTGCAGCTCGACCCGGTCGACGGCGACACCGACGTGCTCCATCTTGGCGAGGATGCGCACGAGCGGGTTCTCGATGCTTGCATACAGCTCGGACATGCCTTGCTTGTCGAGTGCGTCCTGCAGCGCGTCGGCCAGGTGCGAGATCGCCAACGCCTCGCGGCCGGCACGCTTGGCATCGTCGATACCGCTCTCGCCGAAGTCGAGCTGGCCTTTGGCCTCGGGCTCATCGGGTGGGAATCGGAACGCTGTGTACTTCTCGAGCAGGTCGGCAACGGCGTAGCGAGACTCGGCCGGGTCGATCAGATATGCGCCGATCGCGGTGTCGAGCTGCAGACCCTTCAGCTCCTCGCCGTGGTCGAGCATCCACCGCATCAGGGCTTTGATGTTGTGGCCGCGGACATTCGTCAGGTTGGCCATCGCCGCCGCCATGTCCGGCTGCAACAGATGGTCGGCGTGGATCCACAGGCACGCACCACCGGTGAGATCAGTGACAACCGCGACACCGACCAGTTCACTGCGGCCCGGCGCTGCGACCCACCGCGCAGCGATGTCGACCTTCGGCAGAAGAGCAATCACCGCAGCGCTCTCTTCCGACGACGCGCTGATCGAAACTTCCGCCTCGAGCACCTCGCCGGTTGACGTCGCAGCGCTGGCGATGCCGACTCCGCCCAACGCTTCGTTCAGACGGTTGAGCAGGCTTCGGAACTCGAGGAAGTCGAACAACCGGTTGACCTCGGCCTGATCCGGCGTGAAGCCGAGAGTGTCGAAATCGACCTCGATCGGAGCGTTGCAGTCGACGATCATCAGCTCGTGGTTCTGACGGGCGCGCTGCTCGAACTCGATCAACGACGCCTTCAACTTGGGGGTGTTCTTGTCGACGTTGGCGAAGATCCCGTCCAGGCCGCCATAGGTCTGGATCAACTTCGCAGCTGTCTTCTCGCCGACGCCCGGAACACCCGGAAGGTTGTCGCTCGTGTCGCCACGCAGCGCCGCGTACTCCGGGTACTGCGCCGCGGTGACACCGGTCTTGTCGAGGATGCCGGCTTCGTCGTAGAGCGCGTAGTCGCTGACCCCGCGGCGGTTGTACAAGACCTTCACAGACGGGTCGCTGACGAGCTGATACGCGTCGCGGTCGCCGGTGACGATGATGCTCTCGTCGCCGCGTTCGCTGGCCATCCTGGCGACAGTGCCGATCAGATCGTCGGCCTCGAAGCCGGTGAGCTCGATGGCGGTCACGCCCAGCGCCTGCAAGACCTCACGAACGAGTCCCATTTGCTGCCGGAGGATGTCCGGCGCAGCCTCACGCTGAGCCTTGTACTCGGGGTTCGTGAAATGGCGAAACGTCGGTTCGGGACGATCGAAGGCGACGAGGATCCCATCCGGTTTGTGGTCCTTGACGAGGTTGATGAACATCGACGTGAAGCCGAAAACGGCATTGGTGACCTGCCCGCTGGCAGTGGCCATGTCCGTCGGCAGTGCGAAGAACGCCCGATACGTCAGCGAGTTGCCGTCGAGGATGAGCAGCTTGGCCACGAAGGTCTGCTATTCGCCGGCGCCGAAGGTGGTGCCCGGTGTGGTGTCGCGGCTGGCCGTCGGGGGTCGAAGCGTGCCGGCGATGACCCGCTCGGCCACATCGCGCATCCGGCCGCGCTCGCTCATCGCCGTGCGCTGCAAGAAGGTGAACGACTCCTGCTCTTTCAAACCGCACTCGTCGGAGAGGATGCCCTTGGCGCGCTCGATCAGTTTGCGCGATTCCAGCTGCTCCTCGAGCGCATCGACCTCGCCGCTCAATGTCTGCAGCTCGCGGAACCGGCCGATTGCAACTTCGATCGCAGGGATCAGATCGCTTTTCTGGTAGGGCTTGACGAGGTACGCGAGGGCCCCCGAGTCGCGGGCTTGCTCGATGATCTCGCGTTGACTGAACGCCGTCAGGATGAGTACGCCGCACAGCCGTTCGGCGTTGATCACAGCGGCCGCCTCGAGGCCGTCCATGCCCGGCATCTTGATGTCGAGGATGGCCAGGTCCGGCTTCAGCTCGCGCACCAACTCCACGGCCTTGTCGCCTCGGCCGGTTTCGCCGACAACGTCGTAACCCTCCTCTTCGAGGGTCTCTTTCAAGTCGAGCCGAATGATTGCTTCATCTTCGGCGATCACCACACGGATGGTCACGATCGGTCCTTTCAGAATCGCCGGTCGGCTGCTGGCCTGAGCGCAGCCACATTCAACCACGCTCAACCGGTCAGACGGTCCAGCAGCAGATCTTGACGCAGTTCCAAGTCGGCGATGGACGCCATGACATGGGATCTGTGCTTGGCCATCGCGTCGGCGTGAGCCTGGGCGTGGTGGTATTCGTACGAGGCACCCGGTGTCTCGGACACGAGCGACCGGATGCCCATGTCGTCGGCCTCTTCTCCCAGGTGGGCCAACTGCTCGTCGATCACGTTCAGTTCCTCACGCAACCCGCGCAACCTCGCTGTCGCCTGCTTCAGACGTCGCTCGACGAGCCAGTTACCCACGCACGCCAGTCTATGGAACGACCGCACTCAGATGATGATCGTCCGACCGCTGATCTCCCCGACCGGCGACCGTCTCACCGTCGGAACTCGCGGGCACAATGTGGGGGTGTCCGACGGGTGGAGCATCAGCGACGGCTACTTCGACATCGACGGCGGATGGCACCAGACCGCCGAGAGCACTCGCAACGCGCTGCGCGAAGCAATGGGCACGCCCGTGGAGGGTCCACCTCTGTGGTTCGTCGCACAGGGCGAGAAGCAGGCGTTGTGGAATTCGTGCTGGATCCATCTCGACGATGGCCGGATCATCGGTCCTCAGTCCGAACTGGCTGATGACCTGCCGATCGGCTATCACGACCTCGTACCGGTCGAAGGCGGTCCGACCACCCGCCTGATCATCCATCCGATCAGCTGCCCGCCGATTCCGTCGGAATGGGGCCTTGCCGCACAGATCTATGCACTCTGGAGCGATCACTCGTGGGGCATCGGTGACCTCGGCGACCTGCGTCGGTTGGCCGAATCGCTGGATCTGGCTGGGGGCCGCGTGATCCTGGTCAGCCCGCTGCACCAACCTGCTCCCTCGTGGCCCCAAGGCGACAGCCCCTACTATCCGAGTAGTCGACGGGCGTGGAATCCTTTGTTGCTCGACATGGATCTACCGACCCCGCCGGATCTCGTCTGCACACCGGATTCGTTGATCGACCGTGACGCAGTGTGGGCCGCCAAACGAGCTGTGCTCGATGCGTTGCACCGTCAATCGGAAGAGCGTCAATCGGAAGAGCGTCAAACGCAAGACCGTCAAACGCAAGACTGTCAAACGCAAGACTGTCAAACGCAAGAGCGTCAGTCGGAACGCCGGTCTCCGCAGCCCGACAGCATCGCCTTGTGGAACGCACTGTGCGATGAATACGGGGCCGAGTGGCGCAATTGGCCGGAGGAATGGCGCAGGTTCGACCTCGACGCCTTGACGGCCAGGCTGGAACATGACCCCGGCTTCGCCGCTCGTGCCGACTTTCACCAGTGGTGCCAGAGCCGCGTCGGCCAGCAGCTGGACCGGATTGCGAAGACGGGAGTCGACATCATCGGCGACCTCGCTGTCGGATTTTCGCCTGGTGGCGCAGATGCCTGGGAATACCAGGACCTGCTTGCTCTCGATGCGCGCATCGGCGCTCCCCCTGACCCGTTCAGCGCATCCGGTCAGGACTGGGGCATTCCACCCTTCATCCCGTGGAGGGTACGGAACGCCCTGTATCAACCGTTCATCGACACCATCCGCGCTGCTCTGCGCGGCGTTCAGGGTTTGCGGATGGACCACGTCATGGGATTGTTCCGGCAGTTCTGGGTGCCAGCGGGGTGTCAGGCAGCCGAAGGTGCGTACGTCACGTTCCCCGCGCACGAACTGATGTCGATCATCTGCATCGAGGCGACACGCGCCGGCGCCTACGTGGTCGGCGAGGACCTCGGGACTGTCGAACCGAGTGTGCGCAAACGTCTCGCTGAACGCAACATCGCCGGAACCAGAGTGCTGTGGTTCGAAGACGATCCCCCCAGCCAATGGCCGGTCCACTGCATGGCAACGGTGACGACGCATGACCTGCCGACCGTTGCAGGCGTGCTGAGCGGAACAGATGGTGGCACCGAACAGCAACTGCGTCTGGCCGAGGTGGCACCCGGCAACGTCGCTGCCGCAGTCATCGCGGAAGTGCACGCTGCACTGCTGGCGGCCCCTCCGAAGGTTCGTCTGCTGTCGATGGACGACCTGAGCGCGTCGACAGAACGGCCGAATCATCCGGGCACCGTCGATGTACCGAACTGGCGAAGGCGTCTGCCCCTTCGCGTCGACGCGATCGTGCTCCCCCATCACCATTCCCGCCGCTCCGACACGCAGGATGAACCGTGACTGAAATCAATCGGCCTTTCGGATCGGCTGCCGGAATCCCCGGCCCACCGGAGCCGCCCTACCAAAGCCCCTCAGCCGGCGGCGAACCGGGATACGACGGATCGACGGCTGCACGACATCGGGGCCCGTCGAGGAGGGGCCGACTGTGGTGGCTGATCGTGATTCCGTTCGGGATCGTGGCGGTGGTCCTGGCGCACCGGTCGTCCACGACCAGCGCGTCTCGAGTCGACACCTTGATGGTCGGCGACTGTTTCTTGGCCCCGAGCTCTGATGTCTTCGAGAGCTCGAAGATCGATCTCGTCGACTGCGCGAAACCGCACAATCACGAGGTCTACGCGGTCGGCACCACACGCGTCACGATCAGTTCTGCAGTCCATGCCGAGAACAATCCTGAAATCGTTCGGGTCTGTCGCACCGACGTCAGTCCAGCCGTTCTCGCCGCTCTCGCCCGGACAGCGGACGTCACGCCTGGCGTGATCGCCAACCGGGACAAAGCTGGAAGGTTGGTCTGCACGGCCGACACCGGCACGCGAACGGGGTCTGTGTTGGCCGCCGTTGGCGTGTCGTGACGCCGAATTCAGTTGCCGTCGGTCACGGAGCAACGATTCCTCCAGATCGTCCAGAATCATTGCTCCGAGAGGCCGATCCGTGCCCGAGGTGGGGGTCGAACCCACACGTCCTTTCGAACAAAGGATTTTGAGTCCTCCGCGTCTGCCATTCCGCCACTCGGGCAAGTACCTGCGTCAGTGTAGCGATGAAACGACCTACCCACCGGTAGCAACGCAGAGGGCGGCCCCAGCGTCTAGCCTCTCGGTCTGGGGACGCTCCCCCACCCCTTCACCTCAAGCAGGGCTCACGAGGAGACCGAACACCAAACGATGCTTGCCTTCACGTTTCCCGGGCAGGGTTCACAACGGCCGGGCATGGGTCGGCCATGGACGGATCATGAAAGTTGGGAACTGGTCGAAGAGGCGTCGCTCTACGCCGACCGCGACATCGGACGCCTCCTTCTCGATGCCGATGCCGAGGAGCTCCGCGATACACGCAACGCCCAGCTGACCACCTTCGTCTCCAGCCTGATGGTGCTCGACGCCGCAGAACGGCTCGGAATCGAGCCGAGCTTCTGCGCCGGTCACAGCCTCGGCGAATACACAGCCCTCACCGCAACCGGCGCGCTCAGCTTCGACGACGGCGTCCGGTTGGTGATCGAACGTGCCGATGCGATGCACCAGGCCGGCCTCGACCACCCCGGCACCATGGCTGCCGTTCTGGGCCTGGACGACGATCTCGTCGAAGTCGCCTGCCGCCGAGCGGACAGCGATGTCTGGGTCGCCAATTTCAATGCACCGGGACAGGTCGTCATCGCCGGGTCTCGCGAAGGCGTCGCAGCTGCGGGCATCGTCGCCAAGGAACTCGGAGCCAAGAAGGTCATGCCGCTGCAGGTCAGCGGGGCCTTCCACACGCCGTACATGGCTCCCGCTCGCGAACGGCTGCGTCAGGCCATCGCCGAAGCGAATCCCCGCGACACCGAGGTGCCGGTCGTTTCGAATGTGGACGCCCTCGCTCACGACAACGGCACCGCGTGGTCCAGTCTGCTCTCGGCACAGCTGAGCAGTCCGGTTCGATGGAAGCACTGCCTGCTCACGCTGGCCGATCTCGGTGTCACCGGCTTCGCTGAACTCGGACCCGGTGGCGTCCTGACGGGGATGGCCAAACGCACGGTCGAGTCGGCCAGAACCATCTCCGTGTCGACGCCCGAAGACCTCGACAAGCTGATCGAGTGGGTCGATGCCGGATCTCCCCGTGGCGCCAACCAACTCGAGGGGGAACACCTCTTCGTGTCCGAGCGCCTCGTCGTCAGCCCGGCCGCCGGCGTGTTCACACCAGTGGCCGACGTTGCCGACGGCAGCCAGATCAATGTCGGTGCCGTCCTCGGTCACGTCGGCGAGACCGAAGTCCGGTCGCCGTTCGCCGGCATCCTGCAGAGCTACATTGCGGTGAACGGAGAGCGCATCACCTTGCGTCAACCCATTGCATGGCTAAGGACGGTCTGAACAACATGCCGAAGGTCCCTGATGGAATTCGCGGAGCCGTCATCACCGGTTGGGGTTCGGCGCTTCCGCCGAAGATCTTGACCAACCACGATCTCGAGCAGATGTTCGACACCAACGACGCATGGATCGTCGAGCGCACCGGCATTCACGAGCGCCGAGTCGGTGGGACCACCGTTGGCTTGTCGATCGAATCGGGCCGGCGCGCTCTGGAGATGTCTGGAATCGACCCGTCCGAGATCGACGCGCTGGTGTTGGCCACCACGACTCCTGACCGTGCAGTGCCGGCCTCCTCGGTCGCTGTTCAGAACGAATTGGGACTGCGCTGTGGCGCGTTCGACGTCAATGCCGCGTGCTCCGGGTTCATGTACGGCCTCGTCATCTCGCATGGTCTGATCGCGATGGGGTCGAAGAAGATCCTGTGCATCGGCACCGACTGCCTCTCCAAGATCACCGATTGGACGGACCGCAATACCGCCGTCTTATTCGCCGACGGCTCAGGTGCAGTGGTGCTCGAAGCAGTGGATCACGGCGGCGGCCAACTACTCGGCTGGGATCTCGATGCCGACGGCAGCGCGGAACGATTCCTCTACGCCGAGACCGGTGGCTTCGTCCAGATGGAGGGCAAGGAAGTCTTCCGCCGTGCCGTTCGGATCATGGTCGACTCGGCCACCAAGTCGTTGAATCACGCCGGCGTCACGGCCGACGAAATCGCTGTCGTCGTCCCGCACCAGGCCAACATTCGAATCATCGAATCGGCGTGCGCCAAGCTCGGAATTCCGATCGAGAAGGCTGCGACCGTTCTGCACTACACAGGCAACACGTCGTCGGCCTCGATCCCTCTGGCGATGAATAATGCGTTGGACGCCGGTCGGATCAAGAAGGGCGACCTCGTCCTGCTCGTCGGCTTCGGTGCCGGAATGACGGCCGCCAGCGCAGTGCTCCGGTGGGGTGGCGACGAACAGTGAGCCGCACGGTTCTGGTCACCGGCGGATCCCGAGGGATCGGCCTCGCTTGCGCGCAGAGGTTCGCCGCGCTCGGCGACGACGTGGTGATCACGTACAACACGTCCCCACCGCCTGACGGCTTCGCTTCGATCAAGTGCGACGTCACGTCGGTGGCCGACGTGGATGCCGCGTTCTCGTTCGCCGAGGAACGGTTCGGTCCCGTTCAAGTGCTCGTCTCAAATGCCGGGATGACCAAAGACGGGCTCCTCCTGCGGATGAGCGAAGACTCCTTCGCCGACGTCGTCGATGCCAACCTGACCGCTGCGTACCGGGTCGCCAAACGCGCGGCTCAGGGTATGGTCCGGGCTCGCGCCGGGCGAATGATCTTCATGTCGTCAGTGGTCGGCCTCCTCGGGTCGGCGGGCCAAGCCAACTACGCAGCCAGCAAAGCCGGACTGGTCGGATTAGCTCGCTCGTTGGCTCGTGAACTCGGCTCGCGCAGCATCACGGTCAATGTCGTGGCTCCCGGACCGGTGGCCACAGACATGACGGCCTCGCTCGGCGAGAAGCGCCTGGCCGAGTTGACCGCAGCGGTCCCACTCGGTCGGATGGCGACGCCGGACGAGATCGCTGGCGTCGTAGCGTTCCTGGCCTCCGACGATGCGGCCTACATCACCGGCGCCGTCGTTCCGGTTGACGGCGGACTGGGTATGGGCCACTAGTTGCGGCAACAATCTCAGCTATCACTCGCACACCTCTCACCAACCAGTAATGGAGAATCCAGTGGATCAGGAAAAGTTCGAACGTTTCAAGAAGTGCGCCGTCGACGTGTTGTCGGTGTCGCCTGATCAAGTCGTTCCAGAAGCCAAGTTCGCCGACGATCTCGACGCAGACAGCCTCGACCTCGTCGAATTGGTGATGGCACTCGAAGAGGAGTTCGGCGTCGAGGTTCCGGAAGAGGAACTGGAAGGCATCGACACAGTCGGTCAGGCATACGACCTGGTCGTCGGCAAGCTCTGATGCGCGGCCGTGGGAGGCGCGTCGCCATCACCGGCTTCGGTGTGGTCGCGCCCTGCGGTATGGGCAAGGACGCCTATTGGCGGGGCCTTCTCGGCCCCGGCATCACCGGCACGAAATCCTTTGCGTTCACCGATTGGGACCCCTCGCCGTACTACGCGAGCCCGAAGGAGTCGCGTCGCGCCGACAAGGTCGAGCAGTTCGCGGTCGCCTCAGCGATCGAGGCGTTCGAGCATGCCGGGCGACCAGACGTCGACCCTCGCCGATTCGGCATCATCTACGGCACGGGCATCGGCGGTCTGCAGACCCTGGAGGATCAGGTCGAAATTCGCCTGACGAAAGGTGAGCGGCGCGTTTCACCATTCCTCGTCCCGATGATGATGGGCAATGCCTCCGGCGCGGCGATCTCGATGCGCTATGGCCTGCAGGGGCCGAACGAGACGATCTGCACTGCGTGCGCCGCAGCTACCCATGCCATTGGAAACGCGGCGCGATTGATCGCCTGGGACCGTTGCGATGCGATGGTCACGGGCGGCGCGGAGTCGGCCGGCACACCGTCGGCGATGGCCGGATTCAACAACATGACGGCGTTGTCCACAGTCGGCTCCAGCCGTCCGTTCGACGTCGATCGCGACGGATTCGTAATGGGCGAGGGCGCTGCCACGTTCATTCTCGAAGCCTGGGACGTCGCCGTGGCGCGAGGCGCCACCATCTACGGAGAAGTACTCGGCGCGGCCAGTACGGCCGATGCCCATCACATCACTGCACCGTCACCCGGTGGGGTGGGCGCCATCCATTGCATGCAACTCGCCCTCGAAGACGCCCAATTGTCTCCGGCGGACATTGCCCAGATCAACGCCCACGGAACGTCCACTCCGTTGAACGACGAAGCCGAGGCGCAGGCCGTCGAAGCCGTCTTCGGACCGAACGGACCACCGATGACCAGTGGCAAGGGCGTCACCGGTCACGCGCTCGGTGCGGCCGGGGCATTGGAAGCCGCCTCGGTGTTGTTGTCGATACAGCACCGGTTGATCCCACCAACGGCCGGCACGAAGCAGCTCTCACCGGAGATGCACATCAATCTGGTGCTCGGCGAGCCGCAACCGTGGGAACCGGGTCCGACCTTTTCGAACAACTTCGGCTTCGGTGGTCACAACGGATCCGTCATCATCGGTCCCCCACCACCCATCCCCTGAACAGAAGTTCCGCGAGCGGTTTCGTACCAGTAGCCAGACGAAACCGCTCGGAGAACATAGGGTCGGCGGTGTTCACGCATCGACGAGGACGAACATCAGCTCGCACTCGCACGCCGTTGAACCGTTCAGGACAGCTTTGCCCGCGCCCTTTCCGGCACGCGCCGACATCCGGCCGAGCGTGACCGACACTTCCAACGTGTCCCCCGGGACGACCTGTTTGCGGAAACGAGCTCCATCGATGCCACCGAACAACGGCAGCTTCGTCGAGAAGCGGGGATCGGTCAGAACAGCAATCGCGCCGACCTGGGCGATGGCCTCGCACATCAGCACGCCGGGCAATGTCGGCCGGCCAGGGAAGTGACCAGCGAAGAACCACTCGTCGCCGGTCAAGCGCCAGAGGCCTGTGGCACTGATGCCTGGCTCGAGGGCGATCACCTCGTCGACGAACAGGAACGGGGGACGGTGGGCGATGATCTCGTCGGGCCTCGGGAAATCGCTCACGCCTGCAGCGCCTCCAACAGCTTGACCGTGGTGTCCTTGGGGCTGATCTTGTACCACGCCTGCTCGATCTTGCCCTTCGGGCCAATGAGGAATGCCGACCTTTCGATACCCATGTAAGTGCGCCCGTACATCGACTTCTCCTTCCACACCCCGAAAGCCTCGGCCAGTGTGTGCTCGGTGTCGGCCAGCAGCGGATACGGCAATTCGTACTTGTCGGCGAACTTCTTCTGCGCCGCCGGCTTGTCGGGACTGACACCGATGATCGTCGTGTCGCCGACGGCGCCGACCACGTCGCGCAGCCCGCACGCCTGCTGGGTACAGCCCGGCGTGGACGCCTTCGGATAGAAGAAGATCAGCGTCCGGTGACCCTTCGTGGTCTTCCAGTCGAACGCCTCTGCATTCTGGTCGAAGAGGTCAGCGGTCGGGGCGGTGTCGCCGGCAGAGAGCATGATCTCACCCTAGGCGGCAGTCGCGTACAGTCGATCCATGAGCGATCCGGTCAGCCTTTTCGTCGCCGAGGATGACGCGCTCATCGCAACCGAGCTGAGTCGTGGACCGTGGGATCCGTCCAGCTGCCACGGTGGGCCGGTGGCTGCTCTGCTCGTCCGCACCTGCGAGCAGACGGCGGATGGAGACACGTCGGACAATCAGAGGAATTGGCAGCTGGCCCGGATCACCGTCGAACTGGTGCGCCCGGTGCCCGTGCTGCAGCCGCTGTTGATCACCTCCGACGTCGAGCGCCCCGGCCGAAACGTGTCGCTGATCGGGGCGCGCATCACGCTCGAGGATGGAACCGAAGTGGCCAGGGCACGTGCGCTGCGAATGCGAGTTGCCGATGTGACGCTGTCGGCCGACTACGTCCTCGAACCGCCGTTCAGCGAGGTGGCAAGCGGCACCAAGCGAGCTCCGAGCTTCGTCGGCGAACACACCTCGTTCCACCGAGACGCAGTGGACATGCGCTTCTTCGAGGGTTCGTGGATCGAACGAGGACCGGTCAAGGTGTGGTGCAGGCTGTTGTTCCCCGTGCTGGCCGGCGAGCTTCCGACCGGTCCACAGCGCGCCGTCGCAGCGGCCGACTTCAGCAATGGCGTCTCCAGCGAGCTGGACCCCGCGGAGGCTATCTTCATCAACCCGGACCTGAGCGTGCACCTCCTCCGCACGCCGGTCGGCGAATGGATCGGGATGCACGCCCGTTCATTCTACGGACCTCATGGAGCCGGGATTGCCGAAGCGGCTCTGTACGACGAACTCGGACGGTGCGGCCGGTCGACGCAGAGCCTGTTCGTCAACTCGCGCTGAACCGGCTCGACCACGCGACCGCACGACCCAATAGTTCTGCGAGCGTTTTCGTACCGCTGGCGGTACGAAAACGCTCGCGAAACTATTGATCGAAGGGGCTTCGGCGGCGACGCCGAGCGTGGGCATGGTAGTGAGCGGGGATGTTGCGCATGTTGTCGTCGATGTAGAACTCGAACTCGAAGTGCTCGGCGACCACAGCCGACAACTTCCGATGGAGATCAGCCTTGACATCGTCCGGTGGAGCGTTGTGGTGCACCTTCCAGACCACCATCGGCACCGAGCAGAATTCGCATTCGGCGATCCAGCACACCTCGTCGTCGAGGTACCACTGCGTCATTCGCGCCGCCTCGCACAAATCGCAGTGCTGTTCCGCCAGGGCGGCCGAGTCGGGGTTCACGCTCGCGACAGCGTGATGGCCTCGCGCACCTCGGCAACGTATTCGCCGACGGCATCGGGTCCGTGTTCCATCAATCGCTTGACCACGCTGGCGCCCTGGATCACGCCGTCGGCGACGTGGACCGCCTCACGCGCCTGGGCGGCGTTCGAGACACCGACCCCGACGAGTACCGGCACGTCGGTGATCGCCTTCAGCCGAGCCGCCAGATTCGTGGCCGACGCCGCCAGCGACGAACGCTCGCCCGTCACGCCGAGCAGACCCACCGAATAGACGAACCCGCGGGCGCGAGCAGCAATGCGCGGGAGACGCGCATCGGGTGCCGTCGGAGCAGCGAGCATGACCGTCTCGATTCCCTCTGCGTCGGCGGCGATGCACCACGGTCCGGCCTCTTCGAGCGGGAGGTCGGGCACGATCGCGGCGACGATTCCGGCTGCCCGCAAGAGATGCGCGAAGCGCTCGTGGCCGGCGTGGTGGATCGTGTTGTAGTAACACATCACCGCGAGCGGGATGTCGACGTCGAGTTCGCGGGCTTCGTCGAAGATGATGTTGATGTTGACGCCGGCCTCGATGGCTCGCTGCGATGCCTGCTGGATGACCGGGCCGTCCATCACCGGATCGGAGAACGGCAAGCCGATCTCGATCGCGTCGGCACCGGCCGCGGCGGCAGCGCGAATGGCCTGCTGCCAACCTTGGAGACCACCCGTGACGTACGGCACCAGCAGCTTTCGGCCCGTGGAGCGCTTGGCTCGGAACTCGGTCTCCATTCGGCCGACGCCGTGATCGAGGTCGGTGGCCGGCACGGTGGCAGGGTCGGTGCTCGCTGTGCTGCTCATTCGCCGAGAATTCCCATCATCTGGTCGACATCCTTGTCACCGCGACCGGAAAGGTTCATCAGAACCACCTGGCCCTGCATGGTCGGTGCCTCACGAACGATCCACGCCAATGCGTGCGCGCTCTCCAGCGCAGGAATGATTCCCTCTGACCTGGCCATCAGCTGGAACGCATCGATCACCTCGGCATCGCTGACACAGGGATACTCCGCGCGTCCGATGGACGAGAGGTACGAATGTTCCGGGCCGACCCCGGGATAGTCGAGCCCCGCTGAGATCGAATGAGCCTCCTGCACCTGGCCGTACTCATCCTGCATCAGATAGCTGCGCATACCGTGCACGACGCCGGGCATACCCCGGCTGACGGCTGCTCCCCCGGCCGGCTCGACGCCGACAAGGCGAGCTTCGGTATCGACGAAGCCGCTGAAGATGCCGATCGCGTTCGAGCCGCCGCCGACGCAGGCGACGATGACGTCGGGGTCGGCCCCGAGCAGCTGCCTGCACTGTGCGTTGGCCTCGATTCCGACGACCCGGTGGAACTCACGCACCATCCACGGATACGGGTGCGGGCCCATCACCGAGCCGAGGCAGTAGTGCGTTCCGTCGACGTTGGCGACCCAGTCACGCATCGCCTCGTTGACCGCATCCTTCAGCGTTCTGCTGCCACTGTGGACGGCTTCGACTTCGGATCCGAGGAGCTTCATCCGGAACACGTTGAGCGCCTGACGTTCGACATCGACAGAGCCCATGTACACCTTGCAGGACATCCCCATCAGCGCCGCAGCGGTGGCACTGGCGACGCCGTGCTGTCCAGCGCCGGTCTCGGCGACGAGACGGGTCTTGCCCATCCGCTTGGCCAGCAGGGCCTGACCGAGCACGTTGTTGATCTTGTGCGAACCGGTGTGATTGAGGTCCTCGCGCTTCAGCAGGAGGCGCAGGCCGAGCTTCGCGCCAAGGTTGTGGCACTCGGTGATGATGCTCGGACGGCCGGCGTACTCGCGCAACAACTGATCGAGTTCGGCGACGAACGTCGGGTCGGACCACGCCTCGCGGAACGCGGCCTCCAATTCCTGACACGCAGGAACCAGGGTTTCGGGCACGAAGCGTCCCCCGAACTCACCAAAGCGGCCCTCGGCGGAGGGCTCGGCCATGATCGACATTCATTCGTCCTTTCGAAAGCTCTTCGACAACGGGTTGGTCGAGGAGGGTCGGCTATTCGTCATCTGCCCAGTCGTACGGCATCTCGTCCGGCCCGACATATTGCACGGGCGCTGCCTGGCGGGCACGCTCGATGAAGGCTTTGACCTTGAGCGCGTCCTTCTTGCCGGGCGAACGCTCGACGCCCGTTGACACATCCACGCCCCACGGCCGGACCTGGCCCACCGCGGCAGCGACGTTGTCCGGGGTGAGGCCACCGGCGAGGATCAGCTTCGGGCCGCTCGGCACTTCGTCGGCCAGCGACCAGTCGAACATGTTCCCAGAACCCGGCGTTGCCGCGTCGATCAGAATGATCTCGGTGCCGAACGTGTCGGCTCGAGCGACGTCCGGGCTACCGGCGGGAAAGGCCTTGATCACGCGCCGCACCTGGGCCATCACGAGCTTGACATCGTCAGGGCTCTCGTGGCCGTGCAACTGAGCGGCCCGCACACCGGACCTGTTGACGATGTCGATCACCCGACTCGGGTGTTCGTCGCGAAAGACGCCGACCGTGAGAATCTCCGGCGGGAGCCGCCGAGTGATGTCGTACACCTGCTGGGGAGCGATCTGGCGGGTCGAGGGCGCGAACACGAATCCGACTGCGTCAGCCCCCATCGCCACGGCGAAGAGGGCGTCGTCCTCGTTGGTGATACCGCAGATCTTGACGAACATCCGGGATCAACCGTACCCCGGCATCCCCGAAAACCAGGGGTTCATTCCTGCCTGCAAAAGCGCATCTCGCGGAGCACAGCCGCCGGATCCGCGGCGGTAACCAATGTTTCGCCGACCAATACGGCGTGGTATCCGGCAGCCTGCAACACACGCGCGTCGGCGACATCGCGGACCCCGCTCTCGGCCACCTTGACCACGTCGGCTGGGATCACGCCGGCCATGCGCACCGCACGCTCGTGATCGACCTCGAAGGTCACGAGATCGCGTTGGTTGACACCGATCATCCGAGCCCCTGCGGCGAGCGCAACCTCGAGTTCGGGTTCGTCGTGGATCTCGACAAGCACTTCGATCCCGACCTCGTCGGCGACCCGATGCAGATCGATCAATTCGTCACGCGTCAACGCCGCGGCGATCAACAGGACACAATCAGCACCCATCAGCCGCGCATCACAGACGTCGGCGGCGCAGACCGAGAAGTCCTTGCGCAGTACCGGCAGGAGCACTGCGCTGCGAGCCGCCTGCAGATCGCCGGCCGATCCGCCGAAGAACTCCGCGTCGGTCAACACCGACACCGCCGATGCTCCGCCGGCCTCGTAGCTGGAGGCCATCGCTGAGGGATCGAGGTCAGCATTCAGCGCACCCTTTGACGGCGAACGCCGCTTGATCTCGCTGATCACCGCCAATTCACCACGGTCGACGGCCGACAGCAACGACGCGGCGAATGCACGCGTCCCTGTGTGCGCTGCAGCCCGGACGATCAGAGCGGCGAGGTCGCGTGTGTCGGAGGCTGCGGTCTCGCGATGACGTTCGAGAATCCGGTCGAGATAGGTGGCCATGTCGTGTGGGACGATATCGCTACAGCCGCTCTGCCCGTAGGGTGAAATCGTGCCGCACAGCCCGGATCCGGATGTCGAGGTGCCACACCCCGTGATGCGAATGGGCTGGGAACAGCTGACGTTCGTCCACTGGGCCTACTCGCCGGACGAGGTCCAGCGCCTGCTCCCGCCCGGGCTGACACCACATCTGATCGAGGATCAGGCCTGGGTCTCGCTGGTCCCATTCGTGATGCGTGTGGACTTTCCTGTCCTCGGCGTCATTCCCTGGTTGAGCGTCTTCCCCGAGACCAACGTCCGCACCTATGTCACAGCCGATGATGGCACCGTCGGCATCTGGTTTTTCAGCCTCGACGCGTCGAGAGCAGCCGCTGTCACCGCGGCGCGCGCCGGCTACCGGTTGCCGTACATGTGGTCGAAGATGTCGGTCCAGGTGGATGCCGAGGTTCGTCACGCCGAATATCATTGCGTGCGTCGCGTTCCCGGGCCTCGTGGCGCTCGGAGCGATGTCAGCGTGCGAATCGGTGACCGGATCGCCGACGACGACCTGATCGAGAGGGACCACTTCCTGTCCGCACGGTGGCGGCTGTACAGCCGGATGTTCGGAACGGGCTGGAGTGCCGATGCGCACCACCTGCGCTGGCCGTTGCACACCGCCACCTTGGACCGGTACGACGACGAGCTCGTGGTCGCTGCCGGGCTGACGTCGCCAATTGGCGAGCCGATCGTGCAGTACTCACCGGGCGTTCAGGTGGCCATCAGCATGCCCCATCGTGTGCACCCACGTGCTGCCGGGCGCTGACCGTCCGAACGTCGAATCGAACCGAGGGCGACCGGGTCAGTGGGCCGTCATCTGGCCCCCGTCGACGTTCCACGATTGGCCGGTGATCCACGCCCCTTGGTCGCTACTGAGGTAGACGCAGTTCCATGCGATGTCCTGCCCGGTGCCGGCGCGTCCCAGGGGCACGCTTGCGCTGACCATCGTGTCCCACGGCTCGCCCCTCGCGACATCATCCATACGGCTGGTGTCGATGATGCCTGGACAAATGGCGCTGACGCGGATGTTGTATCGCCCGAGCTCCTTGGCCATCGACGAGGTGAGTGAATGGATGGCTGCCTTCGACGCCGCGTAGGCCGCAGCGTCGGCGGGCATCAGCTTGCCGCCGATCGACGAGATGTTGATGATCACGCCGCCCTTTCCTTGTGCGATCAGCCGCTGAGCGAAGGTCCTCGACATGTAGAACGTGCCATGGAGGTTGATGTCGATGACGCTGCGCCAGACATCGAGCGGAAGGTCGACCACCGGCACGCGATCGGCGCCGCGAGCCGAGCCGGCGTTGTTCACGATGACATCGACCCGTCCGTACTCGGCGAGCACGCTGTCTGCCAACGACTCGACCGAGTCGGGGTCCGAAACATCGCTCACCACCGCCGTTGCTCGTCTGCCGAGGGCTCGGATC
The DNA here is from genome assembly GCA_043747765.1 of Actinomycetota bacterium. GTDB lineage: Bacteria > Actinomycetota > Acidimicrobiia > Acidimicrobiales > Ilumatobacteraceae > WLMZ01. Next base: position 32,674 of record JAYTOM010000004.1, read on the forward strand.
TCGTCAGCGACCGACGCAATGTCGCGCCACCCCGCCGCCTTCTCATCGTCGGGATACCGCTCGGGATCGCGCCCCGTACCCGTGAGCACGAGGTCGCAACCGGCGCGCGCCAGCTCGACCGCGATCGATCGGCCGATCGACCTCATCCGACCGGCGCCTGTCACGACAGCGACCTTGCCGTCCAGCCCTGTCAGCGTGAAGGTCACGGCACCAACCCGAATCGAACCGAACCTGATGCTCCGCTGATCACACTGTCGCATCGGATCACAGCATGATCTCGCCGCCGTTGACGTTCAGTTCGGCACCGGTGATCACGCTTGCCAGATCCGACGCGAGGAACGCCACTGCATTGGCGCAATCGGCGTCGTCGGGGATGAAGCCGAGCGGAATGTCCTTGGTGATCTCGGCGATCACATCTTGCTTCGACCGACCTTGGGACACCTGCCACCCCACGTACATCTCCACCGGCGGACCCCACATCCAACCCATGAACGTGGAGTTGACGCGAATGCCGTACGCCCCGAGCTCTTTGGCCAGCATCCTCGCTGCAATCGTCAACGCGCCCTTCGACGTCGCATACCCGGACTGAGCGGCGATCGGCTTCTTCTGGATCATCGAGTTGACGAACACGATCGACCCCTTGCCGGCGGCGCGCATGTGGGGAACGCACTGTTGAGTCAGCTGCAGTGTGCCGAACACAGTGACGTCGAACGACGACTTCCATGTCGCCAGATCGGCATCTTCGAACATCGTGAACGGCGGCGGCAGATACGCACTGTTGACCAGGCAGTCGATCCGGCCGAACTCAGCCATCGTCGCGTCGACGAGCGCCTGGGTCTGAGCAGCGTCGGAGATGTCTGTCGGCACCACCAGTGTCCGTCGCTCTGGATAGCGCTCGACGAGCTCGCCCGCGACCTCTTCGAGCTTCGACCGTGTGCGCGCAGCGAGCACGACGTCCGCGCCCTCACGAGCGAAGACATGAGCAAGTTCTTGACCCAGCCCTGGTCCGATACCAGAGATGATCGCTACTTTGCCGTCCAGCATCATCGCCGTACCCCCGTGTCCGCGGCGCCGGCGGCGCCCAGCCGATGAGTTGATCAGCGACGGCACGAGCCCGACGAACCGGACCGCGTCACCGGTGTGAATCCGCATCGTCGGACCCGCAACACGGATTGCTGGTGCGCCCTCGGCGCCTGCCAGCGTGAGGCGCGGAAGAACTGGCGATGTACATCCGGCTATGTCGGCTACGATCCTGACGCAGGGTGGGCGGGATCCCGGCGCTGCGAATGGTGGCACGGTGCTGGCCTTGGTCGGTCACTGTCTCGACGAAGTCCCGACGCTGGTCCCGATGACGCTCAGCCGGTTCACGGCCGATATCCATCGGCCGGTCCCGATCGGCCGCCGACTGCACGTCGTGTCGACCGTGATCCGAGAAGGCAAGAAGGTCCAGATCGTGCAGCTCCAGCTCGTCGACGGCGATGTGGAGCTCGTTCGCGTCAGTGCACTCCGAATCCGCGACGAAGCCGTCGCCGCCATCGATCCGACAAGCACATCCGATGCGCGTCCTGCCGACTCGATGGTCCCACCGGAACAGTCGATCGACATCCGATCGATGACACCGCAGATGCCGGGTTTGCTGGGGGCGGTCGACATGCGCCGGGCGAAAGCTGTCGACGGCAGATCGACGTGGACCTGGGTCCGGCTCACAGCGCCCGCAGATGTGTGGATCGACCGGGAGCGCTGGCCGTCGAGGGGGCCAAGGAACACTGCCAGCGATGTCCGGCAACTGGTCGAGTTCTACGAGCAGGTCACCAAGCTTTCGGCGCGATGGGCCACCGATGAGTTCGCCGAGCTGTTGACCGAGCCGGCACGCTTGCCATCGCCAGCAAGCGCATCGATGTTGAGGCGATCGGGCGATTCGATGGTTGACCGCGCCGATGAAATACGTGAGGGCGGTCGGCGGTTGACCACAGCATGTCATCTCGCAAGAACGTTCCGCTGTCCATCCTCGATCTGGCGATCGTCGGCAAAGGCGAGTCCGTTCGGGAGGCGCTGGACGCAACGGTCGCCGTGGCGCAAAGTGCCGAGCGGCGCGGATACCGCCGGATCTGGTACGCCGAGCATCACAACATGGCGTCCATCGCATCGTCCGCGACGAGCGTGTTGATCGCCCATGTTGCATCGCAGACCAACTCGATCCGGCTCGGTGCCGGCGGCATCATGCTGCCGAACCACGCGCCACTGCCGATCGCTGAGCAGTTCGGCACGCTCGAGACCCTGCACCCTGGCCGGATCGACCTCGGCCTCGGACGAGCCCCTGGCAGCGATCAGGCGACCATGCGTGCAATGCGTCGCGATCCGATGGCCTCGGATACATTCCCTCAGGACGTCATCGAACTGCAGGGCTACCTCACCGGCCGGACGAGGATCCCAGGTGTGCACGCCACGCCTGGCAGAGGGACGAACATCCCGCTGTACATCCTCGGTTCCTCGCTCTTCGGTGCCAGCCTCGCTGCGGCGCTGGGGTTGCCATACGCGTTCGCCTCGCACTTCTCGCCCGGATCGCTCCAGGAGGCCGTGGGGACGTACCGCCGCGAATTCAAGCCTTCGGAGCAACTCGACGAGCCCTACGTCATCGCCGGGGTCAATGTTGTCGCTGCGGAAACAGACTCGGAGGCAGCAGAGATGCATCGGGTGGTCAGTCGGTTCCGCGTCTCTCGCTTCCTCGGCGGCGAGCGCGAGTTCACCGACGACGAGGCTGACTCGATCCTGGCCTCGCCCCAGGGCCGCCAGATAGTCCAGATGATGCATTACTCCGCTGTCGGCGCTCCCGGCACGATCATGGAGTACCTCGACGAATTCGCGGTACACGCCGACGCCGACGAACTGCTCGTCGTCCACTCCGCTCCGACCATCGAGGCCCGCCTCCGGTCGGTCGACCTCGTCGCCGACGTCAGCAACCTCAGCCCCGTCTAGATTCCACGCGAGTGCTCGAACCTGCGCGCACGACACACGGCATCCACCGTGCACATCAGTGTGCTACAGGCCTTTGCCGCCAACCGGGCGCAGGTACGTGATCTCGGGGCGACCACCAACGAACGGAGCAACGGCCGGTCCGAGCGCCTTGAACGCCTCGCTGCTGCCGTGCGCAGCGAGCGCATCCTTGTCGGTGTACATCTCGTAGAACCACACCGCATCCGGATCCTTCGAATCCTCGTGCAAGATGTACGTCAACGTTCCAGCTTCGGTCTCGGCGTTGGCGAGTGCGGCCTGGAGGGCCTCGATCAGCTGATCTCTCATACCGGGAGCGGCAGGAAACTTGGCGATGACGGCGACCTTGGACATGACGACTCCCTTGATTGGTTCGGAGCCGACCGTACACACGAGATGTGGATCGCGACATCACGCAGCGCGACGCGCGACCTGTGGAAGTGTCACGATGGTGCCGTGGCCGCCGAGCAGTCCCTGATCGTCATCGAGGACGACTCGAACATCGCTGATCTGCTCGACACGTATCTGCGCGCCGCAGGCTTCCGAGTGCTCTTGGCCGAATCCGGTGAACGCGGTCTCGAACTGATCACCCAGCAGTCGCCCGTGCTGGCCATCCTCGACATCGGCCTGCCGGGCATCGACGGTTTCGACGTCTGCCGACGGATTCGAGAGAAGAGCGCAATGCCAGTCATCTTCCTCACGGCGCGCGACGGAGAGATCGACCGGGTGCTCGGGCTCGAACTCGGGGCCGACGACTACGTCACCAAGCCGTTCTCACCCCGCGAGGTGGTCGCTCGCGTCAAAGCCATTCTGCGACGTGGTCACCTCGCGCCGACAGCCGCCGACGCCACCGTCGTGGCTGTCGGCGACGACTTCGAAATCGATCTGGCGCGCCGCGAAGTTCGCGTCAAGGGCGCCGTTGTCCAGTTGGCCACTCGCGAGTTCGACCTGGTTGCCCATTTCGCCCGCAATCAGGGCATCGCCCTGAGTCGCCAGCAATTGCTGGACGGCGTCTGGGGGGCCGACTGGTACGGCGACGACAGGACTGTCGATGTCCACGTCCGCCAGTTGCGCAAGAAACTCGGCGACGACCTACCGCTCGCCACCGTGTGGGGTATCGGCTACCGGCTTGGTTAACAATTCCATCACACCCGCCGAGCAGGCTGGACCGACATGACCCGACGACCGACATGACCCGACGACTGGCGATCGTGATCACAGCGGTGGTGGTGTGCACGTTGGTGCTCGCCGGGTTCAGCACGCTCACCGTCGGCAATCTGCGCGCCAGTCACACGACGCTGGTCGAGGTCCGTCGTCAGGCCGTTGCGGTTGCCTCCAACGTGGCTGGTATCGTCGACATCGAGTCAGCCGACAGCCCGATTCTGCTCCGCCGCACCCTCCAATCGCTCAACCTGTTCCGCAAAGCGTTGAACATCGACGGCCTGGCCGTACTCACCTCAACGAACCGAAGCCTCAGTGGAGCCGATCAACTCCCGCCGCAGCTGGGCCTCGCCCTGTTTCCGGAAGCCCGACTGCGCGCTGGCAACGTGATTTCCGGTCGGAGCGACGGCATCGTCTTCGCCGCCGCTCCGACCGTTCTCCCCAACGGTCGCTTGATCGTGATCGTTCTGTCACGAAGACCGGCATCGGCCCTTCCCGCGGCATGGGGCACGTTCTTCCTCGCCGCGCTGTTCACACTCGCATTGGGCATCGGGGCTGCCGTCGTCCTTGGTCGCAGGCTTTCCCGACCGATTCGCGAGGCCAGCGCAGCAACGATCCGGATCGCACACGGCGAACTCTCGACCAGACTGCCCGAGCCATCGCCGCAAGATCACGACGATCTCGCCGAGTTGGCTCGCTCTGTGAACATCATGGCTGGCGAACTGGACCGGTCACGCGTATTGGAGCAGCAGTTCCTGCTCTCCGTGTCGCATGATCTCCGTACACCGTTGACGTCGATCCGCGGCTACGCGGAGGCAATCAGCGACGGCGCTGGCGACCCGATGCGCGCTGCCATCGTCATCCGCAACGAGGCGCGACGGCTGGAACGCCTCGTTGCCGACTTGCTGGATCTGGCCAAGTTGCGCACAAATGGTTTCTCGATGCGTTTAGAGCCAGTCGAGCTCAGCGCCCTGGCGACGGTTGCCGCTCAGGGTTTCCAACCCGACGCGACCGAGCGCAACCTCGTCATCATCTGCGACGGAACAGCGCAATTGATGGTCTCGGCAGACCACGACCGTCTCGGCCAGGTCGCCGCCAACCTGATCGAGAATTCGTTGAAGTACGCACGGACCAACGTCAGGATCAGCACCACCCGGGATGGCGTTTGGGCAGTACTCGCGGTGGACGACGACGGCCCAGGCATTCCTCCAGCCGACCTTCCTCACGTCTTCGAGCGGCTGTACGTCGCTCGTTCTCAGCCGACCCGCGACGAGAACTCGAGTGGCCTCGGTCTCGCCATCGTCAAGGAGCTCGTCGAATCCATGGGGGGTAACGTCTCGGCCGCACCCTCGCTGACCGGTGGGGCACGATTCGTCGTTCGTCTCCCGCTGATTCTGGGCATCTGAGCACAATGCTGCTGACGACGAATCCGATTTCCCGCTCAAAATCGGTGCGGGCATTGATCGGTGCCAGCCACTTTCCACCGACGCTCGCCGTCACGACATTCGCGACTGTCCTGGCGATCTCATCCGGTCGAGGCTGGACATCTGTCGCCGTCGCTGCTGCCGTGCTGTGCGGTCAGTTGACAGTCGGCTGGAGCAACGACTTCATCGATCGAGATCGCGACCTGCTGTCCGGTCGAACCGACAAGCCGATCCCGGCCGGCCGGGTCTCTGCACAGGTCGTCCGCAATGCGGCGGTCGTCGCCGCCACTGCCTGCGTCCCACTGTCGATGCTGTCTGGATGGCGAGCGGGTTGTGTGCACATCGTCGCAGTGGCGGTGGCGCTTTCGTACAACCTCGGCCTGAAAAGAACCGCGTTCAGCGTGCTGCCTTACGTCGTGGCCTTCGGACTCCTGCCTGTCTTCGTCTCGTTGGGCCGTCGCGCGCATCCCGCCCCGCCGTCCTGGACGATCGTCGCCGCTGCGCTGCTGGGCGGAGGTGCGCACTTCCTGAACACCCTTCCCGACCTCGATGGCGATGCCCGAACGGGGGTGCACGGTCTGCCGCACCGGCTCGGCGCAACGGGGTCCGTGGTGGTCGGAGCGGCGTTGCTGAGTGGATCGGTCCTGACCGTGTCGCTCGCGCCCCGTCAGCCGTTGAACGGTCTCGGCCTGATCCTGACGATCTCCGGAATGACCGTCGTGGCCGCCGTGATCGCCGCCGCAGCGACCGGCCGGTCGCGCCTGGCTTGGCACTTGTCGCTCGGGGCAGCCGCTGTCACGGTTGCCCTGTACCTCGTCAGAAACCGAGTCGGCTGGTGATCTCCGCCAGCAGGTCGCTGATCGGTACTCGCTTCTGTTCGGTGGTGTCACGGTCGCGGATCGTCACCGCGTCGTCGTCGAGCGAGTCGAAGTCGACGGTGACGCACAACGGCGTGCCGATCTCGTCCTGACGGCGGTAGCGCCGTCCGATCGCCTGCGTCTCGTCGTAGTCGCACATGTACCGGTCGCCGAGCGTGGCGTAGATCTTCTTGGCCAGCGGCGTCAGCGTGTCCTTCTTCGAGAGTGGCAGCACCGCCACCTTGAACGGAGCCAGACGCGGGTGCAGGCGGAGCACAGTGCGCGTCTCGTCGTTGACGACATCTTCGTCGTATGCGGCAAGCAGGAACGCTGCCATTGTGCGGGTGGCTCCGGCGGCCGGTTCGATGACGAACGGCACATACCGTTCGTTGGTCGCCTGATCGAAGTATTCCAGTTTCTGGCCGCTGTGCTGAGTGTGCTGCTTGAGGTCGTAGTCGGTGCGCTGGGCAATGCCCTCGAGTTCGCCCCAGCCCCATGGGAACTTGAACTCGACATCCGATGTCCCGGCCGAATAGTGACTGAGCTCATCGGCGTCGTGCGGGCGCAGCATCAGCATGTCGGCAGGAATTCCGAGATCGATGTACCAGTTCATCCGCTGTTTGCACCAGTATTCGTACCACTTCGGTCCCTCGGCCGGTGGTACGAAGAATTCCATCTCCATCTGTTCAAACTCGCGTGTCCTGAAGATGAAGTTGCCCGGTGTGATCTCGTTGCGGAAGCTCTTGCCGACCTGGGCAATACCGAACGGTGGCTTCTTGCGGCTGGTCTGCAGCACGTTGGCGAAGTTGAGGAACATGCCCTGTGCGGTCTCCGGGCGGAGATAGACCTCGGCACCTGCGCCCTCGACCGGGCCGGCCTCGGTCTTGAACATCAGGTTGAACGCACGGGCCGGCGTGAACGAGTTCTTGGCTCCGCAGTTCGGGCAGATGTTCGGATCTGTGAGGTGATCTTCGCGGAAGCGCTGCTTGCAGTTCGTGCAATCAACCAGCGGATCGGTGAAGTTGGCGATGTGCCCGCTGGCCTCCCAGACCTGCGGTGGAGACAGGATGGACGCATCGATCAAGACGACATCGTCGCGGGTCTGAACCATCGAACGGATCCACGCATCCTTGACGTTCCGCAACATCAACGACCCGAGTGGGCCGTAGTCATAGCTGCTCCGGAAGCCGCCGTAGATCTCTGCCGACGGATAGACGAACCCGCGGCGTTTGCAGAGATTGACGATCTGATCGAGCTCGGTGGCGGGCATGGCAGCAAGGCTAAGGGATGGGCGCAGCGTCGGCTCCCGGAGTTCTCGGTTCGACGCCCGCCGGCGGAATCAGTGCCGTTCGAAGACCGCCACAGATCGCAGGCGACGTTCGATGTGGTGCTCGACGGCCCGGGTGGCGTGGTTGTTCACTTCGTGGGTCGCCTGCGACGACGGCTCGGCGAACGCGGCGTTCATCTGGCCGCCGAGGATTTTACGCATCAGTTCCAGCGCTGCGGCCGAGATCGGTAGGCCCGATCGGCAGCTACGGCACAGGACGCCACCTTGATCCATGTCGAACGCAACGAATGGTTCGGGCTCGCTGCAACGCGCGCAGTGATCCAACTCGGGCCGGACGCCTTCCAACGTCAGCAACTTCCAGAAGAACGCCGGCACGACCAACGGTGACGGATTGATCGAGATCGTTCGCAACACACCGACCAGCATCCGGTAGAGCTGCGG
>JAYTOM010000005.1:0-2093 GCA_043747765.1 Actinomycetota bacterium
GGGTTCGCCCACGACTGGGCGAACAAGGAGGCAACAGCCCGTTCGTGGGAGCTCGTCGCCCGCTACGTGGTACCCGCCCTGCGGGGCACGGTGCGGCCGATGCAGGCGTCGGCCGACTACGTGGAGGCGAACAAGACGGCGCTGATGGCCAGCGCGAGTGCTGCTGTGATGCAGAAGATCATGGCCCACGAAGGCGCCCAGGCAGCGATGGTCACCACAATCAAGCAGATGTCGGACAAGGCCAACACGCGCGAGTCAGCGTTCCGACCCGGTGCCGGCGTCCCGACCGAATAACGTCGACACGATGAGCGACGCAACGATTGCCACCGCCTCGATTCCGCGATTCGACGCCGATGCCTCGGCCGCCGAGATCAGCGCCGCGCTGCTGATTCATGGCGCTGTCATCGTCGAACAGCTCATCGACGAAGCGTTGTGCGATCAGTTGCGCGACGAGTTGCAGCCGTGGTTCAACCAGACACCCACGGGTGCCGATGAGTTCAGTGGCCTCAACACCCGCCGCACCGGCGCGCTGCTGACGCGTTGTCCGTCCAGCGCGGGATTGGTCACGCATCCGCTGATCCTCGACATCGTCGACACTGTGCTGTGGCCGAAGAAGCTCACATTCCAGCTGCACCTGACGCAGTCGATAGCGATCGGCCCGAATTCGCCGGCGCAGTTCCTGCACCGTGATCAGTGGTGCTTCGATTCGTTCCCGTTCCCGCGCGATGTCGACGTCGAACTGGCCACGATCTGGGCGCTCACCGACTTCACCGAAGAGATCGGCGCGACTCGCGTCGTGCCGGACAGCCATCGCACCCCGGACTCGGAGAAGTACACGCCCGAGGACACCGTTGCGGCGACGATGCCGCGTGGATCGGTGGTGCTGTACCTCGGCTCGACGGTGCACGGCGGCGGTGCCAACCAGACCGACCAGACCCGCTTCGCGATCAACATCGACTACGTTCTCGGCTGGCTGCGGCAGGAGGAGAACCAGTACCTGTCGTACACGCTCGACGAAGTGCGGGCCTTTCCCGAGCGCATCCAACGGCTGCTCGGCTACGAGATCGGGGCATACGCCCTGGGCTACATCGATGGTGGGCGTAGCCCGATGGAACTTCTCCGGGCGGAGGGCGATGACGGACCGTCCGGGCCACACAGCTTCGGCAATCCCTGACCGCGAAAGGATTTCAGCCTTCGCCGTGGCACGATTTCGGGATGACCTCAACCTCCGCTGACCGGCCGACCAAACCCGACACCGGTCGTGGCTGGCTGACCCCCGTCGCTCAGTCGCGCGAGCGCGAGATCCTGGACGGTGTTACTGGCGCCGACAGCGACGCAGTGGCCACGACCATCGCCTCGCTGATCGAACGCAACCGCGTCATCCACGACGACGAGTGCATCAACCTCAATCCTGCATCGAACGTGATGAACCCGCGCGCGGAAGGTGCCCTCGCTGCCGGCCTGACAACGCGCGCTTCTCTGGGCCACGCCGGCGAGAAGTACGAGATGGGGCTCGAGGCAATCGAACAGATCGAAGTGATCACGGCCGACCTCGTGTGCCGCGTGTTCGGTGTGCGCTATGCCGAGATCCGGGTTGGGTCGGGCGCCCTCGCCAATCTGTATGCGTTCATGGCGACGTGCCAACCAGGTGATTCGATCATCGTCCCTCCCGCCAGCATTGGCGGTCACATCACCCACCGACCCGGTGGCGCGGCGGGCCTCTACGGACTCGACATCCACGAGTGTCCGGTCGACGCGGCCAACTTCACGATCGACCTCGCCGCACTCGCGACGATCGTCGACGAGGTGCAGCCGAAGCTGATCACGATCGGTGCCAGCCTCAACCTGCTCCCCCACCCAGTTTCGGCGATCTGCGCGATCGCCGAGCGCGCCGGAGCAGCAGTGCTGTTCGACGCAGCCCACGCGTGCGGGATGTTCGCCGGCGGCATCTGGCCCAACCCGTTGGACGAGGGTGCCGATCTGATGACGATGAGCACCTACAAGAGTCTCGGCGGACCCGCCGGCGGTCTGGTGCTGACCAACCGGGCCGACCTCGCCGAGCGAATCGACACCATCGCCTACCCAGGACTCAC
>JAYTOM010000006.1:0-2202 GCA_043747765.1 Actinomycetota bacterium
CGGATCATCGTCGGCCAGGCAACCCTCGTCGAACGCGAGATGCACCACAGCCGATGCGCTCCAGGTGTGGGCCGCCGGCACTGGTGGCCGCCGTCGAAGCCGTTGGTCCAGCGCTCGTCTCTCATCTGTAGTTTGTCGAGGTGAGCTCGCAAGAGGACGTCGATTCGAACGAGGCACAGCGGTTGGCGGCCGTGTCGAAGACCGGATTGACCAACGCTCCCGACGAGACGATGGACCGGCTTGCGGGGCTCGTTGCCCGATTGCTCGGCGCCAGCGTCGGCCTGGTGTCGCTGGTGGACGGCACGCGGCAGTTCTTTCCCGGCCAGGTTGGGCTCGGCGATCCGCTGTCCGACGTGCGGCAGACGCCGTTGATCCAGTCGGTGTGTCGCGAGGTCGTCGCCTCTGCTGACCTCGTCCAGATCGATCACGCCGCGACGGATCTGCGCTGGCAAGCCCACGCCGCGCACACCGAACTCGGCATCGAGAGCTACCTCGGCGCTCCCCTGCTCGATGCGGACGGACGAGTCCTCGGCAGTCTCTGCGCACTGGAGACCACCCCACGGACGTGGACCGCCGACGAACGGCAGACCCTGGTCGACCTGGCCTTCGGAGCGTCGTCGGAACTGCGCGCCCGCATCGCCGTGACGGAGGCCAACGAGGCTCGCGCTGACGCAGAAGCGGCTCGCGCTGCCACAGAATTGGCACGGAGCCGCGTCGAACTGATGGCCGACGTCAGCACGGCATTGATCTCGACGATGAATCCGGATCTGGCCATCGAACGGATGTTGACTGTTCTCGTCGGTCGGTTCGCGAATTGGGCGATCGCCCTCACCAAGGCGGACGAGAACACATCAGGGCGGATCTTCGCCCGTCATCGCGATCCCGGCTCGAACATGCTGTTCGCGGAGATCGGTCAGGATCCGGTGCGACGTCTCGAACACATGAACATGACTCGCGCCGTGTTGGAGAGCGATGTCGATCGGGTGTTGCTGACCCACGAGCAAACGGCAGCCGCCATCGACCAAGCCGGACCATTGAGGGAATTGCTGATCAAGCTGGGGGTGGGCGCAACGGTGATCGTCCCGATGCGCGTGGCAGGGCAGACGATCGGCGTGCTGGTGTTGGTCAGCCACCCCGGTCAGCCCGCGTACGATGCCGTCGACGTGCGGCTCGCCGGCGACCTCGCCCGTCGAGCCGCGATGACCATCGACCACAGCCGGGGTTACCTGCGCGCGGAGACGGTTGCCTTCGAGTTGCAGCACAGCCTGCTGCCCGATCTGCCGAGCACCACCCGGATCGGCGTGGATGCCGTGTATGCCGCAGCTGCCCAGGGTGTCGATGTCGGAGGCGACTGGTATGACCTCGTCGAACTCGCCGCTGGAACGTTCGTCGTCAGCATCGGAGACGTGACCGGGCACAGCATCCGCGCTGCAGCGGCAATGGGCCGGCTCCAGGTCGCCGTGCGCATTTTCGCCCTCGCTGATCACAGCCCCTCCGAGATCCTCGAGCGAGTCGACACGGCGGCAGACGGACTTCTCGCAGATCTGCTCGCGACGTGCCTCGTGATCCGGCTCGACCCCCTGCCGGATGGTCGATGGAGCCTCACCATCGCCAACGCCGGTCATCTGCCACCGGTACTCCTCACCGCTGAGGGCACATCGACAGCGCTCGATATACCGCCCGATCCTCTGCTCGGACTGGGGAGTCAGCGCCGCGAACCGAGGCACACGACAACGACGATGATCGAGCCGGGCAGCACGCTGGTTCTCTGCACAGATGGTCTGATCGAGCACCGCGGCGAGACGCTCGATGTCGGTTTGGAACGACTCCGCATCAACGTGGGGCATGCCGGTGGGGACCTCGCAGAGGGCGGTTCGGCGGATGGCTCGATCGATGGATTCTGCGACCGATTGGTGCGGCTGATGAAGCCCAGTCGTACGGACGACATCGCGTGCATCGCACTGCGCGTCTAGCGCTCGTCTCGCGCCGTCTCGCGCTTGGGATACGGCTGGTCCGACCACTGTCTCGACAACCGGTCTTCTACACTCTTGTTCACGGATCTCCCAGGCATCGGCGGAACGTGAAGTGACAGAACCTCAATCCAGTCCCGCTCTCGGCGATCGGCGGAAGCGTCGTCGTCTCGCGATTGCCGCAATCAGTGCCGCTGTGGTCGCCCTCATCGTCGTTCTGATCGTCGTGCCG
>JAYTOM010000007.1:0-2683 GCA_043747765.1 Actinomycetota bacterium
AGAGACCCCCGATGAACTCGCATTTCGCGCCGAGGCCAGGAAATGGCTGACCGCGAACGTTCCGAACGAGCCGCTCCCGAGCTTCGACACCGAGGCCGGGTTCGCCTTGCATCGAGAGTGGGAAAAGAAGTTGTACGAGGCTCGATGGTCAGCGGTCAGCTGGCCTGCCGAGTACGGCGGCCGCGATGCGGACTACGTGAAGTGGTTGATCTTCGAGGAAGAGTACTGGCGCAGCGGAGCGCCGGGAAGGGTCAGCCAGAACGGCATCTTCCTGCTCGGCCCGACGATCATGGAAGTCGGCACCGCCGAGCAGAAGGCCCGCTTCTTACCGGCCATGGCCAGTAGCAAGGAGATCTGGGCGCAAGCGTGGAGCGAACCGGACGCAGGCAGCGACATGGCCAGTATCCGTAGCAAGGCGACGCTCAGCGATGACGGCACCGAATGGATCGTCAACGGTCAGAAGATCTGGGCCAGTCGGGCCGCCTGGGCGGACTGGTGCTTCGGGATCTTTCGCACGGATCCAGAATCAAGCCGGCACAGGGGACTCACGTTCATCCTCATCCCGCTCGACTCGCCGGGCATCACAGTTCGCCCGATCGCGCAGCTCGACGGTGACCACGGTTTTGCCGAGATCTTCTACGACGACGTGCACGTACCTGTCGAGAACACGCTCGGTGGTGTCGGCCAGGGCTGGAGCGTGGCGATGGCCACCGCTGGTTTCGAACGTGGCGTCAGCCTGCGCAGCCCGGCCCGCTTCAACGTCGCCGTGGAGCGTCTGATCAAGCTGTGGGTGCGTATCGGCGATCCCGATGACGACACGATGCGTGACGCCGTGACAGACCTCTGGATGCAGGCCGAGGGTTACCGCCTGCACACGTACATGACGGTGACGAAGCTGCTCGAGGGCGGCACCATCGGCAGCGAGTCCAGCCTGAACAAGATCTTCTGGAGTGAGATGGACCTGCGCACCCACGAGTTGGCACTGCAGTTGCTCGGCCCGGAGGCCGAGCGGATGGACGGCCCGTACGAATCGTGGGTGGACGGATTCCTGTTCAGCCTGAGCGGCCCGATCTATGCAGGCACCAACGAGATTCAACGCAACATCATCGCCGACCGCGTCCTGAACTTGCCGAGGGGCTGACCGAGATGCAGTTCAGTTTCACGAGTGATCAGTCGGAGTTCGCCGCAAGCCTGCGCGAGATGCTGGAACGCGAGTTCACCGCCGCGCACCTGCGTGTGGTGTGGGACGACAATTCGGGCCACGACCAGAAGTTGTGGGACCGCTTGGCGGAGATGGGTGTGTTGTCGATGATGCTCCCGGAGGCCGACGGCGGCCTCGGCGGCGATTACATCGACACGGTCCTGCTGATCGAGGAACTCGGTCGCGCAGCCGTACCAGGTCCGGTCGTGGAGACGATGACCGTCGGTGCACTCGCTTTGGCCGGAACGTCGCTCGCAGCTGGGGTCGCTGACGGCAGCACGCCGGTGACGGCAGTGCTGATGGGCGAGCGGTACGTGCCGCACGCCTCGACGGCCTCGATCCTTCTAACGGGGGTCGAGAACGAAGTCCACGCGATCGAGAATCCGTCGTTCACTGATGAAGTGCTGGACGGTATCGACGGCGGACGTCGGCTGTCACGTCTTGCCGACAGCGCGAGCGGGGGCATTGTGCTCACGGCCGACCGTGATCGTCTTGTCGATGCAGGAGCCCTCGCCGCGTCTGCCTACCTGCTCGGCCTTTCATCGCGGATGTTGGCGATCGCTGGTGACTATGCCCGTGATCGTCGGCAGTTCGGCCAGCCGATCGGCGCATTCCAGGCCGTCAAGCACCTGATGGCCGATGCGCTGTTGAAGGTCGAGTTCGCCCGTCCGGCGATCTACCGCGCGGCCTGGTCGTTCGCCAACGACACTCCGGACAGAGCTCGCGATGTCAGCATGGCCAAGTCGCTGGCATCCGACGCTGCGTTGAAGGCAGCGCGCAGTGCACTGCAGGTGCACGGCGCGATCGGTTACACCTGGGAGTGCGATCTGCAGTTGTACATGAAAAAGGCATGGGCGCTGGCGCCGGCGTGGGGCAGTGCCTCCTCTCACCGGCGTCGAGTTGCCGACGCAGTCCTCGGTCCTCGCTGAGCCCGAGCGGTGCGATGGTTCGTGCTGCGTTCAGGCGGGGACGGCGAGTTCGGCGGTGAACAGGCGCGCGAGGGCAATGCGTTGTTCACATGTCAGGTCCTGTACCGCTGCGCTGCCGTCGCCGATCACGTCCATGAACTTCTGGCGAAGGCGCTTGCCCTTGGGCGTGATCCGGATCCGGCGTGCCCTGGCATCGGACGGATCCACGTCGCGTTGGACCAGACCATCGCGCTCGAGTCGTTGGACCAGCGCAATGATGGACGACGGATCGCAATCCTTCTGCGAGGCGAGGTCGCCGAGGCGCATCGGCTGATCCAACTGCATCAGCAACTTGGCCTGGGCGTGGGTGATGCCGACAGCTCGGGCGGTTGCGTCGAGATGAGCCTGGAGCCGCTCGGCAACGGCGAGCAACAGTCCGACGGGGTCGCAGAACCTGTTGTTCCGTACGGCGCGCACCGCCAGCAAGTTCACGGACGAGCCGGCCACCGTGATCCTCGCCGCTGATCACGACTTCCATGTGAACATCCCGAGATTGCTGCCGTTCCGGCCGGAG
>JAYTOM010000008.1:0-6326 GCA_043747765.1 Actinomycetota bacterium
ATTCCCGAAGCATCACCTTTGGCGACAGCCGCCAGAGCCGCCCCGAGTACGGGCCATTCCGCTTTGCTGTAGAGGGCCGAGAGCGTTGCGCTGCGCATCACGACCTGGTTGCCGAGCCGACCATCGGCGTTCTTGACAGGCGTCTGGTCCAGTTGCGTGATCAGGGCGTCCCATGCCGCACCGACGTCGGACGATTTGAACTCGCACTGATCGCTCGTCTGACACCATTTCGCCCAATTGTCGAACGCGCCCGCGAACCCGACGAGTTGCGTTTCGTACTGCTGGTCGAGCGTGTCGCCACTTGGCTCATAGGCCGAATCGAGGACGAGAGCGCGAACTCTGGTCGGGAACATCGTCGCGTACACCGCCCCGAGGTACGTGCCGTACGAGACACCGAGATAGCTGATGGACGCGTCCCCCATGGCCGCGCGGATCGCGTCCATGTCACGGGCCGTGTTGTCGGTGGAGTAGTACTGCAACGAGTCGCCGTACTTCGTCTTGCAGGCGGTGGTGAAGTCTGTCTCTGCGTCCTTCGATGCGGTTTTGGCTGCCGGCGTGTCCGGTGTGTCGTCGATGTACGCGTACTTGTCCTCGCCGGCGTCGGAAAGGCAACGCAGGCCGTTCGACCGGTCCACGCCGCGCGGGTCGAATCCGACGAGGTCGAGAGTGGTCAGACGGAGCGATGTGGCGACTGTCGGTCCACCCTGGGCGATGTAGTCGAAGCCCGAGCCGCCGGGACCGCCGGGGTTGAACAGAACTGCACCCTTGCGTTGGCCGACAGCGCGGACGCGGACCAGTGCGAGATCGATGCTGACACCACCGGGCTTGGCGTAGTCGAGAGGTACGGGCAGCGTTGCACATTGCAGCGAAGGATCTGTCGCCTGCGGATCGGTGCACGTGCCCCACGTCAGGGTGGCCGCCGACGCGGCATCTGTCGTCGGCACGCTGATTCCCGTGGAGTTGCTGGTTCCGGTGGAGTTGCTGGTTCCGGTGGAGTTGCTGGTGGTCGACCTCGTTGTGTTCGAGTCACCGCTCGTGACCGGCGCCGAACTGGCGCAGGAGGCAAGCACTCCGACCACGACCAGCCCAACGACCACCCGGGCCCCGCTCATCGTTCGCATCCGAGAAAGCTACCCGTGGGCCTCCTCGGATCTCTGTCACAGGCCTCTGTCATCGTCTGACCCATGAACAGCATCATCATCGACTGTGACAACTGCATGATGCGGGCGACAGACGCCTGCTCCGATTGCCTGGTCACACATGTGTGCGAATCGAGTCAGAACGGGACCGGCCATGGCCACGAACACGGCGCCGTCGTGTTCGACATCGCTGAACAGCGTGCGGTGCGGTGGTTTGCAGAGGCCGGAATGGTGCCTACGCTTCGCCACCGTGCCGCTGCGAATTCCTGAACCGCGCCAGATCGTGCCGATCAATGCCGCGTACATGACGTCGCTACGCGACCTGGGGCGGCGGTGCGGCCTCGACCACATCGGGGTCGCACCGGCGGACGTGATGGAACGAGCCCGAACGGCCTTGCAGAGCCGCAAGCGGGCTGGATTGCACGACACGATGCAGTTCACATACCGGAACCCCGAACGGTCGACCGATCCATCGGCCGCGGTGGCGGGCGCTCGGTCGTTGCTCGTCGCAGCGCGCAGCTATGTGTTGGACGAGCCCCCGACCCCGCTCGGTCCCTACGCTGCGGTGGCCCGTTATGCCTGGGTCGATCACTACGAGCCATTGCGATTCGGCCTCCAGAACATCGTTCGCCAGTTGCGCTCCGACGGGTACAGGGCCGTTGCGTTCGCGGATGACAACTCGGTGGTGGACCGAGAAGCTGCATGGTTGGCAGGCCTTGGTTGGTTCGGCAAGAACGCAAATGTCCTCCTCCCCGGAGCCGGCAGTTTTTTCGTGCTCGGTTCCGTGATCACGACGGCACCCCTCCCGGTCGCGGCCTCGCCGGTGCCCGACGGTTGCGGATCGTGTCAACGGTGCATCGATGGGTGCCCGACGGCTGCGATCGTTGCGCCGGGGGTGATCGATGCAGGACGATGCTTGGCCTGGCTGTTGCAACGGCCTGGTGTCTTCCCACGTGAGTTCCGGATTGCGCTCGGGAACCGGATCTACGGCTGCGACGAGTGCCAGACCGTGTGCCCACCCACCGTTCGGTTCGAGCGCAGAACGTCCGCCAACCAGAACGACCACGTGCACGCCTGGGTGCCGGTGATCGAGCTGCTCGATGCCGACGACCAGACGTTGCTCGAACGATACGGACGTTGGTACCTCGCTGACCGAAATCCGATGTGGTTGCGTCGCAATGCGCTGGTCGTCTTGGGTAACTGTGGCGATGCAGCAGACGCAGATGTGGTCCGCGTCATTCGTCAGTACGTGGCTGATCGAGAACCGATCCTGCGTGCGCATGCCGTGTGGGCCGCCGCTCGACTCGGCCTGCGCGATCTGTTGCCGGGTCATGATCCCGATCCACTCGTGCGCGACGAGTTGCTCGCCGTTGCCGGGTCGCCGGGGCAACCATGAAGCATCTCCTCGTGACCAACGACTTCCCGCCCAAGATCGGCGGCATCCAGTCGCTGTTGTGGGAATGGTGGCGGCGGTTACCGCCTGGCTCGTTCGCCGTGCTGACCAGCCCGTACGAGGGTGCTGACGCGTTCGATGCAGCGCAGCCGTTTCACATCGAACGCACCAGAGAACCGGTCCTGCTGCCCCATCCTTTGATGGTGCGCCGTATCGATGCGATGGCCCGTGATTTCGGAGCCGATCTGATCGTGCTGGACCCCGCGCTCCCGCTCGGATTGGTCGGTCCCTCGCTGAAGTTGCCGTATGACCTTGTTCTGCACGGCGCTGAGGTGACGGTGCCGGGACGACTGCCCGGCAGCCGCCAGACGCTCGGATGGGTCCTTCGGCGGGCCCGTCACATCGTGGCCGCCGGTGGCTATCCGGCGGCCGAGGCCGAGCACGCTGCCGGCCGCTCGCTGCCGATCACTGTCGTCCCACCGGGCGTCGACACCGAACGTTTCCGTCCAATGGACGACAGCGAACGGCGGCAGGCTCGTCAACATTTCGGCGTGCCGGCCGACGCCGAACTCGTTGTCAGCATCAGCCGACTTGTTCCCCGAAAGGGCTTCGATACGGCCATTCGTGCCGCTGCATCGCTGCGACGATCGCGCCCCGATCTGGTGCTCGCGATAGCCGGCGGTGGTCGCGATCTCGGGCGGTTGCAGCACCTGGCTGCCGAACTCGACGCACCGGTGCGCTTTCTCGGCCGCATCGACAACGACGAACTGCCGCGTCTCTACGGGTGCGCCGATGTCTACACGATGGCGTGTCGCAATCGCTGGGGTGGGCTCGAGCAGGAGGGTTTCGGGATCGTCTTCGTCGAGGCGGCCGCCTGCGGCACGCCGCAGGTCGCTGGTGATTCCGGGGGTGCGGCCGAGGCCGTGGCGGACGGTGTCACCGGCATCGTCGTCGCTCACCCGGAAGACCACCGTGAAGTGGCCACGGCGTTCGAGTCGTTGCTCGACGATGCAGGCATGCGCCACGCGATGAGCGTCGCCGGTCGCGAGCGCGCCGTCAACGAATTCTCCTACGACGTGCTGGCGCGGCGGCTGGGTGAATCGTTGGGAGCGCTGGCATGATGGGCGTTGTGAGCGCGAGGACCGACCCGATCGTGCGCACCAATCTGTTCGGCACCGCGCTGTTCGTCATCTCCGCTGTCGTCGCGGCCGTCGTGTTCACGGGTCCGGTCCGCGCCGTCGGTGTCGTCGTTGCCCTCGTGTTGTTCGCGGTCGGAATCTTCGCATTCCTCTGGAGCTACATCACAGCCGTCCAACGAAGCAGAACCGACAACATCGCTGTGGCCCAACTGTATTTCCTGGCTGGTGGTTCGACGCCGAAGCCGGTCAAGCGCGTGATGATTTCAGCGATGGCAGCGCAGATCGTTGTTGCGTTGGCCACCGCTGCCGCACGCAATCGAACCGACGGGCGGGCGGGCTCGACGCTGGCGTTCGGCATCCTCGTGCCGATGTTCGGCATCGGCCTCAACGGACTGTGGTGCTCGCGACACGGTAGTTTCTCGGCGCGCCGAGATCCGCGGTCGCGCGAGCCCGACGAACAACCGGTCGGGTCAATTTCGGAGGGTGTCCCACCTTCTGACGACGAGATGGAGCAGAATTCAACCCATGGCTGAGACCGCTTTCCAGACCATCACGATCGCTGCACCAATGGACCGGGTGTACGGCATCGCCGCAGACTTCGAGAGCTATCCGGATTGGGCCAAGGACGTCAAAGAAGCCACGGTGCGAGCGCGCGACGATCAGGGTCGGCCCGTCGAGGTCGAGTTCCGGGCGTCGGCACTCGGCCGAAGCACCCACTACACCCTCAGCTACGACTATTCCGAGGCGCCGAAGGTACTCGGATGGAAGATGCTGCGCGGCGACATCATGCGTTCGATCGATGGTGCGTACACCTTTGCCGAGACCTCCGAGGGTAAGATCGAAGTCCGCTACGACCTGGCCATCGAATTGGTGGTTCCGCTGCCCGGGTTCGTCAAGCGTCGTGCCGAGCAGCGGATCCTGAACACAGTACGCGAGCTGAAGGTGCGCTCAGAGTCGTGACCCGTTCAGCCGGCATCGATGTCGGCGGGACCAAGTTTCTCGGGGTCGTGCTCGACGAACGCGGCGAAGTTGTCGCCGAACGACGCAGAGCCACACCGCACGGGGGTGTCGACATCGTGCAGGCATTGGCAGACTTCGCTCGCCAACTCGGCCCATACGACACGCTCGGCGTGGGCGTGCCGGGGCTGGTCACACGGTCGGGCGTGCTGCGCGCAGCGCCCAATCTGGTCGGCACCAGCGAGGTCGCCGTCGGGCCGCTGTTGGCAGGCATGCTCGGACACCCGGTCGCAGTCGACAACGACGCGACCTGCGCAATCTTGTCCGAGTGGCAGCACGGTGCCGCAAAGGGTTTCGACGACGTCGTACTCGTCACGCTCGGGACCGGCATCGGCGGGGGACTGGTGATGGGTGGCGCGTTGCAACGCGGCGCGAACGGCTTCGCAGGTGAGATCGGCCATATGGTGGTCCAGCCTGACGGTCCGTTCTGCGTGTGCGGCCGCCGAGGCTGCTGGGAGCGATTCGCATCCGGGCGCGGATTGCAGATGCTGGCTGGCGGCCGTCAGGGCGAAGAGGTCGTCGCCGCGGCGCGTACAGGCGATCGCGAGAGCTTGGTCATCATCGACACCTTTGCCCACTGGGTGGCGCTCGGGCTCGTCAATCTGACGAACATCCTCGACCCAGCGTGCATCGTGCTCGCCGGGGGTCTGGCCACAGCGCCCGACATCTTCCTCCCGCCGATCACCCGCGAGTTCGGCGCGCTGCTGTATTCACCCGAGAACCGGCCCACACCGGTGCTTGCCTTCGCCGAACTGGGGGAGCGGGCGGGCGCTATCGGCGCCGCACTGCTCCCGACCAATCATCTGTAGTTGGCGCGGGCCTTGGCGATTTCATCCCACGCGGCTTCGCGCCCGGCGATACCGGCGGTGGACGACGACTTGCCCGGCTCGAGCGCCTTGTACACCTCGAAAAAGTGCTGGATCTCGGCCACGAGTTGCGGGGTCAGGTCGGCGAGATCGTTGACGCCGTTCCAACGTGGCTCTCGTGGCGGGACGCAGATGATCTTCGCGTCTTCGCCGGCCTCGTCGTGCATGTACAACACGCCGAGGGGTCGAGCCTGCACCCACACGCCCGGATAGACCGGGTCCTCGAGGAGTACGAGAGCATCGAGTGGATCGCCGTCGCCGCCCAAGGTCTCGGGAATGTAGCCGTAATCGGCCGGATAGGTGGTGGCGGTGAACAAACGGCGGTCCAAGAACACTCGACCTGTTTCGTGGTCGATCTCGTACTTGTTCCTGCTACCGCGAGGAATCTCGATGACGACGTGAATGCAGTCGTCGGCCAGGGGATCTGCCATGTCGACAGGCTACGGGGAACTGCCTGCGAGTCGAGAGTGCCGACGAACTAGCCTGGGCCCGCCATGGAATTTCGACGGATCACCAACCTGCCCCCGTACGTCTTCGCGATCATCAACGGTTTGAAGATCGAGGCGCGGCGAGCAGGCGTCGATGTCATCGACCTCGGTTTCGGCAACCCCGACATACCCTCGCCCCAGATCGCTGTCGACAAGCTGGCCGAGGCGGCCCAGAATCCGAAGAACCACCGCTATTCGCTCAGCCGCGGCCTGCCCAAGCTCCGCGAAGCGGTTGCCGCGCTGTATCTCCGCAAATGGAACGTGAACCTCGATCCCGAACTGGA
>JAYTOM010000009.1:0-5086 GCA_043747765.1 Actinomycetota bacterium
CCACTGTGCGCCTCTGAGGTAGTGCGCCACATCAGACGAAATACCTATTTCGCGCAGGTCGCCCGCCTACGCAGCGTGTTCCAACGACGTCGGTTGACGGCCCGCAACGGCCACCAAGCGTTCCAACTCTGGCCAGCAGCCTCCGCAGCGTGAGCCGGCGCCGCATTTCTCGGCGAGGGACTCGAGGCACGACGCGCCGGACGCGATGGCAGCACCAATCGTGCGATCAGTGACGGCGCAGCATGAGCAGACGATCATCGTGGATCATGTTAAGAGACCCTTACTCACTTCACAAGCCTGGCTACAGAGAAAAGGTATGGGTCGGCTGAAGGCTGGCGAACTCATGAACATAAGGATATGTTGATGCAGTGATGGATATCTTGGAGGGATTGAAAGCCGCAGGTGAACCGACGCGCCTACGAATCCTGGCCGTCCTCGACGCCTGCGAGCTGACGGTCTCGGAACTGTGTCGGGTGCTCGGTCAGTCTCAACCTCGGGTCAGCCGACACCTCCGTCTGCTGTGTGACGCGGGTCTGCTCGAACGTCGCGCCGAGGGAACGAGCGCGTTCTACCGCCCGATGCAGTCAGGAAATGGTCACGAGTTGATGCAGTCACTGCTCCCGCTGCTCGACCGCGATGATGCATCACTCGAGCGCGACCGGCTCCGCCTCGCCGGGGTACGAGCCGAGCGCGCCGTCCTCGCTGCGGACTACTTCGAATCGGTGGCATCGAGGTGGGATCGAATCCGCGATTCCCACGTTGCCGACGAGGAGGTCGAACAGGCGATGCTCGCTGCAGTTGCCGGGCGTCGGATCGACGATCTGCTCGACATCGGCACAGGCACCGGGCGAATCCTCGAGCTGTTCGCCGACCGCATTCAGCGGGGGCTGGGTGTCGACCTCAGCCGGGAGATGCTGAACGTGGCCCGTAGTCGCCTCGATCAGCAGAGGTTCACGAACTGTTCGGTCCGCCACGGGAATGTCTACGCGCTCGATGTCGGAGACCACAGCATCGACGTGGCCGTGTTGCACCACGTCCTTCATTTTCTCGATGATCCAGCTGCTGCGATCGAACAGGCGGGGCGGACGTTGCGCCCGAACGGAACACTGTTGATCGTCGATTTCGCGCCGCACGGTCGAGAGCTGCTCCGCACCGATTTCGCCCATCGGCGACTTGGTTTCGTCGATGGCGAGGTTTCGGCCTGGTGCAATCGAGCTGGCCTGCTGGACGTGGCCGTTGTGCATCTCGGCCAGACCGCACCGACTGTCGAAGAACCCCTCACCGTCACCCTTTGGGTGGCCGGCCGAACCGCCGGCTCATCCGTCGTCCATCACCTGGAAGCAGCCGCATCGTGAACCTCGAATCAGCCCATACTCCAGTTACCGCCGACGAAGTCGACGCCTACGAGCGTCTGGCCCGACGGCCGTGGCCTACGACACCGATTCGCTCGGACATCGACGTCTCGTTCGAGTTTTTCCCTCCGGCGACGTCGGCAGGTACGGCGGCGCTGGCGCGTTGCGTCGTCCAATTGGCTCCACTCGGTCCGAAGTTCGTCAGCGTCACTTACGGCGCCGGGGGCACCACGCAGGACACGACCCACACCGCCGTCGCTGATCTCGCCAGCATCCCCGGCTTGTCCGTTGCTGGTCATCTGACCTGCGTCGATTCGACGGCCACGAAAGTGGCCGAGGTGATCGACAACTATCTCGCAGTCGGGGTCCATCACATCGTCGCACTCCGTGGCGACACGCCCTCGACGATCGCGACAGGCACCCCGACAGCCTCCCGAGGGGGCTACACGACCGCCGTCGAGCTGGTGGCTGCCATCCGTCGACACGCCGAGGCGCGCGACACCGACATCGAGATCTCCGTGGCTGCCTATCCCGAAGTGCATCCGAAGGCTGCGTCAGCGGCATCCGACCTCGACAATCTGAAAGCCAAGATCGATGCTGGCGCGACACGTGCGATCACGCAGTTCTTCTTCGACGCAGACGTGTTCCTGCGCTTCTTGGACACGGTCCGCGCAGCGGGCATCGACGTACCGATCGTGCCGGGCATCATGCCGGTCACCAACTTCGCCGGCGTGACCCGTTTTGCCGCCCGTTGCCAAACGACAGTGCCCGACTGGATGCACGACCTGTTCGCAGATCTGGACGACATGCCCGATGTCCAACCGCTCGTCGCGGCCACCGTCGCCGCTGAACAATGCCGTCGACTGGCCGAGCACGGTGTCCGCGAGTTCCACTTCTACACCATGAATCGTGCCGAATTGACGGCGGCGACATGCAGGATTCTCGGTGTACGCCCGGTGATCGAGACGCATTCCGCTGTGAAGGCGTCGTGATCAGGTCCTAGTATTCGTCCGTCGGGCTGTGGGAGCTCGACGAAGCGGAATGGATTCGAATTGGTCGGGATCGAAGGCGCGAGCGGAACGCCGCGCGCTCATCGCTATTTTCCGGAGCTCGATGGCCTGCGCGCGCTGGCAGTCATCGCAGTTCTCTTCTTTCACGCCGGTGAACGCGATGCGACCGGTGGCTTTGTCGGTGTCTCGTTGTTCTTCACCCTGTCCGGCTTTCTGATCACCGGACTGCTGATCGACGAGGTCTCCGCCGAGGGCCGCATCGCGATCCGCGCCTTTTGGGGCCGCCGGGTACGCCGGCTGATGCCCGCTGCCGTTGTCTGCCTCGGCCTGGTATTGGTCACGTCACCGTGGTTCGTCGAAGGGGTTTCGATCGTACGACTACGCGCCGACATCGTCGCCGCCGCCGCCGATGTCGCCAATTGGCGCTTCGTCACTGCCCATCAGTCGTACGCCGAGCTGTTCGCCCGCCGGCCCAGTGCCGTGTTGCATTTCTGGTCGCTGGCAATCGAGGAGCAGTTCTACATCGTCTACCCGTGCATCATCGCGTTGCTGGCCAAGTTGGCAGGCCGCCGTCGGCCATGGGTTCTCCCTGTCGGCATTGTCGTACTGATTGCCGGTTCGATCACCTCAAGCGTGGCCGCGACGAGTCACGACCTGATCTACTACGGAACTCATACCCGCGCCGCTGAGCTGTTGATCGGCGGGTTGCTGGCCTGGGCGATTCGTCGACCGACGTTCGCCACCGGCGTCGAACACCTCCGCTCGGACCGTCTCGGCTCCGGTCGTCTGTTCTCCGATGGACCCCGCGCCCAACGGCACATGGCGGCCCAGGTTGCCGGGTTCGCGGCCCTGACGTCATTCGTCGTTCTCGTGATGCGCACGTCGCAGACCGACGCTTGGCTCTACAGGGGAGGATTCGCGCTCCTCGCCATCGTGTGGTGCGTCCTGATCGTCGCCGCCCGGTCGCCGGGCTGGTTCGGATCGATGCTCAGCGTGCGCCCACTCGTCGCGCTCGGGCGCCGCAGCTACGGCGTCTATCTGTTCCACTGGCCCGTGTTCACGTTGCTGACGCCGGCCCGACTCGGGGTGCACGGATGGCCGGCGAGATTGATCCAGTTCGCTGTCATCGCGGGGATCACCGAGGTCTCGTACCGGTTCGTCGAACGACCGATCCGCCTCCGTCGGATGCTCACGGACCGGCTGCTCGGCCCCGCTGTGGCGTGCGCGTGCGTGACAGCGGTGATCGCCGCAGCGATGATCCTGCCGACGCCGGCGACGACGAATGAGTTGTCGACGATGAACATGGCCGGGGCGCCTGACGGTGTCGTCCACCTCGCCGCTGCGAACTCTGTTCCGAACGCCGATCGTGCAGGTGGGACCACGACGACGGCCTCGACCTCGACGGCCTCGACGACGAACACCTCTCGCCCGAGCGTGTCAACGACGAACGCCTCGTCCACGAACGTGTCGACCACGAACGTGTCGACGATCGCCTCGACGAACCCGCCGTCACTGGCGATCCTCGTCGAGGCTGTCGGGAGCGTGCCGGCGATCGCTCAGACGCTCGAAGTGATGAGCCAGGCGAGCAACGCACCAGCGGGTCGACACGGTGATCCGGTACACGTCAGCATCGACGACGCAACGATGGCGGGGTGCGCGGCGATCGTGGCCACGCAGATTGCAGTCGGTGACAGCACCTGCCTTCCTCAGTCGAGCGGCCGCCGTCCGGCCGATGTACTCGTCATCGGACTCGGCGCTGCAGAACACGCAGCTCTGCAACAGGCGCTCGCCTTGACACCGGGTCAGAACGCTGATGACGAGTACGCCATCGCTCAGAACTTGACGAGACAAGGCGTCGCCGAGTTCGAGCGCCTTGGTCGGCGCGCACTTTCTGTCGTGATCGTCGACGCCAACCCGCGCCACGGCACACCCGATCTGCTCGACGTCGTGATCGACGAAGCCGTGCTGTCCACTCCCTCGCTGAGGCGGATTTCGCTGGCTGATCTGCGACCCTCGGATATCGGCATTCTCGGCAGCGTCCAGCCGGCTGCGAGCCGACCGATCGACAGCCCAACGACGACTGCGCCGGCTCCTGCTCGTCTCAAGGTGATGGTCATCGGTGACAGCACCTCATACGGGTTCGCGCAGGCCCTGGCCAGACCGACCACGGAACCGTTCGATGTACTGTGGTCCGGCAAACGCAATTGTCCGATCGCGCGAATGGATTCCATTCGATGGTCGGCAGGAAACGAGTTCTCGATGCTCGATTGCCCGAGCATCAGTTCGGTGTGGCCAGAACAGATCAGCACGTTCCGTCCGGATGTGATCATGGTGGTCGACGGCCTTGCGGAGCAGTCACAGCAGCGGTACGCGGGTGACGACACGTGGTATGAAGCCGGTGATCCGACATATTCCCGAGTGCACGACGCCGACTTCCGTGGGCTGCTGGACCTGGCGGCATCGGTCGGCGCCGTCGTCGTGGTGGCTGACCAGCCACACGATGCACCCGACACGGTGGCGCACTGGGCCACAGTGCCCCGGATCGACGCTTGGAATGCGCAGCTCGCGACCTGGGATCGGCAGTGGGCCCCCGTGACGGTGCTTCCGTACGGCAAGGCCGTCGAGAGCGCAGAGATGTCCGCCGGGCATTCACTCCGACCCGATGGATTGCACCTCGACGAGCCATCCGTGCTGAACATCGTCGGCACTGTGTTGGCGCCCGTC
>JAYTOM010000010.1:0-2009 GCA_043747765.1 Actinomycetota bacterium
GTCATCCGGGCCCAGGCCGAATACAGCCAATAACATGATGCCGAGCCGGCACCAAAGTAGCCGCCATAGACCGCTGCGCCGAATACTGCGGTCTCACGGCAATCGTCGTCGGTTGATCACCGGTACTGCAATGCGGCCGCGTCCAACAAACCAACGCTTGACCCTTTCCTGTACCCCAGACAAAACGCAGGCACCCAGAATAAGAAACGGGACTAGGCCTCGGAACAGCGGTTCTGACGAGTTCACCAAAGAACGGAACCACTCAATCCGCCGACACCGGCCGCAAACACACCCGTTCCAGCCAACGCCGAGCATTTGAACCCGCTCGTTCGAAGTTTAATGCGGCGCGATTGACGAGTGAGGTGTCGAGTGGCGTTGTGAATGTCAGAATGCTCGGGTGACGCCTGTGGTCGAGCTTGAGGTTGCTGCCCGTCGTCGACGTCGGGGATCGATGCGGGGTCACGGCTACTTCAAACGTTTGGGTCCTGGGATCGTTACCGGGGCTGCTGATGATGACCCGTCTGGGATTGGCACGTACTCGCAGGTTGGTGCGGCGCAAGGGCTTTCGCTGCTGTGGATGGCACCGTTCCTGCTGCCACTCGCTGTCGGTGTTCAGGAATCGACGGCACGTCTCGGGTTGGTGACCGGTAAAGGGCTCGGCACGTTGATCCGCGAGCGGTTCCCGCGGTGGGTGCTGATCGGTGCGGTGATGTTGCTCGCGTCGGCGAACACCCTCAACATCGCCGCTGATCTTGCGTCAATGGGAGCTGCGTTGCGTCTGCTGGTCCCAGTCCCGGACGGTGTTGGTGTCGTCGTGTTCGCGGCGGCGATGGGCGTCGCCGAAGTCGTCGTGCCGTATCATCGTTATTCGCGGGTGTTGCGATGGTTCGCGTTGTCGTTGGTTGCCTACGTGCTGGTGCTCGGCGTCGTTCGCGTTCCTTGGTCCACGGTGGCGGCCCGGACGTTCGTGCCACGTTTCCATTTCGACGCGACGACCATGCTCGCGCTGACGGCGATTGCTGGCACGACGATCTCGCCGTACCTGTTTTTCTGGCAGGCCTCTGAAGAAGTCGAGGAGAGCAACGACGGACCAACCGCTCCTGTGGACCGACCGCACCTGGTCGCGATGCGCTTCGACGTCTTCGCCGGGATGCTTTCCGGTGTCGTGGCGATGTTCGCCATCATGTGCACCGCGGCGGTGACGCTCGGCGCGTCGGGCTCGGTGAATATCGGGACCGCCGAGCAAGCAGCGAAAGCGCTTGAGCCGTTGGCGGGAAGCTTTGCCAAGCTGCTGTTCTCGCTGGGGATCGTCGGTCTCGGCCTGTTGGCTGTGCCGGTGCTCGCCGGATCGACCGCCTACGCAGTCGCTGAAGCACTCGACTGGAACGAAGGATTGAGTCGGCGGATGAAAGATGCCAGAGGGTTTTACGCGGTGATCATCGGTTCGATGGCGATCGGGCTGGCGCTCGTCGGGTTCGGAGTGAACCCGATCCGGGCGCTGTACCTGTCAGCGATCTTCAACGGTCTCACCGCACCACCACTAATCCTGCTAATCGTGATACTCGCCCGCTCACGCAACGTCCTCGGCGAGTTCCGCTCCGGATGGGTTTCCATCGTCGCCACCTCGATCGCCGGCATCGCCATGACAATCTTTCCACTGCTCGCCATACTCAAATCCTAAACGAACTGGCGGGCCGTCAGCCGCAGCATCATCCGTTCAGCGCAACGAAGCTGCGAGACGCAGGTCGGTTGCCTTTGCTGAGGTCACCAGAGATGACACGACCTCGGCGAAGACGCGAAGGCCATTAGTTCAGGGTTCGGCGACGTAGGCGTCGCGAGCGGTGACTGTCACGATGGTGCGTCCGCGATGACGAGTTCGCTGACGGCGCCGTCTGCCTCGTGAAGCGGTCCAGGCTGGCTGGAGGTAGCACGTTGCCTCGAGCGATCAGTTCGGCGAGGCGATCGTTCGTAGGGCGGCACTGTCACTGTGGGTCACGATTTTGTTGCGC
>JAYTOM010000011.1:0-1895 GCA_043747765.1 Actinomycetota bacterium
ACCTTGCCGAGGCGGCGCAGCACACCGACACGTTCGCCGTCGGCGAGCAGCGGGAGGACACGTTGGAAATGTTCGGCGGCGTCGTCGTTGGCGTAGCGAGCTTGGGCGGCGACGCCGGCGCGCACGCCGTATTCGCGTTTTTTGTCGCGGTCGTTGCCGAGCCAGTAATGGTAGGCGAGCAGGTCGAGGTCGCGTTCGATGGCGTGTGGTCCGGCTGCTTCGATGTACGCCCCGGCGCGGTCATGCATCGCAGCCCGAGTGGCGTACGGCATGCTGTCGTAGGCGACGTCGCGGGCGACGACATGGCGGAACAGCCACGAGTGATCCTCGCGGCGGTCGATCCGCACGACGTCCGCTTGACGGGCCGCTTCGAGGGCGTTCTCGACGATGTCGAGCGAGCCGAGTTCCGGGTAGTAGCCGTGCACGAACGGGGACTCGAAGTTGCGCCCGACGACGCTGGCCACCTTGAGCACCGTACGTGGGACGTCGGCAAGCATGTCGATGCGGCTCTGCACCAGGCGTAGCAGGGTGTCAGGGATCTCGAGGCGGCGGAAGGCCGCCGGGTCAGCCGGGTCGACACCGAGGCCGTGGATGTAGTTGATCAACTCCTCGAGGTAGAACGGGTTGCCCTGGGCGCGTTCGATAACGAACTGAACGAGCCCGGGCGCTGGGTTGACTGCTGGTCCGAACAATTGCTCCAATTTCGCACGCAACACGAGATGAGCGTTGCCGGCGTCGAGTTCGTCGAGTCGTAGTTCCTGGAACGTGGGAACCCGGTCCAGGCCGAGGCCGCCACCCGGAACGTCGGCGGGACGGTAGGCGAGCACGAACAGCACCGGCAGCGAGGTCGTGGCGAGCACCAGTTCTTCGAGGAGGTCGCGTGACAACGGATCGATCCAGTGGCAGTCCTCCAACACGATCGCCAGCGGAGCGTCGCCGGCGCGGGCCCGGATGAGGTCAACCAGCAGCGACTCCAGCGATGTCTTGCGCAACTTGGCGTCGAACGTGCTCGTCAACTCGTTGTCGTCGAGAGTGGTGCCGATGACCGCCGTCAGCAGCGGGGCGCGGTGGGCGTGATCAGCGGAAATCGCCGCCAAGCGGCGGGTCACCTCGACCCGCTGGGCATGATCGTCTGCGTCGTCGTCGACACCGAGCAGCGTCCGCCACACGTCGCGCCACACGAGATAGCTCGTCGTACGCCCGAAACTCTGCGCTTCACCCCACCCAACGGTGATCCCGCTCGCGGCGAGATGCCGCACGAACTCCGAGATCAACCTCGATTTGCCCCGGCCGGCCTCGGCAGCGACGGCGACGACCCGCCCTGATCCGGCATCGACCTCGGCCAAGGCGTGCTCGAACGCCGCCATCTCGGCGTCGCGGCCGATCATCGGCAGCGGATAGCGGATCTCGCGCTGCACCGGCCGCATCCGCAGCCCGACGATCGCCAACACGCGAACCGGCTCCGCCTTGCCCTTGACGGTCATCTCGCCGACTAGTTGGCACTCGACGCGCGGAGTCAACGCCCGGCGCACCTCGTCGCTGATGTAGGCCTGCCCCGGCGGCGCCTTAGACATCAGCCGTGCCGCCAAGTTCACCGCATCGCCGAGGCACGTGAACGTTTGGCGCATCGGATGACCGCAGCTTCCGCTGCGGACGCGGCCGTGGGCGATGCCGATCTGCAGATCGCAGGCCGCGGTCTCGCCTTCCAGCGCCAGCAGTTCGAGCGCCGCATTGGCAGCGCGCGAAGCGTCGTCCTCGTGGGAGTGCGGTGCGCCGAACACGGCATAGAGATAGGCGCCCTTGTCGCCGATGTTCAACTGCAGCAGGTTGCCGCCGAAGTCGGCGAGCACGCGTTGGGCCCGGCGCACGAACTCGTCGAGCTTCGCCGACGCGTC
>JAYTOM010000012.1:0-35634 GCA_043747765.1 Actinomycetota bacterium
AGTCCGAGCATGTGCACGCGTCCGCGCCATGACGGTCTGGCCATGCAGCCGAGTGGATCGTCACGGCCGGCTGTCGACGAGAAGCGCTCGTGGAGCGCCCAGTCGCGACCGAAGTCGTTCGACGTTGTCTTGGTGGTCACCGGCGATCTCATGCTCGACCTTCTTCGAAGAGGCGGACGACTTCGAGCGCAGGGAACAGGTCCTGGTCCAGCGAACGTCCGTGTCGTCGGACGAACTCCAACGGTACCCAATCCGTCGATCCGGCGGACGTCGGGCGAGCGTTCAGATTCCCGTGATGCGCGTCACGTCAGTGACGCGGTTCCCATCGGAAGCGACGAAGTGACAGGGCCAGTGCAACCACTCCCCAACCGAGGAGCGCAGCCGTGTGACTGGCGATGATGCCGGTTCCGGCACCGAATGGATCGAAGACTCCGACCATCTGCTGCAGGAGGTGACGAACGGGGAAGATGGCCGCGATCCGACCCAGTGTCGATGTGCTCCTGATGGTGCCGAATGTGCCGGAGATGAACAGCAGAGGGAAGAGCAAGAAGTTGATGATGGCCGGCGCAGCGTCCTCGTTGGGGACGAATGTCGAAACGAGGACGCCGAGCGCGCTGAAACAGAACGCACCGACGGCGATGGTCACCGCCATGCCGAGATACCTGCCAGGAAACGTGACGCCGTAGGCGACGATGCCCAATGCAACGGTGAGCCCGGTCAAGATCAGCGCGACCAGGACGACGTTGAGCACGATGCCGGCGAGATAGTCGAGTGGTGACAGCGGTGTTCCTCTCGTGCGCTTGAGGATGCCGTTCTCGCGCCGCACGCACAGCGTGAACGCGAGGTTCGTGTAGCAGGCCGAGATGACCCCGAACGACACGATCGCCGGGACGTAATACTGCGCGAACCTCACCGAGCCGCCTTCGACGGAGATCCGGCTGTTGCCGTTGATCGCAATGAAGATGACCAGGAACATCAGCGGGAAGGCGAAGGTGAAAGTGGCCGCAGCCGGGTTGCGCCAAAATGTCTTCTGCTCCCACTTCGCCTGGAGAAATGCTGCGCGAACATTCACGACCCGGCCTCCGTCGCGTCATCCCTGGACACATCCGTCGAGACATCGGTGAGCGAGAGATACACGTCTTCCAGTGATGGCCGGGTGACGCTCAAGCCCGGCAGCTCGAAGCCGCGTTCGATCGCCCAACCGGTGAGCCGATGCAGCGTCACGGCGGGTGCAGCGGTGTCGATCACGACGTGACCATCGGGGTCGAGGACGGGGCCGACAGCGAGGTCGCTGAGCGGAAGATCCGCAGCGGTCGTGCCCGGAGGAAGGATGAAGCTGATCCGCACGTCGGCCTCGGCTCGGCCCCCGATCGATTCAGGCGTTCCCTCGGCGACGACACGGCCGGCGGCGATCACCACCACTCGGTCGGCCAACGCTTGGGCCTCGTCCATGTAGTGGGTGGTGAGCAGGATCGTCTTGCCGAGCCCCGCCAATTTGCCGACGACGTCCCACGCCTGACGGCGGGCGCCCGGATCGAATCCCGTGGTCGGCTCGTCGAGGAACAACAACGCCGGATCGCCGATCAGACCGAGGGCGAGATCGAGGCGTCGTTGCTGACCACCGGAGAGCGTCTTGACCCGGCTTCGCTCCTTCTCCTCCAGACCGACGAGCTCGATCACCTCAGCGACCGGACGTGGCGCGGCGTAGTAGCCGGCATGCATCCTGAGCACCTCGACGACCGTGAGATACGGATCGATCGCACACGACTGCAGGACGATGCCGATCCGCTGTCGCAACGCGCTGCCACCCGTGGCTGGATCGACACCCAACACTCGCACGTCGCCAGCATCGCGACGGCGGTAGCCCTCGAGGATCTCGACGGTGGTCGTCTTGCCGGCACCGTTCGGCCCGACCACGGCGACGACTTCGCCCTCCTCGACGACCAGATCGATTCCACGAACGGCGGCGGTCGCTCCGTAGGACTTCTGCAGACCTGCGACCTCGATGACAGCCGTGGTCATCGAATCCGCCGAGTGCTCGTCATGTTCATAGTGTGCCGTATTCGACATGGCCGCGGCGCCGTGGGCAACGCCACCCGCAACTACGTTGCACGACATGAAGTTCTCGCTCTGGACATCGAACACACGACCGTGGTCGGAGATGGTCGACCTCGCCACATACGCCGACTCCACCGGTTGGCACAGCCTCTGGTACGCCGACCACTTCATGTCGCAGACCCCGGACGACACACCCGGTGTCGACCCGGCGCTGGAGTGCTGGAGCATCCTCGCCGCGATTGCGGCGACCGTCCCGCGTCTGCGCCTGACGTCGATGGTCTCGCCTGTCACCATCCATCACCCCGTGGTACTGGCCAAGCGGGTCGCCACCGTCGACCTGATCAGTGGCGGACGGGTCGTGTTCGGGCTCGGCGCCGGCTGGCAGGTCAACGAGCACATCGGCTACGGGTTCGAACTCCCTGCACCAGGCGAGCGCGTGACTCACTTCATCGAGGCCCTGCAGGTGATCAGGCATCTGCTCGACGATGATCGAGCCACGTTCGACGGGCGTTGGTACACGCTTCGTGACGCACCGTTCGAGCCGAAGCCACTGCAGTCCCCGCTACCGATCCTGGTCGGCACCGGCAGCCCGCGGATGATGCGCGCGACCGCGACGTATGCGCACGAGTGGAATACATGGGGAGACCCCGCTCTCGTGCGCGAGAAGACCGACGCGTTCCGCAGTGCGTGCGATTCGGTCGGCCGGGACTTCGCCGAGATCCGCCGCTCGGCACAGGCCATGGTGTTCTTCGTCGACAACGATGCAACACGCGACAAGGTGCTCGCCAAGGCGCCGAAGGGCCGTGCGCTGGTTGGGGACAGCGCACAGCTCGTCGATCTGATCGGCGAATATTCCAACGACGGTGTGGACGAGTTCGCGCTTCCGGACTTCAACCTGATCGGCGACGCCACGCAGCGCCAGGAGACGATCGAACGCTTCCACGAAGAGGTCGCCGCCCACCTCGCATGATCAATCGGATTGTCACGCATCACCGCCCTGTCGGGGCTCGGTCATCGCCGCGTCACCTTGATGTCGGTGGTCAACGCGGTCGTGCCGGCGACGATGTCCGATGACATCGCGGTCAGCAGTGTGCCCGTGCCCCTCGAATCCCCGCGAACCGTGAGCGAATAGGTCAACGAGGCACCCGGTCGTCCGGGCGTGGTGGTGATGATGTAATCCGACGGCGGGGGCCCGGCCGGGATCTGCGCCCCCGCAGTACCGGACTCGTTCTCGGCGCCGACGGTGAGGCCCGGATCGGCGGGTGCGGCGGCTCCGACCGTGCCGGTGTCGTACGCGTACGAGACGTCCTCGGTCCCATTGGCACCGAGCCAGACCTGCATCCGCCGCACACCTGCCGGGCTGAGGTCGCCGAAGATGTGGACATCCCATTGGACGACCGTCCAGTTATTGACGCCATCACCCAACGTGGCCACAGAGATACCCGGTCTTGCCGTTCCGTCGAGATCCGTCCAGTACGGAGCAAGGACACCGTTCGGGCGCGTCGGGTCCGGAAAGTTCTGCGGCTGGAAGGCGATGTCAGCGGCATCGCTGGCACCACCGACGATCAGATAGCCGTTCGAATCGACTCCGACGGTGGTGTATGTCTTGCCCCCGTAGTGGAACGGGGCCGGAAGGTCGTAGTTCTGGTTGGCCTCGTCGCCGATGGCTGTTGGTTTGATGCCGTAAGCCGCCAGGTCGAGGAACCCTCCCACCGGTGTCTCACCGGCGGCGATCGACGGGATCGCGTCCCTCTGTCCGGCCAGAAGTGTCGGCGGCGCCGTTGCGACGAAGCCGAAGTAGCCGAGCGTTGCGCTGGTTGCGCCGGTGATCCTCAACCGCGATGAGACCACCGAATGCGCCGACACCGTCGTGTCGGCGAACGACGTGTTCTGCGCCGTCACGGTGCATGTGGTCGACTGCCGAACGGGAATGCTTGGCGGTGCGCACGACTGGGTCAGGGTGACGCTGCCCTGGTTGTTGAAGAACGCGACGGGCAGGTGCAGCGACGGCGTGTTGTCGCCGTCGAGGCGGATCTGTCCGAAGTACTGGCCGCTCGGCGCATTCGAGATGATCGTGATCCTCAACGTCTGCGTCTCGCCGGCGCGGATCCAACCGCGGCTGGGCGTGACGAAGATCTTCGAACCATCCGGTGACGTCGCCGAGGCCTCGAACTTGTAGGCCTTGCCGCTCACGTTCGTCGCTGTACGGGTGACCGTGACCGTCCCCGGCATCGTCGGGACGTTGATCGACGGCAGGTTCAGATCCAACGCCGTGATTGGATCGGTGCCGAGTTGGGCCATGCGCTTGGCCGACTCGTCGAACACAACCGGTGCACTACCGGCGTTCGTCAGATCGACGCGTCCGGCTCCGTCGTCGAACGGGTCCGCCGGCGTCTTCTCGTCCTCTTTGACCACGGCGGTGTCGGCCGTGGTCATCAGCGCCGATTTGATCGCGCCCGGCGACCAGTCCGGATGCAGAGCTTTGAGCAGAATTGCCGAGCCGGCGATGTGCGGCGACGACATCGACGTGCCGGCAATTGCCTGGTAGTACTGGCCGGCGGGTCCACCGGGGACCTCGTCAGGCGTCGGTGTGTTCCCGGCCAGGATCTGCACTCCAGGGGCCGTGATGTCCGGCTTGAGGAACTGCCGACCTGGTCCGCGGGACGAGAACGCAGCCATCACGTCGCCTTGACCGACCCCCTTGGTGACCGGTGTGAACGAACCGCTGGAGGTCGGATGAGCGGCGATGAACGCCAGGAAGGCGGTTCCGTCGGCAAGGTGCACCGTCGGGAGGAAATGGTTGTCGGTCTCTGTATCGGCCAGCGGCAGGTTGTACAAGATCATCCCGACCGCGCCACCGGCGAGGACGTTGACGCCCTTCTGGATCCGTCCGATCCCGCCGCGCTTGCAGGCCACGATCACGCCCGCCGCAGCATTCGCAGCAAGCGGCGTCGAGCAGCCGACGTCGTATCCGGGAATGTTCTGAGCGAGCACGATCGGCGCTGCAGTCAAGAGCCCCGTCCCGATCGAGGAACCGACGAATGTCGCCGAATCGGCGCCGCTCGTGACCGTCAGTGTCGACTGGAAGGTGCGGGTCTGCGTGGACGCGGCGACGGTGATGACCCACGGACTGACGTGCTCGGTGGTGGCCGTCCCTGGACCCGAGTTACCAGCCGAGGCCGACACTGTGACCCCGGCTTGATATGCGTCGAGAAACGCCATTTCGACCGGGTCGGTGTACGGATTGGAGCCGCCGCCGATCGAGAAGTTGATGACGTTGACACCGTCGATGATGGCTTGTTGCACAGCGGCGACGGAATCGGAACCGAAGCAGCCCTGCAGTCCGCAGACCTTGTATTCCTCGACCCAGGCTCCGGGAGCGACGCCACTGATCGGCCCGTGGTCGATCCCGAAGATCGGAGCACTCTGGACGACGTCGCCGGCAGCCGTCGAGGCGGTGTGTGTGCCGTGGCCATTGCTGTCACGAGCCGATGCGGGGTACTTCTCGCCGCCGACAGCCGAGTTGTAGGTCTCGAGGAAGGGTTGGCCGCCGATCAGCTTGTGCTTGCAGGCGAAGACGTCGGTGGCAGGAGTCAGCGGGTTGTCACCGAAGTTGCACGTGCGCGCGGTGCCGTCCTTCTTGGCCGGCGGATCCCCCAATGCTGGGTTGTCGGCGAACGACGGATGCTCCGGCCACACGCCGGTGTCGAGATCGCCGAAGATGACACCCTTGCCGGCCAGAGCTTGACCACCGTCCTGCGCCCAGATGGTCGGGGCGCCGATGAACGTCGTGCTGGAATCTGTCTGCGGCTGGCTCAATGTGTCCAGCTGAACCGCTGCCACACCGGGCAAGGCGAGCAGCGTGCCGACCTGATCGGCGGGAATCGTCAACGCGACGCCGCCGTAGACGCGCTGCAGACTCTGTCCGGCCGTGGCCGAGGGGATCGTTGCTGCGAGATCGCCGCGGAAGGTCGAATCGATGACCTTCGTGTACTTCTCGTACGTCACCTCGGCGGGTGTCTCTCCGGTCAGTTTCGCGCCGGTCACCTGCGGGCTCGTCGCCGGAAGTCCGGCGATGTCACCGTCGTAGCTGGCCGTCGCGTCGTAGTCGAGTTTGACGACAACGTGAACGGGCGTTGCATCCGTTCGTCCGACGAGCGACGGGTCGGTCCGGGCGAGCTTGCCGGTGCTCGATTTGGCGGCGGTGATCGTCGATGTCGGCGTCAGGCCGGTCGCCGCCAATGTTTTCGGGTCGACCGAGCGCGGGCGTGCTGAGACCTGGCTGGCTGAGACCTGGCTGGCCAGTGATGGCGAGCCGAGTGCGATCGTCGACATGACGACGAGTGACGCCACAGCGGTGCGCCCACGGAGTCGGTTCCGAAACATTCAGCTCTCCTTGAAAGGCTGCCCGGCCCGTGATGGGACATTAGTCACAGGTCGTCCGGGAGTGAATCAAATGTTCCGTCAAGAATCCTTTCCGGAAGAACCCTTTCCAAGGAGGGCTCGGCGGTGTAAGGCACGCCCGTCAGAAGTCGAGTTGACGTTCGACTTCGATCCGTCCGGCTCTGACCAGCAGCGCATGTCCGAGCGCGATGTCGCTGAGGCTGAGCCCGTGGTGCCACAAGAGAATCGTTTCGTCGTCGCTCTCCCGACCCGGCTTCAGCCCGACAACGATCTGGCCGAGTTCGGCATGCACGGTGGCTTCGGTGAGCAACCCCGAATCGACGTGCTGTCGGAGCGCTCCGAACGGAAGACTCTTCCGGCCCCAATCGTCGACCACAATCTTGTCCATGACGTCGGTGAGGCTCAGTTCGACAGCGCTCATCGTTCCGTACGGGATCACGAGCGCGCCGGGCCGGATCCACTCGGCGTGCAGTAACAGTAACAGTAGCGGTCGAGGCACAGGCAGACGCGCGGCCTCGACGACGATGTCAGCACCCCGTACACAACTCTCCCGTCGTCGGTGACGACGACCTGCTTGCCGAGATCGGCTGTCAGTCGCTCAGCGAGCGCGGTACGGCTCTGCGGGCGACGCGAATGGACGCGCCGATGTGTCCGAGCACCTTCGAGGTCGGCCTGGCCAGATGCCTGGCGCCGATCGCGGCGCCATCTCCGATGGCAGCCCCCGCGCGTCGTTGTCGACGAAGTCACCGACGACCTTGATCCCGGCCAGACCGAGCGGATCGACCACCCCGCGCAGCACGTTGAAATGTCCGTCAGCCGAACTTTTAGGAATCAGATGGACTCGGGGCTCGATGACCGTCAGTCCGTTGCCCTGGGCGCGCAGTGATTCTGTGATCGCTGTCAGGATCTCGTCGTTGCTCAACGCACACGCTTCGACATCGGCCATACTGGACCCCTTGATCTGGATGTGCGGATCCTGTCGCGGATTGTGCTGTCGATGACGGCTCGGGTGCAACTCGATGGTGCGGCCGACCTGACTGCCGATGCCTACGAATCGATCGTCTATGGCGGCGCGATGATCACGCTCACCGCCGACGCGATCGACCGCGTCACGACCAGTCGTGAGGCCTTCATCGAACACCTCCGGACCGGCGTGATCTGCTACGGCGTGAACACCGGACTCGGCGCGATGTCGACAATCGATCTGACCGATGAGCAACGACTCCGGCTGCCGCGACACACGCTGCTCGGACGGGCGTCGGGAACGGGTCCGTCGATGCCCGCTGCCATCGGGCGCGGTGCGCTGCTGGCCAAACTCGTGCAGTTCCTCGACGGTCACTCCGCCGTTTCCGGCGAGTTGTGCCGGGCGATCGCGGCGCGCCTCAACCGGGGAATGGCACCGGCCATCCCGAGCCACGGTTTCGGGATGGCCGGCGAGATCATTCCGCTCTCGCATGCCGTCCGACCGCTGATCGGCGAAGGGAACGTGTTCGCCGCAAACGACACGGTCCAGACTGCACGCGAGTGGTACTCCGAGAACGGAATCGGGCCATACGAACCGCAGCTCAAAGAAGGTCTTTCGCTGATCAGCGGGAGCGGTGTCGGGCCCGCGCTGGCCTGGCACCTCGGGCGCGATGCGGCGGTGCTGATGGCCACCGCGAACCTGGTCGCAGCCTGCAGCATCGAAGGACTTGCCGCGCCGGTGGACCCGTACAGCACCGAAGCGTCGTCGTTGAACCCTGATCCGCACGTGGCGATGATCACCGCCGATCTTCGTCGTCATCTCGGCGGCTCAGAGGTCACGCGCCAGTCTCGGCAGGCACCCGTGTCGTATCGGGTGACTCCACAGGTGCATGCGGTCGCTGTAGAAGCGATCGAGCGGTTGCGCACGACGGCGCTCGACGACATCCGCGCCAACGGTGACAACCCCGCCTTCTTCGACGGTACGGACGGGACCGACGTCCGTCTGACGAACAGTGGCAACTTCCACGGAGCCGCGCTGGCAGCGCGAGTCGAGGCCGCAACGATCGCGATCGTCCACCTCGGCAACGTCGCCGAGAAACGGTTGTACCGGCTGCTCGACGAACGGGCCAGTGGACTGAGCCGACAGCTGGCCAGACAACCCGGTCTCGACGCTGGGCTGATCACTGTCCACAAGGCGGCGATCGGCTACGGCGCTGCACTGCGGATGCTCGCTGCACCGGCAAGCGTGATGCAGGCCGACAGTTCCTTCGGACAGGAGGACGTGATGTCATTGGTGTTCCCGGCGCTGGACCGGTTGGCCGAAGCAGTGCGGTTCACCGAGGCGGTGCTCGCCCACGAACTGTTCGTCGCAACCGTCGCCATCGACGAGCGCGGTGAACGGCCCGGAGCCGACGTCGCCGTCCTGCTCGCCCGCGTGCGTCAGC
The DNA here is from genome assembly GCA_043747765.1 of Actinomycetota bacterium. Taxonomy (GTDB): domain Bacteria; phylum Actinomycetota; class Acidimicrobiia; order Acidimicrobiales; family Ilumatobacteraceae; genus WLMZ01. The sequence continues at coordinate 8,871 of JAYTOM010000012.1, forward strand.
GCGTCGAGACCTACGACGGTGACCGCTCGTACGCCGCCGACCTCGACGCATTGATCGCCCTGCTGCACATGACCGACGGCTGACTTTCGAACACCATCCACCGGACCACAGACGAACGCTTGCGACCCGCACCTGCTGAGGAAATCGGTCGAAGTCTGGGCACCATGACGGAATGTTCGACGAGCCGACTTCGCCATCTCGCCTGATCCGCGGAACGCTCATCACAATGGATGCCAACCGCTCAGTGATCACCGACGGCGCCGTCGCGGTGGTCGACGAGCTGATCGTGGGCGTCGGGCGCTATGCGGACTTGCGCGCGAAGTACAGCGAGGCAACGCTCATCGGCTCCATGGACTCGGTCGTCACGCCGGGCTACGTCAACGCGCACCAGCACTTCACCGGCGACCGCTTGGTGCACTCCTGCATTCCGGACGCAATCGATTCCCAGCAAGCCATCTTCGGATGGGCCGTCCCGATCCACGACGCGCACACGGGCGACGACGACGAGTTGTCGGCCACCCTGGCTGCGGTCGAAGCGCTGACCAATGGCATCACGTGTACGGTCGAGGCGGGCACCGTCGCCCACCCCGACCGTGTCGCCACCGGACTGCTGAACGCCGGCATGCGGGCCACGCTCGGGCAGTGGGGCTGGGACGTCGACGATGCGCCGTACGCAGCACCCGCCGCCGAAGTACACGAACGCCAGCGCCAGCTGATCGACCGCTTTCCCGCAGGCGGACTGGTCGAAGCATGGGTCACCCTCGTCGGCCACGATCTGATGAGCGATGAACTCGTTGCCGGCTCGTCGGAGTTGGCACGCGAGCGTGGCGTCGGAATGACGTTCCACATGTCACCGCACACGAGCGATGCTGCCAGCTACCTGGCCCGTACTGGGCGACGACCGCTGATGCACCTCGACGATCTCGGCGTGCTCGGTTCGCACGTGCTCATCGCCCACGGCGTGCATCTCGACGACGACGAAGTGGAGGCTGTGCTGCGCACCGACACGGCCGTCGTCTCGTGCCCATGGGCGTACTTGCGTCTGGCGCAGGGTGTGACGGTCGGAGGGCGCCACGGCGATCTGTTCCGGCGCGGCGGCCGGCTCGCACTGGGTTGCGATTCCGAGAACGCCGGCGACGCTGTCGACATTCTCCGCGCTGCTGCGCTGTTCGTCGGCCTCGAGCGCGACCGGACGATGGACGCATTCGGCATGACGGCACACCACGGTCTGGAACTGGCGACCGTTCGCGGCGCCCAGGCGATCGGGAAGCTGTCGGCCATCGGCTCATTGGAAGTCGGCAAGCAAGCGGACATCGCCGTCCACGATACGAGCGGCCCACAGTGGTTGACCCGCAGCCCTGATCCCGTACTGCAGGTGATCTGGGCCACTGACGGCCGCAGCGTCAGTGACGTGCTGGTGGCGGGGCGTCACGTCGTGTCCGAGGGCCGCTGCACGTCCGTCGACATCGACAGCCTCCGCGCCGAAGCAGCATGCCGCCAAGATTTCTTCCTGCGCTCCCACCGCACCCCCTGACCACACCCACACCCCCTCACCCACATCCCCACATCCCCACATCGGGATTTTCCGCGCCCTCGGGATGACTGTGAGTGCGCCGACCACGCGATTCGCGCCCGAGGGCGCGGACATTCCGCGCCCACCCACATCGCGTTCGAGAGCGGATACGTTGGCGAGCGCCTTCCCCTGGCCGCAGTATCCGATGCGAAGAGGGGATCCCCGTGAAACTGACCCGGGATCAGAAGTTGAACAGGTGGTTCGTCGTGCACTCGGGTGTGGTCCCACTCGGGGCTCTCCTCGAGTTGGGCTTCTCACGGCGAGGCGTGTACAGCATGGTCGACGGCAAGGAACTGATCGTTCTGCAGCCGGGCGTGTTCCTCAGCGCGCAGTACCCGCGTGATGAATTGCAGATGCAGATCGCCGTCTGCATGCGCAACCCACGGATCGTGATTGCCTTTCTGACTGCGGCGCGGCACTGGACCTACCGCTCGCTGCCGAAGGATCGCCTGTTGCACATCTTGGTGCCGCACGCCTGCAGCCCGCAACTGAAGGGCGGCGGGATCGTGGTTCACCGTTGTCGACAGATCGATCCGGCCGACGTGGTGGAACTCGCCAACGGAATGCGCGTGACAAGCCCGAGCCGTACGCTGTTGGACATCGCCGACTCGGTCGGCGACATCGTGGCGACCTCGATCCTGGAGCAGTTGATCAACGAGGGGCGGGGTTCGTTGGCCCACCACGTCGCCACACTGACTCGATTGGGCCATGCCCAGCGCCCGGGAACGCCCACGCTCGCTCGAGTCATCGCCGCTCGCCCGAGGGGGTCCCGTGCACTGCAGTCCGAGCTGGAGACTCGGGTGCTGACCGAAATCCATCGGCAGCAACTCCCTGAACCGGTGACACAGCACGAATTGTCGATCGGAGATGGCAGGACGATCCGTTTCGACTTCGCCTGGCCGAAGTTCAAGGTCGCGCTTGAAGTCGACCATCCCTTTTGGCACGCCGGTGCCGAACAGTCCCACAACGACAAGTGGCGTGACCGGAAGGCCGCCGTCGAGGGCTGGTCCACCCATCGAGTGACCAGCCTCGACGTGGCGGGTGGTCTGGGCGAGGCAATCGCCGATGTGGGTCGGATCCTAACCATGGCGACGTCCGCCGCGTAACGGGCTGGGCGCGGAACGTTCGCGCCCTCGGGCCCGAAATGAGTGTTCCCAGCGCTCGGAAGGCCCCCGAGGGCGCGATTGTTCTCGCGCGACGTCCCGACGGCTGGTCTGACCATCAGTCCATCTTTGGTAGGTTGAAAGGCATGGGCAAGCCAAACACTCTGATCTTCGTCGACTTCGCGTCGCCGGATCCCGCAGCTTCCGCAGCGTTCTACGAAGAGGTCTTCGGGTGGGTCGTCGAACCACGACCGGCGGACGTCTTCTACCGCATTGTCCCCGGGGGTCACTTTCCTCTCGACGACGGTTCGCCGTCACCGATCGGCAACCTCCACATGGGCATCTTCGACGCTGCCAACGCCCGCCCGCACCCGGATTCAGCCGGGGTCGAGCCGCGTCAGATGAGCACCGGAGGTCACACGGCACGCACGTGGGTACTGATCGGCGACGACACCGAGGACCGCATCCTCGACACGGCCGAACGGCTCGGCGGCACGGTCCTCTGGCGCAGGCACTACTGGGCAGAATTCGACGGCAACAACGGTGCCTTCACCGACCCGTGGGGGAATACGTTCATCCTCTGGTCAAAGCCCGGTCCGAACCCCACCGAACAGGAAGGCTTCACCCATGAGTGACCTGCTCCCCGACGCCCTCGAGACACCGGCCGCTTCGTACACGACCGGCCCAGCAGCGATGCGCTGGACGCACATCGCGTTGCCGTGCGCTGACATCGACAAGACGATCGACTGGTACACCCGGTTCACCTCGCTGGAACTGCTCGACCGTCGCGAGGACGCCGACGGCTACGGCGCCTGGCTCGGCCATCCTGATCAGGGCGACCGCCCGTTCATCCTCGTCCTGGTCAGTTTCTTTCGCGATCAGGTCAAAGGCCCGCAGCCGATCATGGCGCCGTTCGCGCACATCGGCATCGAGGTCACCAGCCGCGCCGAGGTCGAGGAGATCGCCCGTCGTGGCGACGCCGAAGGCTGCATGAAGTGGCCGCCGACAGATTTGCCGGCGCCCGTCGGCTACGTCTGTGCGCTCACCGATCCCGACGGCAACATGGTCGAGTTCTCGCACAACCAGGGCGTCTACGCCAAGGCCCAAGAGGTCTGGGGTTGACCCCTTGCCGATGACATCGTCCGATGTGTGTGTCGCATACCTCGGCGCCTTCGGCACGGGCGACCCTGACGCTGTAACAGCGTTGGTCACCGACGATTTCGTCAATGAGCACACGGCAGCACTCGGTTCCGGTTGCACCGGCAAGGACGAGTATGTCCGTCGCGTCCCGAACTTCCTGGTCAGCATGCCCGGTCTGCGCTACGAGATCGAAGACGTGACCGCCGACGGCGAACGCGTCTATGCGGCGTACACGTTGCACGCGCACGTCAACGATCACGATGTCGCCGTACGCGGGGTGATGCGATTCGTCGTGCGCGGGGAACTGATCGCCAAACGGATCGACTACTGGGACAGCCTCGTGTTCCGACAACAGGCAGGACTGTGATGATGCAGACACGCACACTCGGCCACAGCACGATCGAGGTGACCACGATCGCGCTGGGCACGATGATGTTCGGCGCGTGGGGAAACACCGACGTCGACGAATGCCACCGAATGGTTCATCGTGCGATCGATGCAGGCATCACCCTGATCGATTCTGCCGACATGTACGACAACGGCATGTCCGAGGAGATCCTCGGCCAGGCACTGCGCTCCGGCGGCCAACGCGACAGAATCGTTCTGGCCACCAAGTGCGGCAATCCGATGAACGGCGACCTGAGCAAAGGTGGGCTGTCAGCGGGCTGGATCGCCCAGGCCTGCGATGACAGCCTGCGTCGGCTCGGTGTCGACCACATCGACCTCTATCAGATGCATCGCCCGGACCCGAGCACGCCGTACGAGGAGACCCTTGGTGCCTTCCAGGCGCTGATCGACGCCGGCAAGATCGGGGCCTACGGAACGTCCACATTCACGCCGGAACAGATCACCGGTATCCACGACGCTGCCGTCCGGCTCGGAATGACGCTGCCCACCAGCGAGCAGCCGCCGTACTCCGCGCTGGCCCGCGGGATCGAGACCGCAGTACTGCCGGCCTGCCGCCGCTTCGACCTCGGTGTCATCGTCTGGGCGCCGCTCAACGGCGGCTGGTTGACCGGCAAGTATCAGGGCGATCTGACTGACACGTCGTCACGTGCCATTCGACAGGGTGATCACTTCGACGCTCGCGAGGCGGCCGAGTGGCAGGCCAAGCACGACGTCGTCGATGCACTGATCACGATCGGTGCCGACGCCGGGCTGACCTTGAAGCAGCTCGCCCTCGGCTTCGTGATCGACGACCCGACGATCACGTCGGCCATCATCGGTCCGCGCACGCTCGAGCAACTGAACGACCTGCTCCATGCCGGTGCACCGGTGTTGCCAGCCGGCGTCCGCGACGCGATCGACGCAGTGATCACACCCGGGCGGAACATCAACCCCAAAGACGCCGGCTGATCATTTCGATCACGTCAGCGATCAGGTTCGGTCACGGCGGATTTCAGCGACCGGGCTTCAACGACCGGCCTTTACGACTTCGGGTCAGCGGCGGCGGAGTTCGTCGACGACCAGCTTCTTGTACCGGTAGGCGCTCGTCATCGGTTCGCCGCCCTGCAGTGCGTGCAGCACAGCATCCTCCGCGTCCTCGTACCGACGAGACGCCGAGATGACGTCGTCGAACGACGCGACAGGGATCCGTACGCAGCCGCTGCTGTCGGCGATCACGAAGTCGCCGTCGGCGACCACCACATCGGCGATCGTCACCGATTCGCCGGTCGCCACGGCGTGTGCCACACTATTCGGACCGATGACGCACTGGGAAGCGGCGTACACAGGCATGCCGATCGCGGCCATCGCCGTCGTGTCGCGAACCGAGCCATCGACCAGAACACCACTCGCACCGGACGCGAGCGCCGCCGTCGCCATGATCTCGCCGAACACCGCTCCGGCAACGGCGGTGGCGCCACCGATCACCACGAAGCGACCGGTGAGCGGGCCTGAGAGCACGTCGTAGACCGCGCCGAGCCCTTGGCCGGCGGCCGCCGAGACCATCGAGATCGTTGACACTCGCCCGACAACTGGTGACACTGCGGCAACGACGGGCAGCAACGGCGGCGTCAGCCAACCGTCCATGCCCCACAGGGCGAGCACATCGGCGATCGGTGAAACCGCAGGAATGTGCACGCCGGGCTCGCTCACGGAGCAACGGGCCAGTGTTGGCGGTAGCGCTTGACCAGCCAGCGATTGAACTGCACGTGGCTCGCCTCCTGCCACGAGTACCGCCCGCGCGCTGCGAATCGGCTGTGCATTCCGCGCTGCACCTTGGTCGTTGCGTTCTGATCCTGAGTGACGAAGACCTGCACGCCCGCGTCGTTGATCGCGTACAAGTGATCGAACATCGGATGAGTGATCGCTGCGGGGTCGAACAGATAGCCGATCTCGAGATCGATCGTGTCCGCTGTCTTCGGATGGACGATGAAGAAGAACGCCTGATCGGGCGCTGTTCCGAAGCACAGCGTCGGCGGCATCAGCGCGAACGTCGAACGCCAGCGCTCCTCCTCGGTCAGCTTGGGAAAGATCGGCAGGATAGCCTTGGTGGTGGCGTTGAATCCGCCGTCGATGTGCGTATAGCCGTTGGTGCGGAACACCACGTTCGACGAAGCTTCGTCGAACTCGACGGGGAAAGCCGCCAACTCGCTCGGGCAGAAATCTTGGATCGTGTGATGCAGCTTGTTGGCGTGGTAGCCATCGTTGAAGTTCTCGAACATCACCTTCCAGTTCCACGGCAGATCGCGCAGCGTGAACGTGCCCGGACAGAACGCCGTCTCGAGGTCGTAGTTCAGCACGTACGGTTCGTATGTGGCCAGGGTCGGTCCGAGCGGGGCGGCGTTCAGATCGAAGTGGACGAAGACGAAGCCCTGCCACAATTCGACCTTCAGCGGTGGCAACGGAAAGTCCGCTTTGTCGAAACCCTCGGTGCGCTCCATTGCCGGCGCGCCGAGCAGGCGGCCGGTCAGGTCGTAGCTCCAAAGGTGATACGGGCAGGTGAACTTGCTGCAGTTGCCGGCGTTGTCGGCCACCTGCATACCACGGTGCTGACAGATCGCCGAGAAGGCGTGGACCGACCCGTCCTTGGCTCGACTGACGATGATCTGCTCGTTGTTGACCGTTGCCGCGAAGTAGTCACCGACGTTCGGAATCCGGCTGGATCGGCCGACACACAGCCATTCGTTGGCGAACACCGCTCGCCGCTCGAAGTCGAGGAACTCCGGTGACGTGTAGATCTCCGGGGGCATCGTCACGGCCGCGGCGACATCGACGACAGATCGATCGAACGAAGCGAGCAATTCGGGAGTGAGGGTCATCTGGGAACTCGACTTTCAGCGCCGGCGTCGCGCAGCATGAATGAACGGATCTTGCCGACACTTGTTCTCGGCAGTTGTTCGACCAACGTGACGTTGCGTGGCCGCTTGGCCTTCGTCAGCCGTTGCTCGCACCACAGGTCCAGGGCAGCGAGATCGGGCGGCGACATCGGGTCGCTGGCCACGACGAACGCTACAGGCACCTCGTCGCGGATGGCGTCGGGGTGTCCGACGACCGCAACGTCGAGCACGCCCGGGAACGCCGCGATGACACGTTCCACTTCGATCGTCGACACGTTCTCGCCCGCGACCTTCAAGACATCGCTGTGCCGGCCGTCGAAGATGAAGCGCCCGTCGGCTCTGACGTGGGCACGGTCGCCTGTCTGAAACCATCCATCGCGAAAGCTGGCCGCTGTCGTGACCGGATCGTCGAGGTATCCAGCGAACAACGTGATCCCTGGCTCACCGCCGACGACGATCTCGCCGTCGCCACTCGCACTCTCGTGCGCCTCGACGACGCATCCCTGCGTCGGGAATCCCATCGATTCGGGCACCGGATCGATGGGCGCCTCACAGAGAACCGCCGGAATGGTTTCGGTCATGCCGTACAGCTGGCGTGGCGCGCAGCCGAGCAAGGCGGCGAGGGTGCGGTGTTGGTCGTCGGTGATGTTCATCGCGTACCAGCAATGCCGCAGGGCGAGGCCGTCGATGGGCGTTGCGCCACGGTTGAGGATCATCCTGATCGGCGCAGCGAACAAGCTGGCGTGCGTGGCACGATGTCGCGCGGCCTGACCGACGAAGCCACTGGCCGAGAACGTGTGCATCAACGCAACCGACGCACCGACCCAGATCGCCGAAGCGAAGCTGTAGAACTGGGCGTTGGCATGGAAGAGGGGCAGTACGACCAGCTGCCGATCATCGGGCTGCAGCCCGCTTGCTGCGGCCATCGTCGCCCCGGCGAAGGCATAGTTGGCCTGTGTGACCTCGACACCCTTGGGCACACCGGTCGTGCCCGACGTGAACATGACGGCAGCCCGGTCGATCAATGCGGGCGTTGGCCAGCCGGTGCGGGTGCCAGCACCGAAAGTCGTTGCCCCGAAAACCGCTTCGCCGAAAACCGCGAGCGTCGAATCGGCTTCGTCGACCTCGACGAGATGCATGTGCGCGTCAGCTGCGGCGGCACGGTAGGTCTCGGCGCGAGTGACGGCGCAAAAGCCGATCACCGGACGCGTTCTAGCGATGTGCGCGGCCAGTTCCGGCACCGCAGCCATTGGGTCGGATGGGACCAGCCATGCACCGAGCCGGATGGTGGCGAGCCAGATCGCCACGAAGGCCGGCGAGTTGGTCAGGGCGACGCTGACGGCACTGCCGGGGCGGACGTGCAACTCGTTCAACAGTGCTGCGCAGCGTCCGATGAGCTCATCGAACTCGGCGTATGTCCACGAGGTCGTGGTACCGTCAGGTGCCTCGAAGACGAGGAACTGGCGCGAAGGCCCGCGCTCGACCGAACGCATCCACGTCTGCGTGAACGTGATCGCATCGGGCCACGCCGTCATCCAAGCCCCTCGGCCGGAACATCGCCGTAGCCGCCGCCACCTGGCAGATCGAGACGGACGAAATCACCAGGCTGCAACGTGAACCGAGCTTGCGTCGTGACGGGCTCGCCGTTGACCGTGAACGAACCGGATGCGCCCGCTTCGCCACCGAAGATGCCTTCGGGAGCAACGGCCAGCCGCGACGTGACCGCGTTCAGTTGCCACGCCCGCTCGGTGTCAACGGTGAACTCGATCGTCTGACCGAGCCCGCCGATCTGTTCGCCGGCACCTCCACTGCCGGTGCGCAGTTCCTTGCGATGGAAGTAGATCGGCGCCGAGGCCTCGACGACCTCGATCGGAACAGCGGCGATGCCCGTCGGGAACGAACAGGCCGAGAGCCCGGCCTTGGTTGCCCGGGCACCGACGCCACCGGCGTACGTGAACATCGCTGTCAGGAACGGGCTGCCGTCGGGATGGTTGCCACTGACCTGCATCGTCCAGACCGCACCGCTGCCCTCGGCCATTGCCTGCGCCGGCTTGATCTGCGACAGCGCCTTGAGCAGCGCGTTCGGCAGGAACATTCCAACGACGTGTCGCGCTGTACACGGCTGCGGCGACACCGCGTTGACGATCGAGCCGATGGGGGCCTCGACCTTGATCGGCTCGAGGCTGCCATGGTTGTTGGGCAGCTCGGGGTTGAGCACCGCACGCACCGTGAAAGTGGTGTAGGCGTGGGTGTAGTTCTTGACGACGTTGATGCCCGACGCACTGGCGCCGGACGAACCCTCGTAATCGACCAGGATCTCACCGACAATGGGGTCGACGGTGATCGCGCAGACGATCTGGATCCGGCTACCGTCGGCGAGGTCCAGCTCGGCCTGCGAACGGTACGTGCCGGCGGGCAGCTCACGGATGCTGGCCCGAGTCGCTGCCTCGCTGCGAGTGATGATCTCGTCGGCCAGCGCCTCGATGTCGTCCAGATCGTGGCGATCGCACAGCGACTTCAACCGCTGCGCGCCGACCTCGCCGGACGCCATCTGTGCGTGCAGGTCGCCCGCCATGTGATCGGGCTGGCGCACGTTGGAGAGGATGAACTTCCATACGTCCGGGTTGCGCTCGGCGGCGTTCATCAGCTTGCAGATCGGGATCCACAGCCCCTCTTCGAACACGTCTCGGCCGCCGGCGCCGATGCCGTAGCCGCCGACGTCGGTGTGGTGGATCGTCGATCCGAAGAACGCGATCACGCGGCCGCCGCGGAACACCGGGTACAGAACCGTCACATCGAGCAATTGACCGGCGGTCTTGTACGGATCGTTGGTGATCAGAACGTCGCCCTCGACCAGCGAGTCAGGCGGGTACTCGTCGAGGATGGCCGAAGCGGCACGGGCCAACGAGTTGATGTGACCGGGCGTACCCGTGACAGCCTGCGCCACCATTCGACCACGACGGTCGAAGACAGCGTTGGCGAGATCGCCGGCCTCGCGCACGATCGGCGAGAACGCGGCACGCTGCAGGGCGCGTGCCTGTTCGTTGACCGTCGCGATCAGGCTCTGCCACAGCACTTCCAATTCGATCGGATCAAACGTCATGCCCTTGGATGTCGTCTCATCGACGGTCATGTCGGTGCGCTCCAGTCTGCGGTGAGTGAGCCGTCCGGGGAGACGACCACGGTCCAGTTCGGTCGGATGACGGTGGTGGTTTCCCGCTCCTCGACGATGGCCGGACCAACGATGCGTTGGCCGACGCCGAGCTCGTGCCGACGGTAGACGGGAGTGTCCCGGTCAGCAGTGGCCCGACTGAAACGAACCATCCGGTGAGCGTGCGGAAGAGCTGCCGCGGTACCGACGTCGGCAACCACGTTGGCCGACGGCTCGACCGTTTCGGCCGCCGCGTATGCAGACAGCCGCCATGTGACGGCTTCGATACCGACATCGGGAATCGTCAGCCCGTAGATGCGGCGGTAGTCGGTCTCGAAGTGATTGACCACCTGTTGATCGGTGGACGGCCACGTCAAGCCCTCGCCCAGCCACAGCGTGATCTCGTTGCCCTGGCCGAGGTAACGGGTGTCGAGTCCATACCGGAAATTGATCTGGTCGGGCCGCACGCCTGCCGCACTGAGAACGCGAATGCCCTCGGCGCGCAACTCGTCGAGCAGCGCATCTCGCTCGACGACAGTGACCGCAGCAAGCGGGCGAACCATGCTGCGCGCGAGGTCGATCCGCACGGGGGTGACGAGTGTGCCGAACGCAGACAGGACGCTGGCGTTGGTCGGGAAGACCACCCGAGTTGATTCGAGGAGTTCGGCAACGCCGCAGGCATGGATCGGACCGGCTCCACCGAAGGCCAACACAGTGACCCCGCGCAGGTCTTCGCCCTGTTCCACCGCGTGCATCCGGGCCGCCGCTGCCATGTTCTGGTTGACCAGCTCGTGAATGCCGGCCGCCGTGTCACCAACGGGCAGGCTGAGCTGACTCGCAACCGTTGCGAGTGCGCGCTGGTTGGCGCCGAGGTCGAGCGGCATGTCGCCGCCGAGGAAGTAGCCGGCGTCGAGCAAGCCGAGCGAGAGATCGGCATCGGTCACCGCTGGGCGCTCACCACCACGCCCGTAGCAGGCCGGGCCGGGGTCGGCGCCTGCGGACTCTGGACCGACCTTGAGCAGACCGAGCTCGTCGAGACGAGCCAAACTTCCACCGCCGGCACCGATTTCGACCAGGTCGACGGACGGCACGGACACCGGGAAACCGGAACCCTTCTTGAAGCGGTACATCCGAGCCACCTCGAAGGTGTTCGTCAGCTCGGGTTCACCGTTGGTGATCAGGCACGACTTCGCCGTGGTGCCGCCCATGTCGAAGCACAAAAGACGCTGCTCACCGAGTCGACGGGCGAACCAGCTGCCGGCCAGGGCACCGGCGGCCGGACCGGATTCGACGAGCCGAATCGGGGCTTTGGCAGCATCCTCGGCGGCGACGACGCCACCGTTGGACAACATCATCAGCACCGAGCCACCGAAGCCTTCGGCGGCAAGCCACTTCTGTAGTTCGTCGAGGTACGGCCCGATCACGGGCATCGTTGCAGCGTTGCAGGCGGTGGTGATCATTCGCGGGTACTCGCGGATCTGCGGTGAGATGTCGGATGAGATGCAGACCGGCACGCCGAGCTCGCGGCGCAGATGGTCGGCGATGACCCGCTCGTTGGTCGGGTTGGCATACGAGTTGATCAGGCACACACCGACGGCTTCGACCTCGGCGAAGCGCAGTGCCTCGGTGACGGCGACCAGCGACTCTGTGGTCGGAGTGTCGATCACGGCGCCGAGTGCATTGGTGCGCTCGGCGATCTCCACGACGCGATCACGAGGAACCGGCGGCGCCGGGAACTCGATCTGCAGGTCGTACATGTCATAGCGATGCTCATCGCGTATTTCCAGGGTGTCACCGAACCCGGACGTCGTGACGATCCCCGCCCGACCGATCTTTCCCTCGATCAGCGCGTTCGTGATCAGTGTGGTCGCATGCACGATCGGTGCGGTGATGTCGGCCGGCTGCACCCCGGCCTTGGCCAACAGCTGTCGCACACCCGTGCGTACACCGTCGAGCGGCGCACGCGGCGTCGTCAACGTCTTTTCGACGACGACGTTTCCGGTCGCGGCATCGAGCAAGACCAAGTCCGTGAACGTGCCGCCGATGTCGACTGCGAGTCGCCAATCGCTCATGACGTGGTCCCCGTCTGCTTGTTGGTGCGCGGCGGTGAGAAGACGTCGAGGATCCAGACCTCGTTCAGTTCGTCGTCACCGATGAAATTGCTGTCGCCGTGCCACACGTTCATCGCGGCGAGGTAGACCTCGCCAGCGCGCAGGGTGACTCGGCGTTGATCGTCGGGCTCGCCGATGCGGAAGTCGAGTGCGCCGCGCATGATGATGCCCAACTGCTCGTTACCGGGATGGTTGTGCAGCACGGATCCGCCGGTACCTCCGGTGATTCGCCAGAACCAGAGTTCGAGGTGCTCGCCGACGATGATCCGCTTGCGGAATCCGGCCCTGTCGGTGTCGAGGAATTGGTCGTCGTCGAAGAAGTAGCAGTACTGCTCGGCCTGGATGGTCACAGCAGGCGCTCGACCATCCGCCGCTCGACGTCGTCGAGGTGGGCGACGACCGCAGCGGCGGCCTTGCGCGGGTGACCTCTGACGACTCCATCGGCTATTGCGGTGTGCGCCGCGAGTGACGACGAGATCAGGTCGCGCACTTCGCTGCGGTTGACCTCGGCGTACAGCAGCGACGAAAGGTCACCGGAACCGAACAAGGTCGACAGAGCCTTGATGTGCACTTCGTTCAGCAATGGATTCCCGCATGCCCGCGCCAGCGCCGAGTGGAACTGATGGTCCAGCTCGCGGAACACCTCCAGGTTCGACGTCGTCTTCGCTGCGATACGGGCGATCTCGGCGCGCTGATCGTCGGTGGCGCGACGGCTGGCCATCTCGGCGATGGCCGGTTCGATCACCTGGCGGACCTCGAACAACTGGGCGACCAGCGTCTTGCGGTCGTCCCCGGTGAAGTTCACGTCTGGCAGTCGCTCGGCGACGACCGACCTGTTGCCGCGACGCTCGATGAACCCGGCGATGACGAGACCCTGGATCGCTTCGCGAACCGACGTGCGAGCCACTCCGAATTCCAGGCACAGCACGCGCTCGGCGGGCAATGGCGTACCTGGCGCGAGCTGGCCGGTGTAGATCGCGTCAGCGAGCCGCTGGCGGATCTCGGCCGACACGGTGACCCGTGCGACAGGTTCGAATGGAGCGTGATTCATGAAACCGCCTGAAAGGAAAGAATTGCCGCAGCTCGCCCGATGTCGTCGACCTCTTCGACTGCTCGTTCGAATGCTGCTTGGACTGATGGTCTGACCATAGCCAACCGCCACGTCACAAACAAGGCCACCCGGATTGCCAACGATGGCCGGCCAGCTGCCCCCAGCATCCCACGCTCCGGCTATTACAAGAACAGTTCCGGGAACTGCGTCAAGCGGCCGACGACCGGACCGGCGCGCCCGGCAGGCGCCATCGCACACTGCAAGGACGGCACCTAGTCGTTCTCGCAGCATCGAAGGGGCACGTGTTCCGGCCACCGTGGCGTCAGCATCCGGTACTGACCGAGCCGACGCCGTCCTGCCCAGATCTGCCCCACGGGGCAGGCGTGTGCGGACAGGTCGCGCGACGGCGCCCCGTGGGGCACTTCTGGGCGGGCGTCGACCAGCGGATTTGGACGGGCGAAAGGGCGCGCTACGCGAAGATGGCTCGTGACACGCCGGCGTGACAGCCGACCGTTCCGTCGACCACCTGGGTCACGCCGAGGTCCATCGCCACCGACGACAGCGAGTACGCGTCGTCGGCGGTCAACCCGAGGTGGGTCTGCATCAGCCACAGCATCTGCTCGGCGGCCATTGTCATCGCCACGTCGAGGTCGGCACCGAAACCGTGTGTGAACCAGTGGCTCGACGTCTCGAGCAGCGGCGCGGTGTTTCCGATCGCCCGACTGTCGGAGGCCTTGACGATCCACACCTGGATCGTCGCGTTGAGCGATGCCTCGATCGCCGTGCCGCAGATCTCGCCGTCGCCTTGGGCGAAGTGTGGATCTCCCACGTACAGGTTGCCGCCCGGAGCCAAGACCGGATAGCACATGGTCGCGCCTGGTCCGACCCGCCAGTTGTCGACGTTGCCGCCGTAGACGCTCGGCGGGATCGACGAGCGCCGCCCACTCTCGGCGGGGGCCACACCCATCACTCCGAAGTGCGGGCGGACGGGGACCTTGACAGCGCGGCTGAAGGGCTGACGCGCAGCGGGATCGGACACGCTGATCACACCGGGGATGTCGTACATCGGGCGGGCTGTGAAGTCGAACGCGAACTCGGGATGCGCGGTCGCGGTGAACCCGTCGAGCAGGCCGTCCGGAGATGTTCGCGCGGCCTCCTGGACGTCGAGCCCGTAGATCGTGATCCGCTCCTTGCCGAAGCTCTTGTAGAGCAGCCCCCAGTTCGCGGCGCAGTTCGAGCCGTAGGCCAGGCGCGGCTTCATCTCGAGGATCTTGACCACCAGCGTGTCGCCCGGCTCGGCGCCCTCGACGGAAATCGGGCCGGTGAGGATGTGTACGCCGGGTCCGCGATCGGCTTCGGCGATGCTGTTCCAGATCGCGTGGATCCCATCGTCCATCAGCAGGTCAGGCGCATCGCCAGCGTGATGGGTGATCGCCTCGACGTCGATCGTGTCACCGCTGCGAATCGTCAGCCGGGGGGCTTCGTCACGATCGATGTAGCCCCAGTACACCGAGTCCGGTGTTGCCGCAAGGACGTGATGGGCGCCCGACGATCGGTGTGGTCCAGTAGCGGTGATGTCCATGGCCATTGGCCCACGGTAGGAGTGCACGGTGAACGGACTGTTTCGTGATCGAGAAGACGACGGGTCAGATTTCGATCACGATCTTGCCGAAGAAGTCACCGTCAGCCATCTTCTGCAGAGCTGTCGGCAGTTCCTCGAACGACCAGACGCTGTCGATCACCGGAGCGCGACCTGCCGCAGCCATGGCCGCGAGCATCGAGGGAAATTCGTCAGCCATGTAGCCCCCGGCACCGATCAGCGACCGGCCCCAGTGGTAGACGTCGGTCAGCGAGAGGGTGGTCTCGCTGCCGGTCGTGGTGCCACAGAAAACCATCCGACCGCCGATCGACAACGATGCGATCGACTGCGCGAACAGCGCAGGACCGACGTGATCGATGCAGAGATCCACACCACGCCCCCGTGTGAACGCGGCAACGGCGGCTGCGACGTCGTCGGCTCGATAGTCGATGGCATGGTGATAGCCAGCGGCGAGGGCGAGGGCGACTTTGTTGGGCCCACCGGCAGTCGTGATGACGGTGGACCCCTCTGCCAGCAACAGCGTCAGCAAGGCGCACGACACTCCGGACCCGGCGCCGTTGACCAGCACCGTCTCGCCGGCCACGTGTCCACCGGCCTGCAGGGCGTGGAACGCCGTCATGCCGGCGACCGGCATCGTGGCTGCGTCGACGAAGCTCATCGAATCAGGAATGACATAGGTCCGGTCGGCGGGTACGGCGACGCGCTCGGCGAAGCCGCCCGGTCGCGTCGAGCCGATGGTCCGCAGATTTTCGCAGTACGGCGCGAACCCCGTCGTGCATCGGTCGCACACACCACACGTACTGACGGGGTCGACCATCACTCGCGCCCCGATCGGCGGACCGATCTCGGTGTCGAGGGCTTCGGCACGGCCGACGACGATGCCGGCCACATCCATGCCGGCAATGTGCGGCAACGAGAACCCACGCACGACCGCCGCTGCTCGCTGCAGCAGATCGAGCCGGTTCAACGCGCAGGCTCGGACCTCGATGATCAGTTCGCCAAGTGCCGCGACCGGTTCGGCAACGGCCTCGAAGGCGACGAGATCGTCGCCTCCGAAGCCACGCTGGACGAGCGCCTTCACAACGGTGGTTGCATTTGTTGAATCCGATGGATCAGATCGACGGAATTCGGATCGACGGAGTCAACTCGTCGGCCAGATGACCTTGCCGTCCGGGCCGTACAACGCCTTGGCGATGCTGGCGTCGTAGTCCTTGCCGTCGACCGGCGCACCCTTGGGCCACACACCCGCGTCGACGTACGCCGAGTACTCGGCCGACAACAGAGCGGGATCGATCAGGCCGATCGGCTCACCGGCGGGTGTACCAGCGGTGACCGTCTTGGACTCCTGCGTCCAGCGGTACGTCTCGCCCTCCGAGGTGAGGAAGTTGGCGTTGCCGTTCCCGTTGATCAGGTCGACCGAGATCGCAACCGCACCGGGGATGTCGGAAATCGCGTCATGCATTCCACGGAGCGCAGCGCGGGCGAAGTCTGCAACGACGGTCGGGTGATCCTTGGCGTACTGCTTCGACGTGTAGATCAGGCCGAACGATCCGGGGATCTTGTCGGTGGTCGGATCGAACAGTTGGTACTTGATCCCAGCAGTGTCGAGCTGCCCGGGCTCGTTCGACTTGTACACCGGTAGCGCATCGATGCCGGACGAGAGTTGGGCCACGGGATCGAAACCCTTCAGCTGGATCTCCTTGTAGTCGGTGCCGCGCTTGAGGCCGGCCTTGGCCAGCATCGCCACGATCGAAGGGGGCAGGTCGCCCTTGACGCCGATCGTCTTACCCTTCAGCGCGGCGAGCGTGGTCGCGCCGCCAGCAGGGGTCAGCAGTGCTTCGATCGGCGTCTTGCCGTAGTCGACCACCGCTTCGAATTCGGCACCGTCACCGGAGTTGTTGAGGATCTCGGTGTAGTTGCCGGCCGATGAGAATTGCGCCGTGCCAGCGGCGATGAGCGGGTAGTTCGTGGTGGAGAAGCCGGGTTTGAGGATGACGTTCAGGCACATCTTGTCGAAATAGCCGAGCTTCTTGGCGACCGAGACATCGACGATCGACGCCGACGCCGAGAAGTCGAAGCTGCTGATGTACGTGATTTGTCCGGCAGCTTTGTTTGCCGCGCATCGCGCAGGGCTGATGCCAGCGCTGGTGACGCCGGTGTCGGCGCCCGTGCTACCGGTGGAACTGGTGCTGCTGCCAGTGGAGACGGTCGAACCGCTGGTCGTCGTGGAACCGTCGCTGGTGGCCGTCGAGCCCGTGGTCGCTGTCGAGCCCGTCGTCGCTGTCGAGCCCGTCGTCGCCGTCGAGCTGGCAGTGGACGCCGCACCCGTCGTCGTCGAGGCGGCCGTAGTGGTCGATGCCGCTGTCGTCGGAGCAGACTTGCTGCTGCTGCTGCACGCCGTGAAGACGAGAGCAACTGCTGCGAGTACCGATCCGGCCTTGATCCGCTTGTTCACGCTGATCATCTGGTGGGTCCTGGACTTTCTGTTGGGTTGATTGGTGCTGGGGAGACCTGAGCTGGGGAGACCTGTGCTGGGGAGACCTGTGCTGGGGAGACCGGTGACGCGGCGAGCTGATTCACTCGCGTTGACTGCTGTGCCAGTGCAGGGCGAAGCGTTCAGCAACGGTGATCAACAGTGTCGCCGTCGCCCCGATGAACGCGAGGACATAGATCGCACCCCACATCTGCAGGTGCGATTGCAGACGGTTCTGGGCGACGCTGATGGTGTAGCCGAGTCCGGACGAACTGCCGGCGAAGAACTCGCCGAGCACCGCGCCGATCAACGCCAGACCAACGGCGATCCGCGCCGCGGAGAACAAGTTCGGCAACGCCGACGGAAGCCTCAGCCGGAAAAAGACCTCGCGCTTGCTGGCGTCGACCGAGCGGGCCAGTTCGATCAGGTTGGCATCGACCGAGCGCATGCCCGTGACGCCGTTGATCAGGAACGGGACGAAACAGACCAGCGCCGTGACGACCAGGATCGACTTGAAGCCGAAGCCCTGCCAGACGACGATGGCCGGGGTGTAGGCGATGATCGGGGTGACCTGCACCAGCACGGCGAGCGGCAGCACGGCGCGCTCAATGAAACGCGAGTGGGCCATCAGTGTGGCGACGATCATGGCCAGCACGAACGCAACGGCAAAACCAGCGAATGCTTCCCACATCGTGGTGCGTGCCATCTCCCAGTAGAACAACTTGCCACCGTTGATCGTCGTGAGGATCTCCGACGGTCGAGGGAGGATGTACCGCTTGATGTCGAAGATCTGCACCCCGTACTGCCAGACGAGGAAAAACACGACGAGGCCGATCACAGGGGCGGCGACCCGTAGCCCCTTGCGCAGTCCACTGATACCGCCGGTGATCAGGTCGTTGTCTTCGTCGGTGCCCCCGGCCAGCGAGTCGACCGGATCGACTCGTCCGAGTCCGATTCCGAGCGTGCTCATCCGGCGTGGAACTGTCTGAGGTCGGCGCGTAGCATCCGCACGGTCTCGTGGAACTCGGGCGAGTCCTCCATCTCGACGGTGCGTGGGCGATCGAGGTCGATCGCCCGGTCGCTGGCGATGCGCCCGGGACGAGCAGCCATCATGATCACGCGGTCGGAGAGGATGACGGCCTCTGTGACCGAGTGGGTGACGAACACGACGGTGGTGTTGATCCGGCTCCACAGATCCAACAGGAGGTATCGCATGTCCGCCCGAGTGATCTCGTCGAGTGCAGCGAACGGCTCGTCCATCAACAGGATCGGCGCGCCCAGCGCAAACGCACGAACCAGTGACGCACGTTGCTGCATCCCGCCCGACAGCTCATGCGGATACGCCTTGACGAAAGCCCTCAGTCCGACCGTGTCGAGTAGGCCGTCGATCTCGGCGTCGCTCATCACCGGGTGCGTCGAGGCACCACGGTGCAGACCCGTCAGGAAGCGCACGTTCTGGCCGAGCGTCTTCCACGGAACGAGAGCGGGCGCCTGAGGGACGAGGCCGTACTGCTTCGCCGCGCGCGCCCGGTCGGCGTCGAGACCGTTGATCGTGACGGTGCCGGACGAAGCGTCGTGGAGGCCGCCGATGATTCGCAGGAGCGTCGACTTTCCACAGCCGCTCGGGCCGAGGAGGCTGACGAACTCGCCGCGCTTGATGTCGAGGTCGACCCGCTGCAGGGCCTGGACGTTGCCGCGACGCTGGCGGAACGTCTTGGTGACGTTGCGCACGGAAACGAGTGTTTGGCCCTGGTCGCGTTCGACCGTGGCACTTGCCTGACCCTCAGCCATCGATACCCTCCCCTCGCTCAGCAACCGGACCATTCGGTTCTACCAACGAATTGTCACGCCCTTGTTTCCAATTCGTCAATTGAAATCCCACCACGTCGAATCCGAGTTCGGCGAGTCCGGAGCGGGCTCGATCGAGATCGTCGGCAAGTGCGACCCACATGGTACGCGCGCTGCCGAGGTCCAAACGAGCAGTGCGGCAGGTGGTGTCAACGATCACACTCCGCCGGGGATCGCGACGATCCGCATCCGAATCGGACCTGTCGACGCCGATCTGGACGGCGGTGATGGCCACCCGGTGTCGCCCGTGGCCACCGATCGTGCGACCCGGGTCGTCTCCACCGTCGAGGTCGAACACCACCGTGTGGTGCACCACCGGCCTGCCGGCCACCGTGATCCGCTGATGCATCGTCAGCCGCCCGGCGGACTCGCGATGACGGCCGAGGACGACCTCGTCGACCCACGACAGACGCGCCGACTCATCGGCGACCACGACCGAGTTGCGCTGCGTGTGGTCGCTGCCGACCACCGAGATCAGCGGCTCGGTCCGCCAATCGAGCGTCGCCCCCGCCGCGAGGTCGACGCTGATCGAAGCGGTCGAGCCAGCGCCCGGATTGCGACCCGGCTGGGCCAGCGATGCCGCAACGGACCGCACCGTCAGTTGTGCACCCTTGCCGACCACCACATCGGTGACGAGTCGGTCGCCCCCGAGCGGACCGGCTGCACCACCGACGAGATGTACGGTCACGCCGCGACCGCCCGTATCGGTGACGCGCATCAGCAGCGGTGCCTCGCCCAGAACGGTGGTGGCCACACTGCAGCCGCGAGCATCGAGCCCGACGACGAGCCGGGCATGGGCGTCCATCCGTCAGTCGTCCATCCGTCAGTCGTCCAACTGCTGGTCGTCGATCCACGCGGTGAGGCAACCCCGCACCCACTCGGCAACGGCCGCAGCGCCGTCGTGGTGGATCAGCGACGTGAACGCAATGGGGAGTTCATCACGGCGAGCACGGGCGTCGCGATCCATCACGCCCAGATCGGCGTGGACGAACGGTGCCAGATCGGTCTTGTTGATGACCAGCAGGTCGGCGGTTGTCACGCCGGGACCGCCCTTGCGCGGAACCTTGTCGCCACCTGCGACGTCGATCACGAAGATCTGCTTGTCGACGAGGGCCCGCGAGAAGATGGCGGTCAGGTTGTCGCCTCCGCTTTCCAACACACTCAGTTGCACGCCGGGATGCGACCGTTCCAATTGCTCGAGTGCATCGAGATTGGCGGAGATGTCGTCGCGGATCGCCGTGTGCGGGCACGCTCCCGTCTCCACCGCCACGATGCGGTCGTCCGCAATGACCGCCATCCTCCGTAGCGCTTCGGCATCTTCGGTGGTGAAGATGTCGTTGGTGACGACGACCATCGACACGTGTTCGGCAAGCAGGCGGCACAGTGCGGCGACAAGCGCCGTCTTGCCGCTACCGACGGGTCCGCCGATGCCGATCCGCAGTGGGCGTCCTTTGCGATCGGCAGGCACCTCCGGGTGATCCGCATGATCGTGCGTGTGACCGGCCACGGCAGTCGTGCTCGGCTGATGATCAGGAGGCAAAGAGCCTCACCTCCCAGGTTCCATGGTGCTCAGCGAGCACATCGTTGAGCAGTGAGACATCGGCCGGCAGCAGCGCGGCATCGTTGTGTGCGGTCGAAGCGGCCTCGATCGCGAGACGCTCGAGCTCGGGGCCGAGGGCCGCACCGAACGCAGCGATCTCGAACGGGTCGAGGCCGAGCAGTCGTACCCCGGCGGATGTCAGCGAGCCGACGAGGTGATGCAATTCGCACAGCGCAGCTTCGGTCGGCGTACACCGCGCGGCGGCTGCGACGAGGCCCATCACGATCGGCTGCGGGATCGACGTTCCGAGGGCAGCGATCGCCTCGTCGTAGTGGCGCGACGCGAAGGCACGCCGACCGCCGCGCAACAACTGGCGGCCGAGCGTCCGGCTGGCCTGACGAAGTCGCGGTGAAGCAGTGCGGGCGATGTACTCGGCCTCGAACCGCAGCCATGTCTCGGCGCCGACCATCCGTTCACAACCACCGTCGGAACACAGCGCACAGACCGCCGCTGCGAAGGCAGCGTCGACACGGCCCGTCGTCCCCAATCGGCCGCGCACGAACTGGCGCAGCGACACGAGGTCGGAGATGTCGCCGACGCCGACGGACGGTTCGGCACCCCCCGAATGGGCGTGGCCGCCCGAGGGAAATCGGCCGTCGGCCAAGAGCAGCAGTGCAGCGTTCACAGGAGTGCCTCCATCGTCCTCACGACAGCCTCAGAACAGGAAGTAGCGCTGGGCCAGTGGCAGCACGGTGGCCGGATCTTCTTCGACCACCTCGCCGTCGATCCGCACCGTGAACGTGTCGGGATCCACCGTGATCTGTGGCAGCGCGTCGTTCTGCGGCAGGTCGTGCTTGGTCAGCCGGCGGGTGTTGCCGACCGCAACCAACTGCCGTCCGAGACCGAGCCGGTCGGCCAGGCCGTCGTCGAGCGCTGCCTCTGCCACGAAGGTGATGCTGGACGCAGCGGCGACACGTGGGCTGGCACCGAACATCGGCCGGGGCAAGACGGGCTGCGGCGTCGGGATCGACGCGTTGGCATCGCCCATCTGCGCCCACGCGATCATGCCACCCTTGATCACGGCGTGGGTGCGGACAGCGAAGAAACGCGGATCCCACAGCACGAGATCGGCCAGCTTGCCGATCTCGATCGACCCGACCTCGTGATCCAGACCATGGGCCACGGCCGGGCAGATCGTGTACTTGGCGACGTACCGACGGGCACGCATGTTGTCGGCCTGGTCGTCGCCGGACAGCGAGCCGCGGCGATCCTTCATCGCATGTGCGGTCTGCCAGGTGCGGATGATGACCTCGCCGACGCGACCCATTGCCTGTGAATCACTGCCGATCATCGAGATCGCACCCATGTCGTGCAGCACGTCTTCGGCGGCGATTGTCGACGGCCGGATCCGGCTCTCGGCGAAGGCGAGATCTTCCGGTACCGACGAGTTGAGGTGATGGCAGACCATCAACATGTCGAGGTGTTCGGCCAGCGTGTTGATCGTGTGCGGCCGGGTCGGATTGGTGGACGACGGCAGCACGTTCGGGTGCGATGCAACGGTGATGATGTCCGGTGCGTGTCCGCCGCCCGCGCCCTCTGTGTGGTAGGTGTGGATGCCTCGGCCGGCAATCGCGGCGAGCGTCGATTCCACGAACCCGGCCTCGTTCAACGTGTCCGTGTGGATCGCCACCTGAACGCCCGATTGGTCGGCGACCGTCAGCGATGCGTCGATGACCGCAGGCGTCGTGCCCCAATCCTCGTGCAGCTTGAAACCACCGGCACCCCCACGCAATTGCTCCCACATGCTGTCGTGGGACACGGTGTTGCCCTTGCCGAGCAGGACGAAGTTGATCGGCCATCCGTCGATCGCCTGATGCATCCGCTCGAGGTACCAGGTACTCGAGGTGACGGTCGTGGCCTTCGTGCCGTCGGCCGGACCCGTGCCGCCGCCGATGATGCTGGTGACGCCGGAGGCGATTGCCTCTTCCAGGATCTGCGGACAGATCAGATGGACGTGACAGTCGATCGCTCCGGCGGTGACGATCTTGCCGTTGCCGGCCATGATCTCGGTCGACGGACCGATCACCAGGGCGGGATCGACACCGTCCATCGTGTCCGGATTGCCGGCCTTGCCGATGCCGACGATGCGCCCGTCGCGTACACCGATGTCGGCCTTGACGACGCCCCAGTGATCGAGGATCACGACGCCGGTGATGACCAGATCCGGTGCGCCCTGAGCCCGGGTTCGGGCCGACTGACCCATCGATTCGCGGATCACCTTGCCACCGCCGAACACGGCTTCTTCGCCGCCGAAGCACAGATCGCGCTCCACCTCGATCTGCAGGTTCGTATCGGCCAGCCGGATCCGGTCGCCGGCTGTTGGTCCGTAGATCTGGCGATATCGCTCGCGATTGATCTCGACCATCAGCTGTGTTCCTGAGCGGTGCCGGTGGCTGTCGTGGCAGATGATGCATCGAGCGGGCCGGCCACGGCATTGCGCAGGCCGGCGACGATTCGTGCACCCCGCAGTGGGATCAGTTGGACTGTGCGACCGATACCCGGCTCGAACCGAACGGACGTGCCTGCGGGGATGTCGAGGCGGCGCCCGTACGCCGCATCACGGTCGAACGACAGACCTGGATTGGCTTCGGCGAAGTGGTAGTGCGAACCGACCTGGACCGGACGATCAGCGATGTTGATGACGACGACGGCCACTGCCACCGCACCCTCGTTCAGCACGAGCGTTCCTTCCGGACCGGTGACCTCGCCAGGAATCATCGGATCGGCTGGTGCAGGGTGACCAGTTTGGTGCCGTCGGGAAAGGTCGCTTCGATCTGCACCTCGTCGACCAGTTCGGGCACGCCGTCCATGACCTCGGCTCGGGCCAGGACACGAGTTCCCGCATCCATCAGGTCGACGACCGTGCGGCCGTCGCGGGCTGCTTCGTACACCCATGAGGTCAGGATGGCCACGGCTTCCGGGTAGTTCAGACGCAGCCCGCGGGCCTGGCGGGCCAGTGCCACCTGCGCTGCGACATGGACGAGCAGACGCTCCTGCTCATGCGGGGACAGCAACATACAGGCGACTCTACGACGCTCATGTTTCCGCCGTGTTGCCGACGGTGTCCCTGCGGCGCAGACCGGTGCGGCGCAACGCCTGGGTGATCGCCACGGCACCCAGCGCGGTGCCGAGGATGCACACAGCTCGCCAGTGGCCACGGTCGTAGACGAAGGCGCCACCGGCGCTGCCGATCGCGCCTCCGACGAAGTAGGTGGTCATGTACACGCCATTGATGCGACTACGCGCGCCGGGCAGCAATTCGTAGATGACGCTCTGGTTGAGCACCTGTGTGCCCTGTACGCCGACGTCGAGCACGATCACTCCGACGATGATCAGCGCGATCGACGTCCGGCCGACAAGAAGGATCAGAAACGAGATCGCGACGAGCGACGACGAGCCGATCCGCCCGATACGAACATGCCCGCGGTCGGCCAGGCGACCGGCGACCGTGGCGCACAGCGCACCTGCGGCACCGACCAGACCGAGCAGACCGATCGCGGAATCGCCGTAGCCGAACGGTGCGTCCGACAGGACGAAAGCAACGGTTGTCCAGAACACGCTGAAGCAGGCGAAGACAAGACCGCCGAGGATCGCACTGCGGCGCAATTCGGGTTCGGCCTGCACGATCCGGACCATCGAGCGGATGACATCGCGATAGGCAATGGCCGGCCGGGGCCGCTCGTCGGGGAGCAGGCTGCGCAGCACGATGGCGAGGACGAAGGTGAGCGTTGCTGCGAGGGCAAAGACGGCTCGCCATCCAGCCAGGCCGGCGACAAGGCCGGCGACAGTTCGGGCCAGGAGGATGCCGAGAAGGAGACCTGTCATCACCGTGCCGACCGAGCGCCCGCGCTGTCCATCGGTGGCCAGTTCGGCGACCAGCGGAACCAAGATCTGAGCGACGACGACGAAGACGCCGACGAGTGCCATCACGGCAACGAGGACGAACAGCGTCGGAGCAGCAGCCGCACATCCGAGGAGCAGCGCAGCACCGACCAGCAATCGCGGTACGAGCCTGCGCCGGTCCAAGAGGTCCCCGGCCGGGACGAGGAAGGCCAGGCCCAGCGCATACCCGAGTTGCGAGCCCGTCACGATCAGCCCAGCGCTGCCTGTGGATGCACCGAACCGGTGGGCGATCGTGTGCAGCAGCGGCTGCGCGTAATACAGATTGGCCGCAGAGATCCCCGTCGCAGCGGCCAGCGTGAGGACGAGGCTGCGGGTCAGGACCGACCCGGATTCATCGACCATTCCATCGATGCTTTCGTCGGCCTCGAGTTTCACCCGGTGAGCTTCGCAGGCAACTGTCCCGGCGACAACGTTACGCTGGTCGGGTGGTTCGATTCCGCCGACCGACGCGTGTGGGCGCTGCACACGCCGGCCGGGCGACCAGCGCAGCTGTGCTCGCCACGCTGGCGGTGTTGTGTGCGATAGCGGTCCCGGAGACCTCGACCGCCGCTGGTCTCGCAGTACCCGTGCGGCCGTCTGCGTCGCCCGGCATCGGAACTGCCGCGACCGCAACCGCCTCCGCACAGTCACTCGGCGCAACGCAGATCGTGCCGCTGCCCGCTGTTGCGGGAATCGATGGCCCGGCGCTGGCCGGGTGCGACGCCGACCTGTTGCAGCACCTGATCGCCAGCGATCCAACGGTGTTGCAATGGATCATGGTGGTCGTGCCGTCGACATCGGCCACGACGGGCACCCTGGCCATGGCCACCGTCGTCGGCAACACGTGGAGCTGCACCATTGCCGAGACTCCGGCCGAGGTCGGCCGCCAGGGGATCCGGCCGCTGATGATGCGACGCAGCGGCGACGACACCACCCCGTCAGGCATCTTCCCACTCGGCGTCATTGCGACCCCGCAGGGCCGGATGTCGTTCTTCGGCAACAGCGCCGACCCCGGCGCGAAGGGCCCGTACCGAAGGGTGCAGCCTGGCGATTGCTATGGGGCCAACCCGAACACGCCCGGGTACGGCCACTGGCGGGTCGATCGCGCGAACTGCACCGGTGCCGACGAACTGCTGTCGGTGAACGTGCAGGCCTACGAGCACGCCGTCCTGATCGGGGCCAACACAGAGCCCGACGTCAGCGGGGACGCTCCCGGAGAAACCCCATTTGCCGCAGCGATCTTCCTGCATCGCACCGTCCTGACTCCCACCGGCCAGCCAAAACCGACGTCGGGGTGCGTCTCGATCGGACACGAGCAATTGGTCGCAGCCGTACGTGCGATCGATCCTCTGTCGAATCCCCGCTTCGCGATCGGCACCCGCGAAAATTTGTCGACCATCACACCCAGGGGATCTCTGCCCCATCGCTGAGAAAATGGGAGAGACCCCGAAAGCCATGTGTTAGACAGCATCCCGGGCGCCGATCAGGTGTGAGGTTGCAAACAATGCGAAGGGAACGATCTGCGGCTGGACACCGCACTGCCGTCGTTCGGACAGGCCTCGGCGGTCGTGCCATTGCGGCCGCTGTTGCGCTCGTGGCCGTGTCGTCGATGCAGGGGGCGATTCCCCACGCCTCCGCCGGCGCTCCTGCGGCGAGTGCTGCCTATGTGGCCGTTCAGCCGTGCCGTCTGACCGACACCAGGAACGGCACCGGTTTCACCCGGGTCGATGCCCGGACGCTGCTGATCGCGACACAGGGGGTCTGCGGCATCCCCGCGGGCGCAACGGCAGTCGCCCTGACACTGACGGTCGTCGATCCGCAGGCGTCGGGTTTCCTGTCCGCGTGGCCGGCCAACCAAACGCAACCAACGGCGTCGTCGCTGAACTTTTCTGCCCACCAGATCCGGGCCAACGGTTCGATCACCAAGGTCGATGGCAACGGATCGTTCCGG
>JAYTOM010000013.1:0-15245 GCA_043747765.1 Actinomycetota bacterium
GCGGCGGCGAGCACCTCGACGACCTCCGCATCCACGACGACGCTTCCCGGTCAGACCACGACCAGCAACACATCCAGCAACACCGCGACCGACAACTCATTGCACAGCCTGATCAGCCGCACGAGTGCCGATACGACCACGTCGACGACGATCAAATCGGCGTCCACAGCCACGCCCACCACCACAACAGCGCTTCTCGATGTGACGATCAACTCGTCCGACATCCCGTCGGGCGCGACGTCGACAACCGGGTTGGGTTCGACCGGCACCACGGGACCGACGCCGGGTCGGGCCTCGGCAACCGCAATCAACCTGCAGAGCAATCAGATCGGCGAGATCCTGCCATCCACGTTGCAAATCGGTGCTGCCTCCGATGCCGAAGACAAGCCGGTCATCGCCTGCACCGGAGCTGCGTCCACCACAGGTTCGCTGAAGACACTCAGCGATGTCGCTCGTGCCGCAGACGTGCTGCGTCTCGCGGGTCCGGCATCGTTCAAGACGGACACCCCGTTCGGCCTACCCGGTTTCCAGAAGGTGTACGGCAACGTGACCTTCAAGGAGTTCATTCCGCTCGACCCGGCCAAGGTCGGCGGTGCAATCACGGCTCCGACCACCACCGTCAACACGTCCGTCAGCACCACCATCGCGCCGACCACCACCGCTGCTCCGACGACGACCCTCGTCGGCCCGACCCCTGAGCAGCCGACGACCACCATGACCATCCCCGCCAGCGAAATGGCCGCTGCCGACTGTGGAGCCTTCAACAGCCTCGACGTCACGATGCCGGCAAATGCTGTCGAGATGGACGACGACAAGAACTGGATTCCGAACAACGGGGTCATTCCCGTGCTCACCAAGACCGCTTACACTCCGGGCGTGTCCCAACTCGTCGATCAGATCAGTCAGGCACTGACAACCCCGACCCTGCGCGCGATGCTCTCGGCGATGGCCAAGAACAGCGTCAGCCCGGAGACCATGGCCAGTCGCTACATCGCATCGACGTCCTCGTCCGGCGCATGATCGAAGTTCGCGGCCTGACCAAGCGCTTCGGCCGTACGTTGGCGGTCAACGACCTCAGCTTCGACGTCCGCCCCGGACGTGTCACCGGATTTCTCGGCCCCAACGGCTCGGGCAAGAGCACGTCGATGCGGTGCATGTTGGACCTCGATCGTCCCGACTCCGGTACCGCGATGTTCGATGGTCGCAAGTACGACACGATGCGCAAGCCGCTGTTCGAAGTCGGTGCGCTGCTCGACGCCGGGTACGTACACCCCGGTCGCCAGGGTCGCAACCACCTCCGCATGATCGCCGCGTCGAACGGGATCAACGATGTCCGGGTGGACGAGGTGCTCGCCCTCGTCGGCCTCACCGAGGTCGCCAAGCGTCGGGTCGGCACGTATTCGCTCGGTATGAAACAACGTCTCGGACTGGCCGGCGTGCTGCTCGGCGATCCGAAGATCATCATCCTCGACGAGCCGGCCAACGGTCTCGACCCGGAGGGCATCCGTTGGATCCGCGACGTCCTTGTGCACCTCGCCAGCCAGGGCAAGACCGTGCTCGTCAGCAGCCACCTCCTCAGCGAGATGGCGCAGATGGCCGACGATCTGGTCGTGATCGGCATGGGCCGCTTGATCGACACGGGGAGCGTCGACGATTTCGTCAATCGCAACGCCCGGCAGTGGGTCCGGGTACGTAGCCCACAGATCGCGATGATCGCCGACCAACTCCGCTCCGGCGGTGCGCGCGTGACCGAGATCGACGCCAGCGGTATCGATGTGATCGGGCCCTCCGCAGCCGAGATCGGTGAACTGGCAGGTCGGCAACACGTGACGTTGCATGAGCTCTCGCCGCAGCAGGGTTCGTTGGAGGATGCCTTCCTCGAGGCCACTGCCGGCTCGCAGGAGTACCGCTCGACCGGCCCCGGCGGCGTTGCGTTCGGCAATGCAGCCGGTGCACCTCCATCACCTCCATCACCACCGCAGCCCTTTGAACCGCCGACCGCGCTGGGAGGTGGGCTGTGAAGGACGTTCTGCGGAGCGAATGGATCAAGTTGCGCACCGTTCGCGTCAACTTCGTGCTGTGCATCATCGCCGCCGCATTCCCGCTGATCGTTGTCGCTCTGGTGGCTGCGCTGACGTCCGACAAGAAGCAGAGCGCGAACGATCTTGTCGGTCTTGTCACGGGAACGATGATCGTCACCGCTCTCCTGCTCGGTGTCGTCGGAGCGCTCAACCTCACCAGCGAATACAGTCACAACACGATCCGGACCTCGTTCGCAGCCGTCCCTCAGCGTCATCGGGTGTTGTTCGCCAAGGGCCTGATCAGCGTCGTCGTATTTGCGCTCTACGCCGCCGTGATCGAGATCCTCTGCTACCTGCTCGGCTCCGCGATCCTCAACGGCCGAGGCGCCCGCGTGGTTCTGACCGGACCCAAGAAGGCGGCGATGCTGGGCCTCGTCGTCCTCGTCGCGATGTTGGTGTTGCTGGGCTTCAGCCTCGGCATGATCATCCGCAACTCACCGGCGACGATCACCACGTTCATCCTCTGGCCGCTGCTGCTCGAGGGCATCGCGCGAGGTGTGCTCAGCGCGGCAGGCATCCACAACCCGACTCCGTGGCTGCCATATCAGTCGGCGTTCACGATGGCGAATCCCAATCCCGACTCGAGTGATCCGGGACGGCTACGGGCCGGCCTGTTCCTCGGCGTCGTCCTGCTCGCATTTATCGTGATCGGCACCGTGGTCAACGAGCGCCGCGACGCCTGAGATCAGCGCGAGCGCAGTTCCAAGCGGTCACGCATCTTGATCGTGTAGCGACGATCGTGCTGGTCGATCCAGCCGAGCCTGATGAAACTGGCGATGGCTTTGTTGACACGCTCCCGGGAGGCTCCGACCATTCCGGCCAACTCCTCCTGAGTGACCGGCAGCAGGAACGAATCCCGGCCATCGGCCAATTCGAGCAGTCGTTTTGCGGTGCGGCCGGTGACGTCGAGGAAGACCGAGTCGGCGAGCGCCTCGTTGGTCTCACGAAGACGGGCCGCCAACAGCCTCGTCACGCCCCACAGCAGGGTCGGATTCGAGTTGAACATGTCCAGCACACCCGCGTACGGAATGGCAAGGACCCTCGACATCTCCAACGCACGAGCATTCGCCGAGCGGGCACCTTGGTCGAGCATCCCCATCTCGCCGAACAGGTCGCCGGGGGTCATCAGTCCGACCATCGTCTCGCGATTGTCGATCGGGTTGGCGATGGCAACAGCGACACGGCCGGTGAGCACGACGTACAACGCGTCGGGATCATCACCCTCGCGGAACAACATGTCACCGCGCACGAGATCACGCTCGGACGAGGTGGTGAGCACCTGGATCAGTTCTTCTCTGCTTGCGTCGGCAAAGAATTGGGTCTGGGCGAGGACATCGTCGTGAGCCATGGCAAGTGCGACGGTACTACCGTCAACCCCATGACGCAGCATGAACACGAGATTGTGTGGACCATCGTGGTCGCCGGCGGCTCAGCTCAGCGCTTCGGCCGACCCAAGCAGTACGAGTCGATCGGCGAAACCCGCATCATCGATCTGTCCGTCGCGGTCGCCCGTTCG
Organism: Actinomycetota bacterium; assembly: GCA_043747765.1. Taxonomy (GTDB): domain Bacteria; phylum Actinomycetota; class Acidimicrobiia; order Acidimicrobiales; family Ilumatobacteraceae; genus WLMZ01. The sequence goes on from JAYTOM010000013.1 coordinate 3,598, forward strand.
GCATCGAGCGGCGTGGTCGTGGTGGTCCCCGCAGCCGACGTCGATACAGAGGGCGGGGTGGCTGGGGGGCGCACCCGCAGCGAATCAGTACGCAACGGACTCGCAGTCGTGCCGGATGACGCGACGATCATCTGTGTCCACGACGCAGCGCGACCGTTCGCCGACCTCACCCTGTTCGATGCAGTGATCGCGGCAGTCGTCGACGGTGCGGCGTGCGCAGTTCCCGGCATCACTGTCACCGACACGATCAAGCTCGTCGATCCGGACGGCACCGTCGTCGCCACCCCCGAACGAGCGGCGCTGCGCGCTGTACAAACCCCGCAGGCGTTCCGAGCGAACGCCCTGCGCGCCGCACATGACACCGGCGCCGAGGGAACCGATGACGCAGCGCTCGTCGAAGCAATGGGTGGGCGGGTGGTCGTCGTGGCCGGGTCCGACGACAACCGCAAGATCACCGTGCCCACCGACCTCGATTGGGCACGGAACCGCGCCCGAGAGGCAGCCCGTCGATGACGGCGCCGTTCACACCGAGCGTGCGCGTGGGGCAGGGTTTCGACATCCACCGGTTCAGTGATGATCCGCTACGGCCCCTTGTTCTCGGAGGTGTCCTGTTCGACGGCGAACGCGGATTGCGCGGGCACAGCGATGCGGATGCAATCGCCCACGCTGTCACCGATGCATTGCTCGGTGCGGCCGGATTGGGCGACATCGGCGAACACTTTCCCGACACCGACGCCCGCTGGAAAGGTGCCGATTCGATCGAGCTGCTCCGTCACGCGGCGGGATTGGTGGCAGATGCTGGTTGGATGGTTGGCAACGTCGACTGTTCAGTGGTGTGCGAACAGCCGAAGTTGGCGCCACGGCGAGCGGAGATGCAGATGCGTCTCAGCGAAGCTGCCGGGGCACCCGTCACGGTGAAGGGCCGTCGCGCCGAGGGTCTCGGTGCGCTGGGCCGCCGTGAAGGAATCGCGTGTTGGGCTGTCGCCGTCATCCAGCGACACGAAGTGTGAGGAATCGAACATGGCGCCTCGTGGTGCATCATCATCATCCGGACGTGGTCGTCCGACCCGCGCTGCCACACCGCCGGCCGGCGGACGTTCCGGACGACCCAAGCAGACAAGTACGGGTCGCCCAGGTCGCTCGGGGTCCGGTTCCAGTTCGGGCTCCGGGTCCGGAACGACGTCGGGCAACGCCCGTTCGAGTGGTGGCCGCACCGCCGCTGGCGGGGGTCGTCAATTCAATTCGCGCGGCGCCGGTCGGACCGGTGGCATCACCCGCCCTGGCGAGCAGATCCGCAAACCCGAAAAGACGCTCGGCGGCGAACAGGTCGAGGGTCGCCAGGCCGTCCGCGAACTGTTGATTGCCGGCAAGCGCAAGGTCAAGGAGATCTGGGTCGCTTCGGACCTCGATGTCAACGAAGTCATCGACGACATCATCGCCCTCGCCCGAAACGAGCGGGTCCAATTGCTCGAGGTCAACCGCCGCAAGATCGAAGCAGTCGCACGCAGCGAGGCACCACAGGGTGTGATCGCATTCGCGCAGACGCTTCCCGAGGCCGACTTCAACGACTTCCTCAAGCGCCGGCCCGGGCGCGCACCGTTCCTGGTTGCCGTCGACGGCGTCACCGATCCCGGCAATCTCGGCGCGCTCCTGCGGTGCTGCGACGGCGCGGGCGTCGACGGGGTCGTGCTCCCCCGCCACCGAGCGGTCCACATCACCCCCACAGCGGCGAAGTCCGCAGCCGGAGCCATCGAGCACGTGCCGATGGCTGTCGTCGGCGGCCTCCCGGCTGCGCTGGCGCGGATGAAGGATGCCGGCATCTGGATCATCGGCCTCGACGATGCGTCGGACCGAAGTTTGTTCGAGCTCGGTGACATCGCCAGCGAGGGTGTCTGCTTGGTGCTCGGCGCTGAGGGGGCCGGCCTGTCCCGGCTCGCTCGCGAACGTTGCGACGTGATCGTCAGCATTCCGATGCTCGGTCGACTGTCGTCGCTGAACGTCTCGGCCGCGGCAGCACTGGCCACCTACGAGATCGCTCGCGCCCGGCCGAAGCGTTGACCAGACCGGTGTCAGATCGTGGTCAGGTCGTCGTCAGGCCGGCGGGATGACTGCCCAACCGCGTCGCTGCAACTCGTCGGCCAACACCTCGGCCGGAATGCCACGCAACAGCGCCGAACGCTCGATATCGATTCGTTGCTGAGCTTTGATCGCCTTCGGATCATCGAACACGATCTCGGCCCCGGGATCGCCTTCTTCGGCCTGCGCGACGAGTCGATCGATCGTATCCTTGGCTTCACCGATGCTGAACTTGCCGCGCGCCTGGCGCTGCGTGAAACCGTACCGGTGACGGGCCGTTGCGAAGTCGTATCCCTCGGCCTCGAGCAATGACAACAGGTAGTCCAACTGCTTTTGCGATGCGGGTGGGCCCGACTGTTGTCCGAAACTCATCTCGTCAGTGAACCATCCGCTTCCCACTTCGGGCGCAGAGAACAACCGAGCCCACGGCAGCGCGCTCATCTGATGCGCCCGAGAGTCACGGAATCGCGCTGCCGAAGGCGGTCTCAATCGCACTGGCACACTGGGCGAGCTTGGCGATCTGGTCCGGGTTGGCGGTCATCAACTGCTTGCCCTCATCGCCCAGCTTCTGACCGAGCGCGTCAAGCGACGGTTGATCAACGGCTTCTGGATCAGCGATCGCGGCCTTGACCTTGACCGCGTAATCCTTGACGTCCTTGCAGAATCCGTCGACGGTCACGGGCCCACCGCTCGCCGCTCCACCACTCGACGTTGCGCCGCCCGAACCTGCAGCGCTCGATGAACCAGACGTCGCGCTCACGGTCGTCGCCGAGACCTTTGCAGCGGAGCTACCGCACGCGGTCAGTCCCGCGACCGAGAACCCCACCGCCATCGTCAATCCGAGAAGCTTGTTCATGTGGAGCTTGTTCATGCTCGTTCCTTTGCTTTGCTTTGCTTGAGACGAAACCTTCGTCATCAGTACGTGACCCAGCAGAGATGATCCGCCCGATGGTCGGATACATCTTTCGCAGACGAATCTGGTCTGCCGACGGTCCCTGACCGCTGTGTGCTGAACTGTTGCAGTTCCACCGAAGGGGAATTCCTTGATCTCACAACGTCTCGCCCTGCGACCTCTGCTCACCAGGTTCCTCGTCAGCATCACTCTTCTTTTCGCCTCGTTGGCGTGGGGCGGATGGGTGTTCTTGCACTCGGTCGGTGACCCCCATCGATTCGAGCAGATCGCGACCTCCATCCTCGGCAACACCAACGCCCGCTCCGAAATCGCGAGGAGCGTCACCGACCAACTCACCAATATCAACCTGCTCACACCGGAACAGCAGACCGCTGTTCGCGGCGCTGTCGCCGACGCTCTTGCCGATCCACGGATCGTCGACAACTTCGTGGCTGCATTCGGTTCAGCACAATCGAGCGCGCTGGGCATTCCTGATCCGCGTCCGTCGGCGATCGATGTCGGAGCGCTCGTTGCAGTGCTGCGCGAACACCTGGCGGCCACTCAGCCTGCGCTGGCAGCTTCGATACCGATTTCGACCCAGACGGTCGAGCTGCCGAAGATCAAGAGCAACGCGCTGGCTGAACTGCGCAAGGCGGCGAACACGTGGACGGTGTGGCTGGCGTTGTTGTCCGTCACGTCGCTCGTCGTATTGATGATCTTCGGTGACCGGCGAGTCGTCCTTCGGTCGTACGGTTTCTGGGCGATCCTGACCGGCGCGTTCTGGGCGATTGGACCGCGGCTCGCGCCATGGATCGCGCATCGATCAGCGCCCCAAGCCGACGGGTTGGTCAAGGCCACGATCGACGCTGTCGCGGGCCCGATCACGACTGCGGCCACCATCTTGTTGATCAGCGGGGTCATCGCGTTCGTCGTGCGCGCCGTGTTCTTCCGCCGTCAAACCTCAGCGCGGAATCCGTACGCAAACGCCGGTCAGACCCAACCGCAACAGCCCCAGCATCAGCCCCGGCATCAGCATCAGCCCGAGCAGTACGGTTCCTACGGTGCAGTCGTCGCGACGAGCGGTCCGTACCAAAGCGGTCCGTACCAAAGCCCGGCACCGATGCCTCACCCGATCGGCTCGCCGAGTGCATCTGCGCCGACCGGGGGGCAGCAGCAGGTGCCATGGGGTCAGAACCCGCCGCCCGCCACATCCGGATTCGCTGCCCAACCACCGCTGTCACCTGGCTGGGAGCCTCAGCCGACCGGACAGGTTCCGTGGGCCGCGACACAGGCCGGTTATCCACAGGCGTGGCCCGCGAACGTACCCCAACCGGCGCCGATCGTGCTCCGCCCGCTCGACCTCCCTTCGTCACGCGACACACTGTCGCCGCTGGCAGAAGCCGACGAGACCCGTCACAGCTGAGCCGCGCTCGCTCGCTGCGATCAGCCGCAATTGCGGGGATCGATCTGTAAATGGTGCAGTGGGTCGAGGTCGGGGAAGCGATACCGGCCGCTGCGTTTCAGCATCGGATCGTCAGCCAAGAGTTCGGTCTCGGCAGACCATTCATTCGACTGTCGGCGCGACTGACTACTGTCCGAGCATGGAGGCAGACGTGATCACTGATATTCAGCCACGGGCGCGTCTCAAATGGAGTGCCGACGACCTCATCACCGACGAGATTCTGGTCGACGGGAGGGCGGCCCGATACGCGAGCGGCGGTCGGGGCTTGCCAGTGTTTTCTTGTATGAAAAGAACGGGTGAGTCTGATCAGCAACACGATCTGTCGTACTCTTCCCTCGATGAGTGACGGCTCATGAAACCCGCGGGCCAGGCGGCAGCTCACGAAACCGATCTTCGGTTCGTCTTCGATGCGCTGCCACATCTCGTCTGGGTCACCGATTCTCGAGGCGAACTGCACTACTTGAACCGGATCAGCTCGCTGTTCCCCGGGTTCCCTCACACCGCCGGGAACGCCTCCGACGAAGGATCTGATTGGTTGTCTCTCGTCAGCGACGATGATCTCGAGCCGGCACGAAATGCCTGGGACAAGGCGATCGAGAACCAGCAGCAGTTTCGCATCGACAGTCGGATGCGACGGCTCGATGGGTCCTTCGGATGGCACGAGGTGCGGTGTGTACCGGCCTTCGACGCGACGGGAGCGGTCTCGAATTGGATCGTGACCGCCTCCGACATCGACGAAGCCAAACGCCTCGAGGCTTCGTTGCGACTGGCCGACCGGATGTCTGCGGAGACCCTCTCCTTGCTCGAGACGCTGCAGTCCAAGGCCCCGGTCGGCTTCGGTCTCGTCGACCGCGAATTCCGCTTCGTCCGATTGAACCAAACGCTGGCTGCGATCAACGGCTCGACCACCGTCGAGCAAGTCGGTCAACTCGTGTCCACGGTCGTCCCGGAGCTGTGGCCGACGCTGGAGGTCCTCTATCGCCGAGTGTTGGACACCGGTGAAGCAATCCTCGATCTGGAAGTCGAGATGGCGCCCCCAGCCGAGCCGGGCCAGACTCGTCGCTGGCTGGCGAGCTATTACCCCGTTCCGATCGACGACGAGATCGTCGGTGTCGGCATCGTGCTCGTGGACATCACAGCGTCGAAGCGGGCCGAGGAGGCGCTGCAGTTCCAAGCCGATCTGCTGCAACTGGCCGGCCAGGCAATCGTCGCCGTCGATCGTCACGGTCTGGTGATCTCGTGGAACACGGCAGCGGAGACGTTGTACGGCTGGTCCATCGACGAAGTCCTCGGTCGCAGTCCGTTGGACCTGATCGGGCACGAGGACCGCACCGGTCAGCTCGGCGAGATGATCGCGGCCATACGCCGACGCGAGACGTGGTCAGGGGACTACGAGATCCAGCGCAGCGATGGCACGATGGTTTCGATCTTCGTCATCAACAACCCTGTGTTCGACCTCGCCGGCCAGCTCGCCGCGGTCATCATCACCTCCGTCGACATCACCGCGCGAATCACTGCCCAACGTGACCTCGAGGCCAGCCAGAGAAGTCTGGCGGAGGCCCAACGAATCGCCCGGGTCGGGAGCTTCGAGTTCGATCTGATCAATCACAGGGCCAGTTGGTCCGATGAGTTGTACCGAATGATGGGCGCCACCGAGCAGCGCGGCATGCCGCTCGACACGTTCATGTCGATGATCCATCCCGACGACCTCCTCGTCGTCGCGACTGCATGGTCCGCTGCAACCGAACGTGGCATCCCGTTCGACATCGACTTTCGGATTGTTCGGCCGGACTTGGAGACCCGCTGTGTTCGCGCTCGGGCGAGACCCGAGGCCGGTCCTGACGGTGTCGTGATTCGGCTCGCCGGGACGCTCATGGACGACACCGAGCGCGTCAACGCCGAAAGCGTCCGCCGTGCAGCAGAGATTCCGTTCGAAATCGGTTTCGAGCAGTCGGCCGTCGGTGCCGTCATCGCCGATCTTGCCGGCCTACCAACCCGTGTGAACAGTGCGGCCTGCAAGATCCTCGGCAGGCCAGCCGAAGAACTGCTCGGTCGCCAGTGGATTGCCTTTTCTCATCCGGATGACCTCCCGATCGGCGTCGCCTCGGCCTCGCGGCTGCGTTCGGGGCACGATGTCTACACCGACGAACGGCGATACGTGCGGCCCGATGGATCAATTGTCTGGACGGTCACCGATCTGACACTCGTGCGCGACGAGGTCGGCACCCCTCAGTACTACTTCATGCAAATTCAGGACGTGACCAGGCGCAAGCAATTGGAGTTCGAGCTGGCCCATCAGGCGCTGCACGACTCGCTGACCGGCCTTCCGAACCGGGCGTTGCTCACTGATCGGCTTGTCCAAGGTCTGGCCAGCTCGCGCCGGCGCGGTTCGCAACTCGGCGTGATCTTCCTCGACATCGACGAGTTCAAACTGATCAACGATTCGGCGGGACACAGTGCCGGCGACGATCTACTGCGTCACGCCGCCGACCGCATCTCCGAGTCGATCCGACCGGGCGACACCGTTGCCCGGTTCGGCGGAGACGAGTTCGTCATCGTGTGCGACGACGTCACCACATACGAGATCGAGCAGATCGCCATGCGCGTCCTCGGCGCGCTCTCCCAACCGTGGTTCATCGACGCGCACGAGGTGCGGATGACCGCCAGCCTCGGCATCGTGATCGCCGACGCAGACGCGACTCCGGAGAGCATGCTCAAGGATTCCGAAGCGGCCATGTACCGCGCCAGGGAGCGCGGCAAGGGTCGGGTGGAGTTGTTCGACGAGACGCTCCGGTCCAAGGCCGAGCACCGTTTCTTCACCGCCTCGCAACTGCATCGAGCACTCGACCGGCAAGAGTTCACGCTGCACTATCAACCCGTGGTGGACATCTCGTCGGGCACCATGATCAGCGCCGAGGCGCTGTTGCGGTGGAACCATCCGGACCGCGGCATCGTGCATCCGGCGGAGTTCATTCCATTGGTCGAAGAGAGCGGTTTGATCGTCCCGATCGGCGCCTGGGTTCTGGAGCAGGCGTGCAATCAGTTGGTCACGTGGCAGCGCGAGCAGCGGACACTGGCCAGCACCAACACGATGACCAAGTCGATGACCGGGAACATCACCGGGAACATGACCATGGCCGTCAACGTTTCCGTCCGGCAACTGCTTGCCTCAGATGTCGGAGCGATGGCTGCCGACGTCCTCAGCCGGACGGGCGCGCCATCATCGGACATCACCCTCGAACTGACCGAGAGCGTTTTCATGGAGGATGCTGACTACTTCGGCCGCACCCTCGCCGGACTCAAATCCCTTGGCCTGGGATTGGCGATCGACGACTTCGGCACCGGCTATTCCTCGCTCAGCTACCTGAAGCGCTTCCCCGTCGACGCTGTCAAAGTCGATCGCGGATTCGTCGACGGGCTCGGCACCGATCCCCACGACACAGCATTGGTCGCGGCCATCATCGCGATGGCCGGTGCACTCGGACTCGACGTGATCGCCGAGGGCGTTGAGACATACGAGCAGGTCGTCATTCTCGAAGACCTCGGCGTGCGGTCGGCACAGGGTTACTACTTCGCCCGACCGATGCCTGCCGACGAGATCACCAAACTCATCATCGACGGTCACCGCTGGACGATCGACTGACTCAGCTGCGCAGGGCGGCGACCGTCACACGGCTGAAAAGGTCACACAGCCAAGGGCGTCATACAGCCGGAAAGGCTGTCGCAATCAGGTCACGGAGTTCGGCACGGCCGGCGGTATCGAAGCGGAGACCGGCGTTGCCCGGAAGCCACCCGCCGAAGGACAGCCGGGCGATCGTATCGTCGACGTCCATGCATGTCACGTCGTCGGTGACCACATACCCAACCGGATCCTCGCGCTGGCCGATGTGTGCAAGAATTCCATCGACCACCTGGCCGAAACGATGGCCGACCGCCGCCAGGACTGCAGCGCACTGATGCCGCACCTCGTCGATGAGCTCGGTTGCATCATGGTCGTCATCGTGCACGCAGACGACCGTGATCCGCCGATTTCCGATGGCGATGTGGTCCGATGTGCGCGATCCCGAGATCATGCGGTCGTGCAGGACTTCGATCCGGCCCTCCGCAGCAAGTGCATCGAGAACACAACCCACCGACGGCGAACCGGGCGCGAGCTGCGCAGCCGGCATCACCTGTGGCGCCAGTGCCGGCTGCAGCTGTGGTGCCAGTGCCGGCGCCGGCAATTCGGTCACGGCCGGCGCAACAACCGGAGCATGTTCCATGCAGAACGTCTGCCTCAGGGTCCGGTCATAGTGCGCCGTCGTACGCGGCTGCAAGGTCCGACCGCATCCGCTGCATCGTGTGGCGTAGCGAAGTCGGATCGGACCGCCGTAGACGTGCTGTTCGGCCGTGCTTGCTGTGCTCATTTCGTTCGTCATGGTGTCCCCGCCACTCGCCGCGATTGTCAGTTCATGGATCGGAAGAACGCTGACAACCTTGAACGGAACAGACGATCTCTGAACGCCAGCGACGCCGCCGCGCCGGGCCCATCAGCTGAACTCCCCTCAGGGACGTTCGATTCTCGGAGGTTTTCGCTGGGCCAGCCCTCTACGATTTGCGGACCCCGCCGGGTTAGCTCAGTTGGTAGAGCGCTTGACTTGTAATCATGAGGTGGCGAGTTCGATCCTCGCACCCGGCTCCAGTGTTTGCCCAGCTCACAGCGTTGCACGTTCGCAATTGATGTGCTCTCGACGGTAAAATTCGCTGCCGTGTCCACATAGTGTCCACGGATTTATCAGGGACGATGTAGATTCACAAGCGTAAAAGGCACGGTTCGGAAGCCCCGAACGGCTGGCGGCACGTGGAGCTACCGGCTCGACCTCGGACTCGATGCGAAGGGCAAGCGCGCTCAGAAGCAGGTCTCCGGCTTCACCTCGAAGAAGGATGCGCAGGCCGCGTTGAACGAAGCGCTCACCGGTGTGCAGCGTGGAACGTACATCGCGCCATCCCGCACGACGCTCGCCGACTTCCTCACGGTCTGGGTCGAAGGCGTGCAGACCGAGGTTCAGATCACTGCGTGGATCAGCTACAAACAGATGGTCGAGCAATACATCGTCCCGCACCTCGGATCGAAGCGGTTGGTCGAACTGGCCCCTATCCACATCAAGCCGTGGCACGCCGCGCTGCTCGATCAGGGCGGCAAGAACGGCCGACCACTCTCCTCGCGAACCGTCCAGCTCGGCCACCGCGTCCTACACCGCGCGATGGCCGACGCTGTCCGTTGGAACCTCATCTCGTTCAACCCGCTCACCGGAGTACGCGCACCGCGAGCGAACGGCGCAGAGATGACGGCTTGGACCGCCGAGCAATCCGTCGCATCCGTTCCAGGAGCGGCTGCTCGAACTGATCGAACTCTCCCGGCAGCGCGGCCACCATCGCAATCTGTTGGTCGCCGCCACGGGAACAGGCAAGACCGTGATGGCCGCGCTCGACTACGCAGCACTCGGAACGCAGCTCCCACGGGCCCGACTGCTGTTCATCGCGCATCGCGTGGAGATCCTCGACCAGAGCCTCGCCACCTTCCGCTACGCGCTCCGAGACGCATCGTTCGGTGAGAAGTGGGTCGGCGGCTCAAGGCCAACGCAATACGACCACGTCTTCGCCTCAATCCAGAGCCTGCACGCCAGCGACCTCGCCGCATTGCCGCCCGACCACTTCGACGTCGTCATCGTCGACGAGTTCCACCACGCCGCCGCGGCATCGTACGAACGAGTCCTCAACCACGTCGCTCCTCGCGAACTGCTCGGACTCACCGCGACACCAGAACGCAGCGACGGGATGTCCGTCCTGCACTGGTTCGACGATCGCATCGCCGCCGAACTCCGGCTCTGGGAAGCGATCGACCAACAACACCTCACTCCGTTCCTCTACTTCGGCATCCACGACGGCCTCGACCTCCGCCAGATCCCATGGCGGCGCGGACGCGGCTACGACATCGACGCACTGAGCAACGCATACACCAGCTCGGACGCATGGGCTCGGCTCGTCGTCCACCAGCTCGCCGAACACTGTGAGGTGTCCTCGCTTCGCGCGCTCGGGTTCTGCGTCAGCGTGCAACACGCACATTTCATGGCCCACCACTTCAACCGCCACGGCATCGCCGCAGTCGCCGTCTCAGCCGAGACACCCCGGACCGAACGCGAAGGCGCCCTGCGCGATCTCGCCGACGGCCGAGTCCGGATTGTGTTCTCGGTCGACCTGTTCAACGAAGGCGTCGACATCCCAGCCGTCGACACCGTGCTCATGCTCCGCCCGACCGAGAGCCCGACACTGTTCCTGCAACAGCTCGGCCGCGGCCTGCGCAAAGCCAGTGGCAAGACGTCGTGCACCGTGCTCGACTTCGTCGGCTTGCACCGCAAGGAGTTCCGCTTCGACCGCCGCTACAGAGCGCTGCTCGGCGGGACCCGACGCGACATCGAACGCGCCATCCAGCAAAAGTTCCCGTTCCTCCCAGCCGGCTGCCACATGAACCTCGACCCGCTCGCATCCGAGGTCGTGCTCCGCAGCCTGCGCGACGCTATCCCCACCCGCTGGCCCGCAAAGGTCGACGAACTTCGAACACTCGAACGAGCGCGGCCGGCAATCCGCCTCGCCGAGTTCCTCCATGAATCAGGCCTCGACCTCGAGGACATCTACGACGGCAGCAAGAGCTGGTCGGACCTCAAGCACGACGCCGGCATCGCCGTGCTCCAGGATGGACCGCACGAACGCGTGCTCCGACGCGCCATCGGGCGACTGCTGCACGTGGACGACGAAGAACGGATCAACACCTACCGGCATCATCTCGAGGCGCCACAGACTCCGCTGGTCGCTGGACTCGACTGACGTGAGCGACGCCTCCTGCACATGCTCGTCGCCTCTGTCACTGATCAAGTCATCAAGGCCGACACGACGCTCCAACAAGCTGTCGATTTCCTCTGGTCCCATCCGCAGGTTCGCAGCGAGTTGCTCGAGCTGTTCGAGTTGCTCGACCATCGCATCGACCACGTACACACTCGGCTCGACACCCATCCGGACTGCCCGCTGCAGATCCACGGTCGCTACAGCCGCATCGAGATCCTTGCCGCCTTCGGGCTCGGCTCCGGGGCGAAGATCGCCGCGTGGCAGAGCGGCGTCTACGACGCCAAGGACGCCGGCGCCGACCTGCTCGCCTTCACCCTCGACAAGAGCAGCGGCGGC
>JAYTOM010000014.1:0-1600 GCA_043747765.1 Actinomycetota bacterium
ATGGGACCGCCCCAGTCATGTGCGACGGTGATCACGGAACCGGTCACGCCCAGCGCGTCGATGATGTCGCCGAGATCATCGACTCGCTGTGCGAAGCAACGCGCGCCGGTCCGGTCGGAGTACCCCATGCCCAGTTGGTCCACCGCGACTACGCGGTAGCGGTCACCGAAACGACGCAGGAAACTGCGCCAGTAGTACGACCATGTCGGATTGCCGTGGACACAGACGATGGTCACGACGGGTTCTGCGGCACTGGCACCTGTCCACGCTGCCGGATCCCCGGTATCGAGGACATGCCACGTATGGGTCGCGCCGTCGTGCCCGGCCACCTCGATCAGCCGGGACCACGACGGGTTCACACCCCACCGTTCGAACTGTTCTGCGCTGGGCAACTCAGGTCGTTGCGGGGCAGGTCGTTGCGGGGCAGGTCGTCGCGGGGCAGGTCGTTGCAGGGTGGGTCGGTGAGGACTCACAGGCGAGGGCTCGCCGCTGCGATCACCAGATCAGTTCGGTGAAGCTGGTGTTCAGTCCCGAACCGATGCCCATGCAGAGCACCCGCTCGCCCACGCCGAGTTCTTCGGCCAGGTTCGCCAACGTGATCGGAATCGCCGCCGGGCCGACGTTGCCGTAGCGCGGGTACGTCAGCGGGACGCGCTTCGGATCGATGTCGAGTCGTTCGCACAACAAGCGCGTATGCACCGAGCTGATCTGATGGATCACGTAGCGGTCCATACCCTCGGACCAGTCGTGATCGGCCTTGGCTTCGTTCCAGCAGTCCTCGCCGAGCGTCAGGCCGGCCTCGAGCAGCGCCGCCGTATCTGTCGTCATCTTGTCGAGGTTGCCGACGCACAACCTGTTGTGTTGCGTGGCAGCCCGACTGACGCCGCCGACGACACGGTGTGCGTCCGGATGGTCGTCGAGGTTGCCGAGGATCATCGCCGCAGCGCCGGAACCGAGGGTCAGGGATGCGAACTCCTCGAACACGTCGCCGGCCGTTGCCGTCGGCGACTGCAGTCGACCAATGGTCGCCAGCTGTGTCCCACGGCTGCCCTCGCCATCGACGATCAGTGCGTATCGGATCTCGCCGATGTCGATCAGCGTCGCAGCGAGGTGCATCGCGCTGACGAAGCCGAGGCAGGCATTGGCGAGGTCGAAGTTGTTGCACGACGTCGGCAATCCCAATGCGTCGTGGACAGCGCAGGCCAACGACGGCTCGAGGTAGTGCTTGCTCACCGACGTCGAGATCAACAAGCCGATTTCGCTCGGATCCACACCAGACATATCGATCGCCTTCTGGCCGGCCAGTGCCGCCGCCTCTTCGAAACGAAGCTCCTCGGGCCACCACCGGCGCTCGTCGATGCCAGCCAGTTCCGACAGCAGTCCGGGCCGGACACCGGTGCGCGCGTAGGTCTCGGCCAACTGCTCGTCGATCCACGCCGAGGTGATGACCTCGGGTGCTTCGACTGCCTCGACGGACAAAACGCCAGTGCGCGTGTGGCTGAAACTCGCGTTCCCGCTCATGGGGATACTCCGATCTTGGACGATGGGTTCCAGCATGGTCCGAAATACGCGAAATTGCACGACCCAAAGTGGTCTGTCA
>JAYTOM010000015.1:0-17753 GCA_043747765.1 Actinomycetota bacterium
CGACGTGTCGACGAGCGAGGCGTGGTGGATGACGCCGGCATTGTTGACGAGAATGTCGACGGAACCGAAACTCGAACGAGCGAACTGCACGACATCGGCCCAGTCGGATGGAGAGCCGACGTCGAGATGAGCGAAGACCGCACCCTCCAACGATTCCGCCGCGGCGCGGCCGAGGTCATCGGCGACATCGGCGACGACGACCCGAGCGCCCGCGCGGACGAAGGAATCGGCGATCGCCCGGCCGACGCCCTGCGCCGCGCCGGTGACGATCGCCACCCGACCTGCCAACTCGTTCACTTGTCGGCGGGAACCTTGTTCTGCGTGATGTAGATGCCCCGGAACATCTCCGGGCTGTTGTCCGTGTCGGCAAAGCCGCGCGTCACACCACCGACGAATTCGCTGTATCCGAGCAACGCTGGCTCGTTGAAGACGGGGATGATCGAATAGACACCGTCGACCTGGATCTTGGAGATCGCCTGATAGTCGGTCTGGGCTTCCTTCGGCGTCTTCGCGACGGCAGCCTTCAGCACGAGTTCGCGGACACCTGGCACCTCGATCTTGCCGGCGTTCAATGCGCCGTCGTTCAACAACTGAAGCCGAATGATCGTGTCGGCGACGCCACCGCTTGTCGCGATGGGGGCCGATGGCGTTGTGAAGTCGCCGTACAGCCGCTTGATGACGGTCGACGTGTCGACCAGCTCGAGGTTCATGTCGATGCCCGCCTTCTTCAGGTTGGCCTGCAAGAACTGACCGAAGGCAACGTAGGGCGCCGACGTCGATCCGATGATCGAGTCGAACTTGAGATCGCTGACACCGACCGAACTGAGCAACGCCTTGGCCTTGTCGACGTCGTACTTGTAGTGGCCCTCGAGGGCCGGATCGTAGGCAACCGACTCCTGCGCGAACATCTGATAGGCCGGACGGCCATAGCCGAATGTCAGGGCCTTGACGGCGGCGTCCCGGTCGATCGCGTAGGCGATTGCCTGTCTTACCTCGAGCTTGTCGAACGGCGCCTGGGTGATGTTGATCACCAGTCCCTTGATCAACGGCGTGTAGCCCACGGTCAGGCGCAGATTGCCCTGGCCCTTGATCGAATCGGCATCGGCCCCCTGATAGCTGCCCATGTCCACTTCACCGGCGCGCAACGCATTGAGCTGGGCGGCCATGGCGACCTCTGTGAAGTCGATTCCACCGAGCTTGGCCGCTGCCTTGTCCCAATAACCGTCCCAGGCCCGAACAGACATCGACTCACGCGGGAACCATTGACCTTGCACCTTGTACATGCCTGCACCGACCGGTGCGGCGCTGAACGCAAGGCTGTTCCCCGCCGCTTTGACAGCGGTCGGCGACACGATCATCCCCGTGCGGTCGGCCAGCTGCAACAGCAACGGCACCGGCTCCGGCTGGGCCATGACGAGGTCCACCGTCTTCGGGTCGACGACCTCGACGCTGCCGAGCATCGGCACGCGAGTGGCGATGTTGGATTCCGGATCTTTGATCGTTCGGTCGATGCTGAACTTCACAGCGGCAGCGTCGAGAGGCGTGCCGTCCTGGAAGGTCACGCCATCGCGCAGTGTGAAACGGATCCGGTCGGTCTGGATGTCCCACTTCGTGGCGATTCGTGGCAGGACCTCGTTGGTCAGCGGATCGATCGAGACAAGTGTGTCGAAGATGACGTTCAGCTGTGGGTACTCGGTCTGCGTACCGACGACCATCGGGTCGTAGCTCGAGCCACGCATCGCACCGAACTTGAGAATCGCGGTCGGGTCGTTCGGCACGGAGGAGACCGCTGTTGTCGTCGCTGCGGCGAGGGTGGTGTCCACCCCGACTGCGGTGGTGGCGGAACCGGACGACACCACCGTTGTCGTCCCGGCCGTCCCGACTGTGGTGCCAGCGGACGCAGTCGTGCTCGACGCAGCGGTGGTCGACGTGGATCCACTGGTCGTCGTCGGACCTGTTGTGGTTGCCGGCTTCGAGCCACTCGAGCCACTCGAGCTGCTCGCGCAGGCGGCCAGCACCACTGGCACCGCCACCAATCCGTACTGCAACAACGTGCGTCGGTTGAAGCTCGTGCCAAGCCATGGTTGATCCACTGTTCGTCCCCCTCGGTGATGACAGCCGCTGAAGCCCCCCAGCGGCTGTACCTGTTAACACTGTAATCTTAGCGAGAATAGGAGCGAGTCCGGAAACCATCAGCGAACCTCTCCTGTCCCGGCATGCG
The DNA here is from genome assembly GCA_043747765.1 of Actinomycetota bacterium. Taxonomy (GTDB): domain Bacteria; phylum Actinomycetota; class Acidimicrobiia; order Acidimicrobiales; family Ilumatobacteraceae; genus WLMZ01. The sequence continues at coordinate 2,222 of JAYTOM010000015.1, forward strand.
CTGCTGCTCCGGCCGTCCGCCCTGCGCCGGATGCTGTTCGACTGCGATCCGGCGAGATTGTCGCTTGCTGGTCAATTGCCACCGGTGGAGGCCTTCCCGTTCGACGAGATCGCCGACATCGCCAACGATCTGCTGCGTGCTCACGACGTCCGGACCCTGTGCGACTCGACGGGCATGGACACCGACGTTCTCGAACATCACCTGGCGCATGGATTGCTGTCCAAGTTGTGCTATCTGTGTGCAAACTTCTCCAATCCCAGCGGCGCCACTTTGTCCGAGCCTCGCCGCCGACACCTCGCCGATTTGGCACAGCGATTCAGCTTCGTGATCGTCGAGGACGACCAGTACGGACGACTCCGATTCAGCGGTGAACGCATCGCACCGATCGCGTCGATGACCGACAACGCTTTCTATCCGAGCGGCTTCAGCAAGGTGGTGGCGCCCGGCTTGCGCGTCGGCTACATGACCGCGCCGGGTTGGCTGCACCGACCGATCGTTCTTGCCGAACAGGCGGCCGATCTTGCATTCGCTGCGACTGTCGTACTCCACGCTCAGTCCGAACGAACTCTGCCAAGCTGTCGATCTGATGGCTGCAGCATTCGACGACCTCTCGTGAGCGCGATCGTCACCGGTGCTTCAGCCGGCATCGGGCTGGCGGTGACGCGCGCGCTGTGTGAAGACGGCCATCCGGTCACCATGGTCGCTCGGCGCGAATCACGTCTGCTGGCGGCCGCCGACGGATTGCGCGCGGCCGGATTCGACGTACACACCGTCGCTCAGGACATGTCGGTCGATGGTGCCGCCGTCGAACTGGTCGTCGATCACGTCTCACGACACGGCGGGATCGACGTGGTCGTCTCCAATGCCGGCCGAGGGGCGAGCGGAACGGTCGCCGAGGCCACACCCAGCGATGTCGAGAAGATGCTTCGGGCCAATATCGGAGCACCATTCGCGCTGGCCGCGGCGGCCCTTCCGCTCCTTCGGCAGAGCGCGGGGTGGTTCGTGATCACCGCGTCACTCTCCGGCATCTGGCCAACCGCCGGCTTCGCAACCTATTCGGCGAGCAAGGCCGCTGCGGTTTCACTGGCCCGGTCGATCGCCGCCGAGGAGTCGGCGAACGGGGTGCGCGCCTGCGCGATCTGTCCGGCCTTCGTCGACACCGACATGTCGTCGTGGCTAGACGGTCAGCTGACCACTGCTGCGATGCTCACGCCAGCCGACGTCGCCGAAGCTGTGCGATTCCTGATGCGTCTGTCGGCGTCGGCGTCCATCACCGAAATGGTGCTCCGCCGAAGCGGCGCACCTGACCAGCACGCTCCCTGATCAGATCAGCGGGGAATGTCCCTGAATGCAACATCTTTGTCGACGCGTGGGTCGCCCGGCAGACCGAGGATGCGCTCGCCGACGATGTTGCGCTGCACCTGATCGGTGCCACCGCCGATCCGGCTGCTCCACTGACCGAGGAACTGCGCCGTCCGTCGAGCTGTTGCGGGATCATCGTCGCTGGACAACATCCCTGCGGCCCCGGCAAGGGCCACCGTGAAGTCGTTCATCTGCGCTTGCAGACGCGTGTAGCCGAGCTTGAGAACCGAACTCACCGAACCCGCTGCGGTCCCCTGGCTGATCGACGTCTGGACGCGCAGCCCCATGTACTTGAGGATCTCGAGTTGGGTGACGATCGACGCTGCGTCTTGACGCACGACCGGATCGTCAGCGCGCCCGAAACGAGTGACGAGATCGACGATGTCCTTGCTGGTGATCGCCGCGTTGCCACCGATCAGCGTGCGCTCGCTGGTCAGCGTGGTCATCGTGACCCCCCAACCGCGGTTCACGTCGCCGACGAGATTGGCCGCAGGGATGCGGACGTCGGTGAAGAACACTTCGGAGAAGTGGGCGATGCCCGTGATCTGCTTCAGTGGACGGACGTCGATGCCGGGCGTTCGCATGTCGACCAAGAAGTACGTGATGCCCTGGTGCTTCGGTACGTCGACATCGGTTCGGGTGAGGAGAATTCCCCAGTCTGCGTAGTGCGCGCTGGACGTCCACACCTTTTGTCCGTTGACGATCCATTCCTCGCCGTCACGAACCGCCTTCGTGCTGAGCGCAGCCAGGTCAGAGCCCGCACCTGGCTCGCTGAACAACTGGCACCACAGTTCGTCACCGCGCAGCATCGGTCCGAGGAACCGCTCCTTCTGCTCTGACGTGCCGTGGGCGATCAGCGTCGGACCGGCCATACCGATTCCCTGGGCGAACACGCCGGGAGCTGCGTCGAACTTCGACAGCTCCTGGTTGAAGATCATCTGCTGCAATGACGTGCCACCGCGACCGCCGTACTGCTTCGGCCAGGTGATGCCCGCCCAGCCGTTCTCGTACAGCGTTGCCTGCCAGGCCTGAGCCTCGCGCACATGGTTGATCTCTGCTTCGGACCGGGCGACGGGTTGGCCACCGTGGCCGACAGCGGTCGGGTCCTTTGGCTTGGCGTGGGCCTCGAGCCAGGTCCGCGCCTCGGCGCGGAATTCGGCTTCGGCCGGTGTGTCGTCGAAGTCCATCCGGATTACAGCATCGTCCCGGAAGCGCCCTTGAGCAGAGCTTCGTTGGGGTTGTCGGGCATGACGGTGAGCGGAGCATCGAGCTCCTCGATCGTCGGGCAATGTTGCTCGGCCAGTGCAGCCAGGCTGTTCAGATTGAAGCCGTACAGGTCAGCTGCGTTGCCGCCGAGGATCTTGCGCATCTCGTTGCTGGGCACGCCGTGGAACACCTGACGGAGGTGCTCACGCGTGTACGGGTAGGTGCCTTCGTCGTGCGGATAGTCGCTGCCCCACATGAACCGGTCGTTGCCGATCAGGCCGCGCACCGCGGCGTCGGCGGGACCGGGTTGGCTGACGCCGACCCAACAGTTCTGGGCGAAGTACTCGCTGGCCAACCTCGGCAGAACGACGTCCTTGGAGTAGCGGATCTCGCCGGTCGCGCCGGTGTCACGGATTTTGGCCATCGTCTGATCGAGACGGTTCAGCAGCGGTGGGATCCATGCCCCGCCTGTTTCGGTGATGACGAACTTCAGTCCCGGGAATCGCTCGAACACCCCGGACAGGATCATCTGCACCAGCGGTCGCTGCGAGTAGAAGCCGACCTCGGTGATGTACAGCAACTGCGCGACGGGGTACTTGCCGTAGTCGGGCGCCCCTGTGCCACCGTGCACGTTGATCGGCATCTGCAGTTCCTCGAGCAGGGCCCAGATGCGGTCGAACTCCGGATCGTAGATCGGCTTCAGCCAGGTGACGTCCGGAGCGATGTTCGGCATCAACACACCACCGCGCAGATCGTGGTCCTTGATCCAGTGGATGTCCTCGATCGCATCGTCGATGTCGTTCGTGAAGATCTGACCGATGCCTGCCCGACGCTCGGGGCACTCGGCGACGAAATCGGCCATCCAGCGGTTGTGGGCGCGGATACCGGCCAGACGATGCTCGTACTCGTCGGGCTTCGGCGGCTGGGCGAACAAGACGAAACTGGGAAAGAACGGGGGCACGGTGTTCGGAAAGATGACCTCGGCGATCACGCCGTCGGCCTGCTGCTCGGTCCAGCGGCGGTCGCTGTCCCAGTTGCGCTCGCGACGGTCGTCCTTCAGGTCCTTGAACGGATTGCGGTACTTGCCCCGCCATGCGTCGAAATCGTTACGGTACTTCGGGTCGAGATACTCGCGGTACTGGGCGTGGCTGCCCCCTGCGTGGGAGTCGGCGGTGATGATCGTGTAATGATCGCTGCCCGTAACGCTGTTCTGGGGTCGGGTCGCTGTATCAGTCATGGCTCAACCCTAACCATCTGACTGGAACACGTTTCAGTTCTGCTGACATCTCACAGGGGGAAATTCAGATGCCGATTCCGGCTCAACGCGATCTCGAAAAGTCACGGATCGCACTACAGAATTGGATCGGGCCGAAGCTTGCCGATGTCGCAGGATCGCCCGTGTCCGACGTCGCCATCTCCGAGTTCAGCGCCCCGAGCGGATCCGGATATTCCAACGAGACCCTGCTCGCCGATGTGACGTGGAAGAGCAATGGCCAGGACATGAGTGATTCGGTTGTCGTGCGCATCGAGCCGTCCGGCTACAGGGTCTTCATGGAGGCCGACTTCGCGCTGCAGCACCGGATCCTGACCACGCTCGACAAGCACAGCGACGTGCCAGTACCGCCGACGCTGTGGTTCGAAGAGGACACCAGTGTGCTCGGTTCGCGGTTCTTCTTGATGCGCAAGGTCACGGGATCAGCGCCAGCCGACGTGCCGAGCTACAACGAGGCCGGATCGCTGTTCGACGCGACGCCGGCCGAGCGTCGTCAACAGTGGGAAAACGCGATCAACGCAATGATCGGCGTGCACAAGGTGCCGCTCGAGTTGGTCGCATTCTTGGACAAGCCCGAACTCGGCGCGACCGGTTTCGACCAGACGTTCGAGTACTGGCGCCGGTCGTACGAGTGGGCAGCTCGCGGGAAGGCGCAGCCGGTGGCCCAAGCGGCTTGGGAGTGGATGAACGAGAACATGCCGACGATGCGCCCGACCGCGCTGTCGTGGGGCGATGCCCGTCTCGGCAACATCATGTTCGACGGCCGCAACGTCAGCGCAGTCGTCGACTGGGAGATGCTGTCGCTCGGCGGCCACGAGATGGACCTCGGTTGGTGGCTGTTCCTCGATGCCTTCCAGCTGATGGACCGTTCACATCTCGACGGCATGGGCACCCACGACGAGACCGTCGCGATGTGGGAGGCAGGCACTGGCGAGAAAGCAGAGAGCTTGCTCTGGTACGAGATCTTCGCGGGCTTCCGTTTTGCGATCGTGATGATGCGGATCATCCAGATGTACGACGACTGGGGCGTCATTCCGGCGGGCGGGATCGATGCCGAACTCGACAATCCGGTCACCCGTCTGCTTGCCCGGCTGCTCGAGATCGATCCCTTCCCCACCAGCTGACGATCGATAGACCAGAATGTCCGGATGCAATCGCTTCCTCAGCCCGGCCCGACGGGATGAGGTGGCGATGGGCGTTCATCGGTGGGTTGCTGGTCGTTCTCGGCGCAGGAGTCGGGTTGTACCTCCGCAACTCGTCCACGTCGGAAGTCTCCGTGACCGATGCGGCGTCGACACACCGAACCAGCCCCAGCAACGCGCCGACACCTGACTTCGTCGTCGGGGGATCGCTCCCCGTCACGGTACGCGTTCCAGCGCACTACGACCCCGCAGTCGCTGCGCCGCTGCTGATCCTGCTACACGGCGCGGCCGTCAGCGGCGCTCAGGAAGAGGCGTACATGCAGCTCGCTCCCGTCGCCTCGGCAAAGGGAATGCTGTATCTGGATCCGGACGGCCACACCGCACAGATCGGCGGGTTGCTGTGGAACGCAACCGACGCGTGCTGCGATCTCAGCCACACCGGCGTCGACGATGCCGGATATCTGGACAGTTTGATCGCCGAGATCAGCGCCAAAGTCAACGTCGATCCGAAGCGGATCTACTTCGTCGGACACTCGAACGGGGGATTCATGTCCTACCGGATGGCGTGCGACCATGCTGGCGAGATCGCCGCGATCGTCAGCCTGGCCGGCGCGACGTTCACCACACCCTCGGCCTGCACACCGTCAGAACCGGTGTCCGTGCTGGAGATCCACGGCACCAACGACGCAACAGTCAGGTATACGGGTGGCGCGATCAGAACCGTCGCGTATCCGTCGGCGGAGACGACGGTGCAGACCTGGGCTGCGTACAACGGCTGCAGCACCACGGCCGACAGTCCGCCGCCGGCACCTCGTCCGATTTCGGTTGGCGACCCGGCCACGGTGGAGTCGTACTCCACCGGCTGCCGTCCCGGGGGCCACGCGGAACTGTGGACCCTGCCGGGTGCGCCACACATTCCGCTGTTGATCGAGCCGACATTCGCCGATCAGGTGATCGAGTTCCTGCTCGCCCACCCGAAGCCGTGAGCCCGGGTGGGCGGAACCAGGTCAGCCTTCGAGGCCAGCGCTGAGCCGCTGCACTGCCTCGATGTAGCCCTCGACGAGATCGAACATCACCTCGCGAACGGGGCGGACGCTGTTCATGCTGCCGACGATCTGACCCACCGGGACGAAAGCGAGATCCTTGCGGTGACTGCGCGCAATACGCGCGTTGGCCTCGGCCGTGAGGATGTTCTGCAGCGGCATTCCGAGCGGACCGGGCCCGGCCGGATCGGCCCAGGCATCGGTCCACACCGACCGGAGCATGCGCGCCGGCTTGCCCGTGTAGCTCTTCGAGCGAACCGTGTCGCTGGACGTGGCCTCCATGTACCGCTCGAGGTGCTCGGGAGCCGAACTGCTCTCCGTCGTTGCCAGCCAGATCGAGCCGGTCCACGCGCCCTGCGCACCGAGCGCCATCCCTGCCGCGATCTGACGGCCGCTACCGATGCCACCTGCGGCGAGCACGGGAGTGCCCGGCACTGCCTCGACCACTTCCGGAACCAGCACCATCGTGGTGATCTCGCCGGTGTGGCCACCGGCCTCGTGACCCTGCGCGATGACGATGTCGACGCCGTTGTTGACATGCCGAACAGCGTGCTGGGCCTTGCCGGCCAGCGCAGCGACCTTGATGCCTGCATCGTGCGAACGGTCGATGATGTCCTTCGGCGGCGAGCCGAGAGCATTGGCGATCAACGAGATCGGGTGCCCGAAGGCGATGTCCACGTGGGCCCGGGCGACGCCCTCGGCCCAACCGAGCACGCCACCGGCGCGCTCACCGTCGGGCAGAGGTGGAATGTCGAAACGCTCCATCAGTTCGTCGACGAAGCGTCGGTGGGCATCGGGGATCATCGCCTGGATCTGCGCCAGTAGGGCCTCGGTGTCGGCGCCATCGACACCGGCCGACGTGGCCGGCATCACGATGTCGACCCCGTACGGCTTGCCGCCGACATGCTCGTCGATCCAGCTCAGTTCCGTCTCGAGTTGATCCGCGCTGAAGCCGACGGCACCGAGCACGCCCATGCCCCCTGCCTTGCTGACGGCGGCGACGACGTCGCGGCAATGGCTGAAGGCGAAGATCGGATACTCGAGGCCCAGGGTGTCACATAGTTCGGTACGCATCGACACCAATATAGAACACGTTCTAGTCTTGGACGCAATGCGAACTCGGCGCTCCGTTCGAACGACCCCTACCATTGGCCGACAATGACCCAGTTGGAGACCGCTCCCCTCCAGATCCGGCGGCCGGAGATCACCCAGCCTGTCACGCCTCGCCAGCTCGCCCGACGCGACGGCGCAATCCGTGCTGCGCTGGAACTGGGAACCGAGGGCGGCTACGACGCCGTTCGGATGCGCGACGTCGCAGCCCGCGCCGACATCGCGCTGGGCACGCTCTACCGCTACTTCGGCTCGAAGGATCATCTCCTCGCCGCTGCGATGGCGTCGTGGACGGGTGACCTGCGCAGCAGGATCACCAAGCGCCCACCGACCGAAGCGTCCCCGGTCCTGCAGGTGGTCGAGGTGCTTCGGCGCGCCTCGCATTCGCTGGAACGACAGCCCCGGCTCGGCGAGGCTCTCGTCAAGGCTTTGTCATCGCACGATGCAGGTGTTGCCGAGGCCAATGGCGAAGTGTCGAGTCACATCAGGTCGATGCTCGAACCGTTCCTGCTCGACCTCGACGCCGATGTCTGCGAAGGACTGATCGACCTCATCGCGCAGGTCTGGCACTCGTCATTGATGGGCTGGGCGAATGGTCGATTTCCGATTCACGAGGTGGGCATCAAAATGGAGCGAGCCGTGCGCTTGATCCTGGAACCGAGATTCACATGATGGGTTTCAGGAACGTCGTCGATCCGGAACAGGCCCGACGCTTTCGCGACAACGGGTGGTGGGGAGACACCACCGTCTCCGACCATGTGCGGATGCACGTGACCACACGGGGCGACAAGGTCGCCTACGTCACGCCCGAGCATTCGTTGACATATCGCCAACTGGACACAGCCGCCGATCGCGTCGCCGCTGCATTCGTCGCGGCGGGAGCGCAAGCCGGCGACCGCGCCGCGGTCATGCTGCCCGACGGACCGACGATCCATGCCGTGCTGCTCGGCGCCGAGCGGGCCGGCGTGACGGCTGTCGGCATCGGCGCGCGAGCCGGCGACCGGGAGATCAAGCACTTGTTGAACACGACCGGCGCGCTGATCATGGTCACCCATGCCGAGCACCGTGGCCATGACGAGGCTGCAGCGATCAAAGCGCTGCGCGCCGACGGCCTTGCAATCGAACACCACCTCATCGTGCCGAGGTTCGAGATCGACGACGTCGCCGTTCTGGCCGACGGAGTTGCCGTCACCGCGCTGGCACTGGACGAGGTCGACGAGCGCGAGCGCCGGGTCGGTCCGGACGACTTGTTTCTGATCAACTCGACGTCGGGCACGACGGGTCTACCGAAGTGCGTGACGCACCACCAGAACCGCTGGATGTACTTCCACCGCAAGGCGGTCGAGAACGGCGCGCTCACTGGCGACGACGTGTTCTTCGCAGCAGTCGCGACGCCGTTCGGGTTCGGTGTCTGGAGCAGCCACGTAACGCCGCTCGTCCTGGGTGCGACCACGCTGACGGTCGAGCGGTTCGATGCGGTGCAAGCCCTGGAACTGATCGAGCGCGAACGGGTGACGACACTGTGCTGTGTGAGCACGCAGTTCATCATGCTGCTCGGTGAGCCCGGCGCCGACGAGCGCGACCTCACGTCGCTGCGCGTGATGTTCACCGGCGGCGAGCCTGTCCCGTATCTGCGCGCCCTCGATTTCGAGCAGCGCACCGGTGCAACCGTGCTCCAGTTCTACGGGTCGAACGAAACCGGGCTGCTGAGCGGAACCACGCTCTGTGACGACGCCGACCATCGCCTGCACACAGCAGGGCGGATTGCCGAGGAAATGGAAGTGCGGCTGTTCGACAACGGGGTCGACGTGACAGACACGGGTCGCGGTCAGCCCGGCTGTCGCGGACCGGCGCTCAGCCCCGGCTACCTCGACGACGATGCGGCCAACGCACAGTTGTTCACCGGCGACGGGTGGATGTTGATGGCCGACATCTGCACCATCGATGACGACGGATACATGTCGGTGGTCGGGCGAACCTCGGACATCATCATCCGTGGCGGGAAGAACATCAGTGCTCCACAGGTGGAGGCCGAGGTCGCCAGCCATCCCGACGTGGCTCACGCTGCGGCAGTTGCCGCGCCGGACCGGGTCTTCGGCGAGCGCGTCGCCGTGTATGTGCAGTTGCGCAAGGGTGCGGGCAGCCTCCAGCTCGAGGACCTCAGTGCCCATCTGATGGCGCGGGGTGTCTCCAAGGAGATCTATCCCGAGTACCTGTTCGTCGTCGACGCACTGCCGTTGTCGTCTGGCGGCAAGGTCGCCAAAGGTGACCTCCGCGACGATGTGAAGTCGCGGGTCGCCGCCACCGGCAACTGAACAGCACCCCCGCACGGCATGCCATCGACTGCGTTCGCCCCGTTCCGACAGCGGGCCTTTGCGTTGGTCTGGATGGGTGCGCTGGTCTCGAACATCGGCACGTGGATGGAGACGACCGCACTCAGTTTCTATGTGGCTGACACATCCAGGGCGGCGTGGTCCGGCATCGTCGCGGCCGCCGGATTTCTGCCGACGGCGCTGCTCAGTCCGGTCGGTGGCGCGTGGGCCGACCGCTTCCGTCGACGCAACATCCTGATCTGGACCAATGTCGCGGCTTCCGTCATTGCGGCATCGATCGCGGTGATCGTGGCCACCGGCGCTGCCACTCCTGCGATCCTCGCGCTGATGTCACTGGCCGCCGGCAGCGTCAACGCCATTGGATTCCCGTCGTTCCAGGCCACGCTTCCGGACCTCGTACCTCCCGAGGATCTTGTCGCTGCGATCGGTCTGAGCAGCACCCAGTGGAACCTCGGCCGGATCCTCGGACCCACCGCTGCTGGAATCGCGATCTGGATCGGCGGCGTACCCGCTGCGCTGTGGTGCAACGCAGTCAGCTTCTTCGCCGTCATCATCGCGATCTCGTTCGCCGCGATACCCCTGACGCCCCGGACGAAGCGGCCGATCCTTCACGCGATTCGCGATTCGATACATTTCGGCCGGACGAATCCGGCGGTCCGTTCGATGCTTCCATTGATGTTCGTCGTTTCCCTGATCGGCGCGCCGTTCATTGGTTTCATCGCCCAGATGGCCACCAAGGTCTTCCACACACAGCAGTCCGGAACGTCGTTTCTCGTCACGGCGCAGGGGGTCGGCGCTGTCATTGCCGGAGCCACGATTGGATCCCTCACCCACCACTTCGGCATGCGACGGGTCACGGTCGGGGCCGTGTCGTTCTTCGGCCCGGCCATCGTGCTCTACGGAATCTCGCCGAACATCGTCCTCGCCGCGTTCTTCCTCGCTCTGGCGGGTGGCGGATACATGGCCTGCATCTCCTCGTTCTCGTCGATCACCCAGCAGTCGGCGCCACCCGAATTGCGCGGACGTGCGTTGACCCTCAACAACTTCGTGCTCGGATTCGCCTATCCCCTCGGGCTGTTCATCGACGGACCGATCGCCGATGCCACGTCGCTGAGGGCTGTGACGGCCGGCAGTGGCATTCTGTTGATCGCAATCCTGCTCGTCGCCCGAGTCGTGCGACCACGCAGCACCGAACCCATCGAACTCGCCCTGAACTGACCAGCTGAATCGACCAGCTGAACCGATCTGCTGAATCGGCCTGCTCAACCGACACGACGACAGGAACACCCCGAACCCATGGACCTCGCTCTTCGCTTGAACCTGTACCGCTCGGCGGATCTGACGATTCCCGTCGAACTGGTTCGTGCCGCCGACGATCTCGGCTTTCATTCCGTGTGGAGCGCCGAGGCATACGGCGCCGACGCACTGTCGCCCCTTGCCTACCTGGCCGGGCTGACGAAGCGGATCAAACTGGCAACCGGTGTCGTCCAACTGGCTGCTCGGGCCCCGGCAACGTTGGCGATGCACGCGATGACGATCGATGCGATGGCCGGGGGCGGCCGCGTGATCATCGGCATCGGTGTCTCCGGTCCGCAGATCGTCGAAGGCTGGTATGGCCAGCCGTGGGGGCATCCGAACGCACGTCTGCGTGATTACGTCGCCATCGTCCGCAAGGTGCTCGACCGCGAGGAGCCCGTGGTGCATCACGGCTCGGAGATCTCGTTGCCGTACACCGGGCCGGGCTCGATCGGCCAAGGGAAGCCACTGCGCTCGATCTTGCATTCTGTCGCTCCGATCCCGATCTGGCTGGCCGCCGGCGGGCCGCGCAACACCGAACTGTGCGCCGAGGTCTGCGATGGCTGGTTGCCGATGGGTCTTGGATCTGACGATGCCCATCTGAAGGATCTACACCGGGGGTGGGACAAGCGCGGCGGCCGGCCGCAGCAATTCGATGTGTTCACTGGTTGCAGCATCCAACTGACCGACGATGTCGCCGGAGCGTTGAACGCCATGCGGCCGCTGACCGCGATGTACGTGGGCGGAATGGGCAGCGCCTCGCACAACTATCACCGCCAGTCGATGGCTCGCCGAGGCTTTCCGGTCGAGGCAGAGCGGATTCAGGAACTGTGGCTGGCCGGTCGCAAACAGGAGGCGATCGCCACGGTGCCGGACGAGTATCTGCAGCAGTCGGCCTTCATCGGTGACGAGCAACGAATCCGTCGGCGGTGGGCGACCTGGTCACCGCCGACGTCTGTGACCGGCCTGATCGTCGATGCCTCCACCGAAGAAGAACTGCGCCTCTTCGCCGACCTGAAAGACGGATCATGACCGCTGAATCCCTGTACTCGACGATTCTCGTCGACTCCCCCGTCGACCACGTGCGACGGATCACGCTCAACCGCCCGGACAAGCGCAACGCCATCTCCACGCCGATGCGCGTCGAACTGCTCGATGCCCTGCGCAACCACGACCACGACGCCGATGTGCGCGTCACGATCGTGCGCGGCGCGGGTGCCTGCTTCTCCGCCGGCTACGATCTCGGTGGCGGTGCGCTGATGGATGGTGCTCCGTTCTATTCTGCGCCGGGCGACGGCCAGTGGGCCCGCCAGTGCAACGACACCTGGTTCAGCATCTGGGATCTGGCCAAGCCGGTCATCTCCCAGATCCACGGCTACGCAATTGCCGGAGCGACCGAACTGGCGTCTGCCTGCGACCTCGTCTATGTGGCCGACGACGCGCAGATCAGCTATCCCGTCGTGCGGATGATGAGCCCGCCTGACTGGCAGTACCACACGGTCCTGCTCGGCATGCGCAGAGCGATGGAACTGATGCTCACGGGTGATCCGATCTCAGGCGTCGAAGCGGCGGCGATCGGGTTCGCCAACAAGTCGTTCGCGCCCGACGCGCTGGAGGCATCGGTCCTCGCAGTCGCCGTCCGCATCGCCGGTGTTCCGAGTGATCTGACTCAGATCAACAAACGCAGCGTGCACCGCGCCTTCGACGTGTGGGGGGCCAGGGCCGCGATCCGGGCGGGCACCGAACTCCAGGCACTAGCCGCACACACCCGCACCGCCAACGAACACCGCGTCGGCCTCCTCGAACGGATCAAGAACGCCACCAAGCAATAGCGCTGCGAGGCAGCGACCGCCCCGCCCAGAACCGCCCCGCAGGGCGTGCCTGCGCCACCAGTCTGCCCGACAGCGACCCGTGGGGCGCTTCCGTGCAGCCGGGTCCAGGGGGGTCGAGGTCGGGGTCGGTGTGTGTGCGGCCGGGGTTGAGTTCGGACCGGGAGTCGGTGGGTATCGGGTGGGTCCACCTCTCGTCGACGATCGGGCACGTCGTAGGGTCCGCGAGATGGACTTCGACATTCCGGCAGACATCCGAGAGACGCTCGTGCAACTCGACGAGTTCATCGAACGCGAGATCAAACCGCTGGAACTGCAGGACGACAACATCCGCTTCTTCGATCACCGTCGCGAGTATTCACGGACCAACTTCGAAGCGGGCGGCGTGCCCACCGAGGACTGGGAAGCGCTGTTGCGCGAGATGCGCCGACGCGCCGACGCTGCAGGATGGTTGCGGCTGGCGCTCCCCGTCGAGTTCGGTGGCAGGGGCGCGACCAACCTCGAGATGGCCATCATCCGAGAGCATTTCGCGGCCAAAGGCCTCGGTCTGCACAACGATCTACAGAATGAATCGAGCATCGTCGGCAACTTCCCGACAGTTTTGATGATGCGCGACTTCGGTACCCCGCAGCAGATCGAAGAATGGATGCCCGGTTTCCTCGACGGCTCGCGTCGGCTGGCGTTCGGCCTCACCGAGCCGAACCACGGCAGCGATGCCACCTACCTGGAAACAACGGCCGTCAAGGACGGCGACGAGTGGGTCCTGAACGGGATGAAGCGCTGGAACAGCGGCCTCCACCACGCCACCCACGACATCATCTTCGCCCGCACGAGCGGCGAGAACGGCGACCCGATGGGCATCAGCGCGTTCCTCGTTCCGACGGACACGCCAGGGTTCAAAGTCGAGTTCTTCTGGTGGACGTTCAACATGCCGACCGACCATGCCGAGGTGTCGCTGACCGATGTCCGTGTCGGTCCGGACGCGCTGTTCGGACCCCAGGAGCGCGGGCTCGAACTGGCCCAGCACTTCGTCCACGAGAACCGGATCAGGCAGGCGGCGTCGTCACTCGGTGCCGCGCAGTACTGCATCGACGAGGCGGTTGCGTATGCAAACGGTCGCGTCACGTGGGGGAAAAAGCTGAGCACGAACCAGGGCATTCAGTTCCCGCTTGTCGAGTTGCACACCGAGGCGGCAATGCTGCGCCAACTGATCCGCTACACGGCTTGGATGCTCGATCGCAGCCATCACATGGAGGTCACCCACCTCGTTGCGATGTGCAACTACCGAGCCAACCGGTTGGTGTGCGACGCTGCGGACCGGGCAATGCAGACCTGTGGTGGCGTCGGCTACTCCCGGCACATGCCATTCGAACACATCTATCGTCATCACCGCCGATACCGCATCACCGAAGGCGCAGAAGAGATCCAGATGCGCAAAGTGGCTCAGAACCTGTTCGGATTCGGCCGAAAGTAACTGCTACGGTTCACCGAGGTGTTGGGAAGCGAAGCATCTGCAGCCGCTTCCACAGCCCCGGAGACGGTCGCCAAGAGCACTCACCTGCCGGGCCTCGATGCACTGCGTGCGTTCGCGGTCATCGCCGTCATCCTGTTCCACCTCGACCTCGGGTTTGTCCCCGGCGGTTTCCTCGGCGTGTCGTTGTTCTTCACGCTGTCGGGCTACCTGATCACCCGCAATCTGCTGCTCGAAACTCGACACACCGGCACCGTCTCGCTGCCGAACTTCTGGGCCCGCCGAGCACGCCGACTGTTCCCGGCCGCATGGTTCGTGCTCGCTGCGCTGTCATTGACCGCCGCGCTGTCACCGAACATCGGCCACGGCATCGGCTTCAACGGTGGCGATGTCCTCGCTTCGCTCGCCAACGTGGCCAATTGGCGCTTCCTCGACTCTGGATCGTCATACGCCTCGCTGTTCCGCCTGCCATCGCCGGTGCTGCATTTCTGGAGCTTGGCGATCGAGGAGCAGTCGTACATCATCGTCGCCCTACTGGTCGCCCTCGTTGCGTGGCGGCGGCGCAGCGAATCAGCACGCCTGCTCGGCTTCGTCGCGCTTGGTCTGGCGATGATCTCATGGGCGTTGCCGCTCGTGTTCCAGATGTCGGTCACCCGCACGTACTACGGAACCGACACCCGGATCGGCGAGATCCTCGCCGGCGTGGCGCTGGCGTCGTGGCGCCACGGCACGAACCTGGCCATCAAGCGGCGTGGCCAGCAATGGGTGTGGACCATTGGATCGCTGCTGATCCTGGCGATGTTCATCCACTGGACGACGGCCTCGTCTGCCACCCTTGCCGAAGGCCTGCTGCCCATCGTTTCACTGGTCTCGTGTGCGGCGATCTTCGTCGCTGTCTCCCCCGGTTCACCACTGACCCGACTCGGTTCGACCAAGATCATCGCTGGTATCGGACGGCTCAGCTACGTGATCTACCTGGTTCACTGGCCGGTCATCCTGCTCTTCCGCTGGCGACGGGTCTCGCTCGGATCGGTGACCACATTCATCGGGGTGGCGGCCGTGGTCGGTGTGATGGCCTGGTTGATCGCCCGGTTCATCGAGGTGCCGATCAGGTCACGTCAGTGGAGTCACCGCACTGTCTTGTCCGCCGCCGCGCTGACGATCGCCTTGATCGTGGGAGCAACCACCCTGTGGCATCCCCCGCTGTCGGCTGCCGACCAGACCCTCGCTGAGCTGCAACGACAGTCGACGACGTTCGGCCGTGACGCGGCCTCGGCTGGTTCGACGAGTTCAACGCATGGTTCGGCGACAAGAACGACTGTCGGACCGACGACACGAACGACTGTCAGGCCTTCAGCATCGTTGTCCACGTCCCCGTCCTCGTCCTCATCCCCGTCCTCATCCTTGTCACCGCGATCCACATCGAGTACGGCCAAGCCGACCGTCACCTCGACCACAGCGCCCGGA
>JAYTOM010000016.1:0-6351 GCA_043747765.1 Actinomycetota bacterium
TCCAATGCGATCTGCAGCGCAGCCCTTTGGGCCTCCGTGCGTTGATTCAGCGGAGAGATTCCACCGATCGCGTCGTATCGACGGACGAGGTCGGCCAACTGCTCTTCGGTCGGCTGACGACCGCGGCGGATGTCGATGTAGTAAGGGAGGATCTCCTCCTGCGTTCGCGGCGTGCCATATGCCATCAACAGAACGGCGACGCGGTTCTCGGCAGATGGCTTGTCAGCGCGTTGGGTGTCGAGGTTGCTCATCGCGACGATGTCTCTTTCCTCGATGAAGTCGCTTCGTGGACATGGGCGACGATCTGTTCGAGCACGCTCGGATCGGTGTTCGGCTGCACACCGTGGCCGAGGTTGAAGATGTGGCCCGGATGC
This sequence comes from Actinomycetota bacterium, assembly GCA_043747765.1. Lineage (GTDB taxonomy): Bacteria > Actinomycetota > Acidimicrobiia > Acidimicrobiales > Ilumatobacteraceae > WLMZ01. The sequence goes on from JAYTOM010000016.1 coordinate 375, forward strand.
CCGGCGTTGTCGGCGAGCACCTCGTCGCATCCATGCCGGGCGACATCCCAGCCAGCCAAGACCAATGACGGGTCGAGGTTGCCCTGCACCACGGTGTCGGCGCCGAGGCGACGTCTGGCATCGGTGATGCGGGTGCGCCAATCGAGACCCATCACGGTCGGCCCTGCCGCGAACATCGATTCGAGGATGTGATCGCATCCGATGCCGAAGTGGATTCCGACGGCCTCGGGATGGCTGGACTGCAACCGAGCGAAGACCTTGGCCGAATGCGGTTGAGCAAAGCGCTCGTAGTGCTCGCGACTCAGCGCGCCGGCCCATGAATCGAACAGCTGGAATGCAGACGCCCCGGCGTCGAGTTGGCTGCGGATCGAGGCAATTGCGTGGTCGGCCAACCGGTCCATCAGTGCGTGCCACGTTGCCTCGTCGGTGTGCATCAACGCTTTGGTGTGCTCGTAGGTTCGGCTCGGTCGGCCCTCGATCAGGTAGCTGGCGACGGTGAACGGCGCCCCTGCGAATGCCAATAACGGGACCGTCAGCTGCTCGGCCAGGATGCGAACGGTCTCGATCACATACGGGGTGTCGATCTCGGGCTCGAAGGCTCGGACGCGTTGCAGGTCGGCTGCGCTGCGAAACGGTTCCGACGCCACCGGGCCGGTGCCAGGGGCGACGTCGATCCCGAATCCGATGGCGTGCGCTGGGACGACGATGTCGCTGTAGAGCACGGCCGCGTCGACGCCGTACCGGTTCACGGGTTGCAGCGTGATCATCGCCGAGAGCACGGGATTCTTGATCGCATTGAGAATGCTGCCTTCGCCGCGGATTGCCTTGTACTCGGGAAGGCTGCGGCCGGCCTGGCGCATGAACCAGACCGGGGTATGACCACTCCGGCGACCGCGTGCTGCAGCGAGAAACGGGTCGTCGTGAGCAATGGTCATATGTCTGCAAACCCTATCTGGCACTGATTTGAGCCGAGCCATTGTCATCGTCACGAATGGTGGCTGGTACGGACGATGGCTGGTACGCACGGCGCCCTCGGTGTTGGGTGCTCTCAGACCAGGTCGGCTCCAGCGGATGCTGCGCTGTGGCGGATCCCCAGATCGATCGCCAGGTCCATGAAGATCGCAGCCATCTCGGCGCGGTAGCTGAGCTGGATCTCGCCGGCGACGTTGGTCTGCGCCGAGGAGGCACGGCCGAGGAAGTCGCTGGCCCCGAGCCGCTCGACGCCTGCTGACCGGGCGGCACGAACGCGTGCAGCTGCCTGGTTGAACAAGTCGGCATCAGCAACGCTGTCACGTGCGAAACCAGAGAGCGTATCGAGGACAACGTGGCGTTCGATCGTGCCGAACACGTCGCTTCCGTCTGCGCCGATGAGTCCGATGTTGCGGGCCGTCGTCATGACATCCATGGTGAGATCCTTGCTACGAGAGAGCGGGTGTTCTTGCTCTGTATACGGGAACGGATACGGGGACGGATGTATTTCGTGACTCCTGTCGCTCACAATCGTGGAATGCGAGCGACAGGAGCCCAAATCGTGGTGAACTTGCTTGGCCAGCAGTGAAATCAGGCCGGGAGGTTCGACTCGATGTCGGCGACCAGCTTGGCATCGTCAGGCGCCGTCATCGGGCCGTAGCGGGCAACGATGTCGCCAGCAGGCGAGATCAGGAACTTCTCGAAGTTCCAGCTGATGTCACCGGACTTTCCGTCCGCGTCGGCGACCTTGGTCAGGTCGTCGTAGATCGGGTGGCGGTTGTCGCCGTTCACGTCGATTTTCTCGAACATCGGAAAGGTCACACCGTAGGTGGTGCTGCAGAACGTCTCGATTTCCTCGGCGCTTCCTGGCTCCTGAGCGCCGAACTGGTTGCACGGAAAGCCGAGCACCGAAAAGCCGCGGTCTGCGTATTCCTTCTGCAACTGCTCGAGGCCTGTGTACTGCGGAGTCAGGCCACACTTGCTGGCGACGTTGACGACGAGGAGTGTCTTGCCGAGGTAGTCGTTGAGGTCTGCGGAGTCGCCGCTGAGGGTGTGGATCGGATGGTCGAGGACGGTCATGAACGAAGTCTTGCACCACATCGTGCCAAGCGTCTCGCTGAATACCGATCGCGTCGGTCCTGGCAGACTCTCTGCATGTCATCAGCGTCATCAGACCTTTTCTCCTTGGCCGGCAAGACGGCGCTCGTCACCGGCGGTAGTCGTGGAATCGGCGCGATGATCGCCAGGGGACTGCTCGATGCAGGCGCAACGGTCGTCATCAGTTCGCGCAAAGTGGCCGAACTGAACGCGACACGCGACGAACTGAGCCAGTACGGCGAGGTCGACGCGATTGCCGCCGATGTCAGCACTGTCGACGGCGCAAAGACGCTCGCAGCCAAGGTGGCCGAGCGTTTCCCCATGCTGAACATCCTCGTCAACAACGCCGGAGCAACATGGGGTCAACCGATCGACGAGTTCACCGAGGCCGGATGGGACCGCACAGTCGACACCAACCTCAAGTCGATGTTCTTCCTGACCCAGGCTCTGCTGCCCAACCTGCGCGCGGCGGGTACGGCTGACGACCCAGCACGTGTGCTCAACGTCGGATCCATCGACGGACTGCATGTCAACCCAATGGAGACGTATCCCTACGCCGCCAGCAAAGCCGGGGTCCACCACATGACCCGCGCCCTCGCGCATCGTCTCGGACCGGAGCACATCACGGTCAACGCGATCGCGCCGGGACCGTTCGAGAGCAAGATGATGGCCGCGACGCTCGAGTCGTTCGGCGATGCCATCGCCAAATCGGCACCATTGCGTCGCATCGGTCGTCCCGACGACATGGCCGGAGTCGCGGTGTACCTGGCCAGTCGGGCGGGAGCGTATGTGACCGGCGCCGTGATTCCGGTCGACGGAGGGATCGCCACCACGTCCTGACAACTGCGCGAGGGATTCTTCCGCCGATAGAGTTTTCAGACCCTCGTTTCGGGTACTCCACTCCGATACGGGCCTGAAAGCACATGACACAACAACATCCTGATCTCGACGACGAACAGGCGTACATCGACCACGCCTACGACTGCCTGGAAACCAGTCGTAGGGACGCATGGAAGTTACGCAACATCCACGAGGGCACGCTCGGCGGCACCGTCCAAGCTCGCTTCGAGCGCGACGTCTTCGACGAGACCCTTGTCAATCGGCTGACCCAGCTGGATCTGGGCGATGCAGCGCTCGTCTTCGGGCGGATCGACCGTCTCGCCGATCCGATGATCGAGAGCCCCGACGCGTTCGAGAGCTTCCACATCGGTCGCCTGGCCGTTGCGGATCAGAACCGTGAGCCGGTCGTCGTCGACTGGCGGGCACCCGTCGCCGAACCGTTCTACCGCGCTACCGGTCGTCAGCCAATGGGGCTCGCCCGTCGTCGCCACTTCTCGGTGCAGGGCAAGAAGCTGCTCGGCGTCGAGGACGAACTGTTCGGCGAAGGCCATCTCGGCGTCGGTGACGACGAGGGCCTCGAGCCCAAGCGGGCCGGCGCCGGACTGAGGGGATACAGCACGCTGTTGTCGGTGCTCGAGCGTGGCCGAACGGGCCAGCTCGGTGACATCGTCGCCACCATCCAGGGCGAACAGGACGAGATCATCCGCTCACCGCAAGCCGGCGTGCTGGTGGTTCAGGGCGGTCCCGGCACCGGCAAGACCGTCGTCGCGCTGCACCGTGCGGCCTACCTGCTGTACACCTACCGCTTCCCGCTCGAGGACCAGGGCGTGCTCGTCATCGGACCCAACCGGGTGTTCCTCCGGTACATCGAGCGGGTGCTGCCGTCACTCGGAGAAGCCGGAATCGAACAGGTCGTGCTCGGAGATCTCGTCCACGACGTGAACTGGGGCGGTGTCGACAGCCAGCTCGCGGCGAGAACCAAAGGTGACCTGCGGATGTCGCTGGTGATCGACAAGGCCGTCACCGATCGTGAGCGTCCGATCCGCGAGGATCTGGTTGTCGGATTCCGCACCTCGTACCTGCGCCTCACCGCACACGAATCTCAGCGGATCGTGCGCGCCGCACAGCGACGGTTCCGTCGCCACAATGCCGCTCGACGATGGGTCGAGAACGAAGTCTGGCAGTCGATGGCGAACACCTGGCGCGACGGCGACCTGACCGCGGCGATGGCCCGAGACGGTGTTCGGCAGATGCCAGAAGTCCGTCTCACCCTGGAGCGGATGTGGCCGGTGCTGACCCCCGCCGATCTGTTGCACGACCTGTTCGGTTCGAAGGCGCTGCTGAAACTGGCCGGAGCCAAGCACCTGTCCGAGAACGAATACCTCTCGCTCTACCGGTCCCGCTCCGAGGACATCAGCACGGTTCGTTGGAGCGACTCCGACATCGCCCTGCTCGACGAGGCGCGCAGCTACCTCGGCGTGCGCCCGATCAAGAATGGCGTGGACGAAACCGACGAGATTCGCACGTACGGCCACATCGTCATCGACGAAGTGCAGGATCTGACGCCGATGCAGTTGCGGATGGCGTCGCGTCGTTCGTTGAACGGTTCGATGACCGTGGTCGGCGACATCGCCCAGGCCACCGGACCACTGGCTCCGAACAACTGGGACGACGTCGTCACCCATCTGCCGGACCGCAAGGGCAGTCGGATCATCGGACTCAGCGTCGGGTACCGGATTCCGGCGCAGATCATGGACGTCGCCAACAGGGTGATGCTCGCTGCGACGCCGTCGTTGCGGCCCCCGACGGCGGTGCGCGAGGGCGAGGACAAGCCCGACTTCATCGAGGTCGCCACCTCCGCTGAGCTGGCTCGCGCCGTTGCGATGGAGACGGCGCGGCTGGTCAACGAGATCACCGACGGCAACATCGCCGTCGTTGCCCCGGACCCGATGGTCGAGGAGCTGTCCGTCGCGCTGACGACGGCGGGCATCAAGCACGGTCGGGCGACGCGCACCGCTCTCGACACGGGTGTCACCGTTGTTCCCGTCAGCGTCGTCAAGGGCCTCGAGCTGGATGGCGTGATCGTCGTCGAGCCGGCGGCGATCGTGGCCGACGAACAGCAGGGCCTACGCGCCCTGTACGTCGCGTTGACCCGCAGCACGCGCCGACTGAGCATCGTTCACGCACTGCCGCTACCCGACGCGATGATTGGCTGAATCGGCACGTCCCACGCGACGAACCGCGCCCTCGGTGCTGGTGTGAGTGGCCGGGACGCTCAGAACGGCCCCGAGGGCGCAAACATTCCGCGCCCACCCGTCGATCGTGCGGGGATCGGGGTTTGGAGATCAGGGGTTTGGGGATCAGGGCTCGGGGATCAGGGCTCGGGGATCAGCGGCTTGCCGAGTGCGCCGAGGATCAGGTTGGCGTAGAAGCGCACGGCGAGGTCCGAGTTCAGGTGGATGCCACCGTCGGACACGGAAAGATCTGCCGGTGGTAGCTGTGCGCCGAGCGTCGCCCAGTCGATGACCGTCACGTTCGGATGGGTGCTCGGGAGTGTTGCGATCTTTGCGTTGTTGCCGGCGACCCAGCCGAGCGGGGCCTTGATCGTCATGAAGTAGACGTGGGGCAGGTCGGCCAGCAGAGTCGCCATCTCGTCGTATTGGCCCTGCGTCACTGGGCCGTTCGTGCCGGACTGGATCACCACCGAGTCGGTGATCCGGTACTGCTCGCGTGCGGTTCGGATCGCGTCGATCATGCCTCGGCCCTGGATGCTCTCCTGAGCATCGACGAGCACGCCGTGATCGGGCAACACGTTCTGCACGCCCTGCATCACCGACTCGCCGATCGCCAGCGTCCCGATGACCGGCCGAGTATCGGTCGTCGTGCTGAAGAGGGTGCCAGCCGGCATGATGCTGGCTGGGTTCGTCGCCAGCGCAGGGCCGACACGTGTGTCGGTGGACAACTGCACGGTCGTCGCTGTGTCGTTGCTCGCTGCGCCGTCGACACCGGTTTGGGCGGGAGTCACAGGGTGCGACGACGGACGGTCGGTGATGATCAGCAGCCCGACGAT
>JAYTOM010000017.1:0-1930 GCA_043747765.1 Actinomycetota bacterium
GCGGCCGGCGGGCCTCAGGGTGATGCGGACCCGTCGGCTGGGGGCCTCGGCCGTCTGCCGGCCTTCGAGGGCCTGCGTCCCCTCGTCCGACTCGGCCACGAGCCGATACGTCCGGCCCGCGCGCAGCCCCTTCAGGGTGAACCCGCCGGCGACGTCGGCGCGGGCCCGGGTGACGCGGCCGGCGGGTTGCCAACTGTCTGGATGTTCAGCGCCTCGGCGAGCGCCTCGACATCCTCCTCCGTCAGACGTTGTAGTCCACCGATGCCTTTGGCGCCTAACGGGTTGCGAGGGCTGTCGGTCTGGGTGTTGGTGGTCTCCTACGAGGGCAGTTCCGCTGCGGATGGAATCGCGTAGTCCATCAGGTTGGCCGTCTGGGGATTGCCTGACTCGTCGTACCGAACCCACTCGAACAAAGCCTGCGCCGCGCCTTGAGCGATGCCGCCGTGCGGCTGACCTGCGACGAGTAACGGGTTCAGGATGCGACCGCAGTCGTCGACGGCGATGTGGCGGAGCATCTTCACTGCACCGGTCTCGGTATCGACCTCGACGACTGACACGTGGGCACCGAAAGGGAACGTGGAACCCTGCCCATCGAAATCGAGTTCGTGACGAAGAAGGCCCGGCTCGATCCCGTCTGGGAGCTGCGAGCCGTTCTGCGAGGCGGCCGCGAGCGCAGACCACGAAATTGACTGCGAAGGGACACCGGCAACTTGGAGGCCGTTGTCGCCCTTCACGATGTCGTCGGTGGCCGCTTCCAGGAGGTGCGCAGCGATGTGCTTGGCCCGGGCCATGACCTCGGTCGAGGCGCGGTGAATAGCACTGCCAGCGGTCTGCAGCGAACGTGATCCCATCGTTCCTGAGCCACGCGGGACTCGTGCGGTGTCGGAGTTCACGAGCGTGATGTTTGCTATTGGGATGCCGAGCACCTCGGAGGCGAGCATCGCGAACGCGAAACTCGGCGTGAAGAACAACGGCCGCATCGTCGGCCTCGACGCCACGGTCGTCGCGCTGTGAGGTGCTTGATGTGAGAGCTAGCACGTCAGCGTGCCATCAGCCTGGGGTACGGCGAGCAGGCCATTGTTCTCCATCGGCACGCCGGCGAGGCGCTGGCTGACCATCGTGGCCTCCGCGACCACGTCGGCGTCTTCGAGCGCACCGCAAGCGTCTTCGCCGGGACGCGCGTGCACGGCCAAGGCCATGCCACGGCCGGCAGCCGGTGCGTACCCTGCGCTCGGTGCCATCTTGCCGATGCTGACTCAAATGATGTTCGTCGGCATGTACGACATTCCGTCCGTGAAGTTCGAGGCCCACACGGCGATGACGAACAACACCACGATCGGCGCCTATCGCGGTGCGGGTCGGCCCGGAAGCAACACAGCTCATCGAGCGGGTGCTTGACGTCGCGGCCGATATGACGGGCATCGACCCGGCAGAGATCCGCCGCATCAACTTCATCCCAAAGTTCTCCCAGCCGATGACCACCTCCACCGGCGGCAACTACGACTCTGGCGATTACGAGGCTGCCCTCGACGCCGTTCTGAAAGCATCCGATTACTCCTCGCTGCGGCACAGGCGTCGATGGCTCCGGCGCTCGGTCTCGAACCGGGTCGGCTGCGGCTCATTTGCCCGTGGGTCGGTGGCGGCTTCGGCGGGTTGGTGTCTTCGCCGTGCGCCGTCGCGAAGCACACGTTCGAGCCGTGCTCGGGGAACAGCAGCGGCGCGTCAGGCTTGAGCGCTTCTACTGCAGACATGACGACGGGAAGCGGTTCGATATCGAGAATGACCGCTGCGGCAGCGTCGCCGGCCTGACTTTTGGTCTCGGCGATGACCGCAGCACAGATGTCACCGACAAGTCGCACGTGATTCGCAGCGAATATCGGACGATCGAGCGCCGGCGGCATCATCGGGAAGCCATTCAGCGAGCCGAGAC
>JAYTOM010000018.1:0-27383 GCA_043747765.1 Actinomycetota bacterium
CTGAGACTGTTCCGAGATCAGGGTTTCGATGAGACGACAGTCGAGGAGATCGCGGCTGCTGCCGGCGTCAGCCAGCGCACGTTCTTCCTCCACTTCCCGACAAAGGCTGCGGCCGCGTTTCCGGATCATGAAGAGCGCGTCCTTTCGTTCACGGCACGGCTCGGGGTTGGCTCTGTTCAGGCCAATCCGTTGCTGCACCTGCGCCAGATCATGTTGACAGGACTCGACACCACGTCGCCGATGCGACGCACTCGCTACCAGTTGTTGGCTCGCGTCTCTGCGCTTCGTGACGAGGATGCGCGCACCGACCGCGACTACGAACAGGTCATCGTCGTGTATCTGATGCAGTCGTGGGGGGATTCGGTCGACGTCCGGCTGCGCGCCCACGCGGTTGCCAACGCGATCATGGGTGTGGTGCGCGCATCGCTGATCGGCTGGGGTGAGGAAGGCATTGATCCACAGCGTGTCTGTGCCGAGATGCTGCAACGGATGTTCGGCTCGCCATTCGACATTCCGCTGCAGTCGATGCAGCCAGTCCAGTCGACATCGCACCGATCCTGACGGTCGGGGCCGACGCTCACAGGCGACAGAGAAACACGCCAGCTTCTGGTGATGGTCTTCGTCACGTGGCGCTGACGACAGGTCTGCACAGCACGACCACCGTCGTCTGACAAGATTTCCCTTTCCCGTGTCGAATCCGTTCAGCGCCGTTCGTCGTCTGGGCGGAACCACTCGATCCGAGCGGATCCGTTCCTCAACAGAAACGAGAGATTGATGAAATACATGCTGCTGATCGCCACCGATCCGACCGATGCACCGATGCCGAATGCGGACAACGCCTACGACATGTCTGCCGACTACTACGCGTTCACACAGGCCATCGTGGCCTCTGGTGAAATGGTGGCAGGCGACCCGCTGCACGACGTGTCCACCGCCACCACCGTCCGCATTCGCGACGGCGTGAAGAGCGTCACCGACGGGCCCTATGCCGAGACCAAGGAGCAACTCGGTGGTTACTACATCGTTGACGTTGCGACGTTGGACCGGGCGATCGAGATCGCAGCTGACATCCCTGGGGCCAAGATCGGCAGCATCGAAGTGCGCCCGATCATGGAGATGACGGCAGAGGTGTGACGGACTCTCGAGCTCACACTCCGGGCGCCACCCCGACCGATCACCTCTTCCGACGACACGCGAGCGAGGTACTCGGCGGTTTGATGCGACGGTTCGGCGATCTCGACATCGCCGAGGATGCGCTGCAGGAGGCATTGCTCGAGGCATTGGTCCGCTGGCCGCGCGAGGGTGAGCCACGGAATCCGGCGGCGTGGCTGACGAGCGTGGCGAGATCGAAGGCGATCGACCGGCTGCGCCGTCGTCAGCGTCAGCCCGACAAGGAGGTGGCTGCCGCCCGACGCGAACCGACGCCGATCGAGGACATCGATGAGCTCGCGTTCGAGCTGGACGGCGGACGAGTCGCCGATGATCAACTTGCGCTGATACTGCTGTGTTGCCATCCGGCTCTGAACAACGACGCTCAGGTCGCCCTGACGCTGCGGACGGTGGCAGGTCTGTCGACCGAAGAGATCGCCAGGAGCTTCCTCATCGATCTGTCCACGATGGCGCAACGACTCGTCCGTGCCAAGAACAAGATCCGCACGGCCGGGATTCCGTTTGGTGTGCCCCACCGAGATCAACTCGACGAGCGGATCGATGCGGTGATGCAGGTCATCTATCTCGTCTTCAACGCCGGCTACGCATCGACTCGGGATGATGCGTTCATCAACCACGATCTGTGCGGCGAGGCAATCCGCCTCGGACGGATGTTATCCACCCTTGTACCGAGCCACGCCGAGGCGACCGGGTTGTGCGCGTTGATGTTGTTGGCCGACGCCCGAGCGCCCGGCCGTCTGGACGACACAGGCAGACTGGTCACGCTCGATCGGCAGGACCGTTCGCTTTGGCGGCACGGACAGATCGAAGAAGGCATTGGGTTGCTGCACCGAGCATTGCCGATGAAACGGACGGGTCGCTACCAGATCGAGGCGGCGATCGCAGCGTTGCACAGCGGCGCCGAATCGGCCGAGGCGACAGATTGGATTCAGATCGACGCGCTGTACCAATCGTTGCTCCTGTTCGTGCCGACCCCCGTGGTCGCACTCAATGGTGCTGTCGCTCGGGCAATGGCCTGTAGTCCCGACCGAGGGCTGCAGATGATTGATCAGACGATCGACACGGCCGAGCTCGACCGCTGGTATCTGCTGCACTCGACTCGTGCCGAACTGCTCCGCCGCGCCGGTCGTGAGACCGAGGCCCGAGCGGCTTTCGAAATCGCGATCACCCTGGCGCCGAGCGAAACGGAGCGGCGATTCCTGACGACGCGCCGCATCGAAGCCCCCTGACGACGCGATCACCTGAGTCTGCGCTCGGATCGAGGTGGATGCCTGTCAGGCTCAGGCCCATGCGGCGTTCGTCGGCTGATCCGGGGCTGAAATCGGCCACGGGTACCGTGGCGGGGCTGCGTTCGCTGAGCTTGAACTCGTTCACCTGGCCGTGCGTCGGCGACGACTCTCGGGCGTGGAACACCACGATCAACACCAGTCCCTTGACGGCGAACAGGCGGTCGGTCGAGTGCTGTGCAAGCCCCAAGCCCCAAGCTCACCGCTCTGAGTGTCCGGGTGCCATCGGATTCCTGGTGCCGACACGTGATGGCGGTTGCGGTAGTTCTGGGGGCCCACTCGTTCGTCCACGGCCGGCGTTGCCGACCGACCGGACGATCCGTTTGTCAGCCCCAGCGGCTCTGCCCGAAGCGGTAACCGACGCTACGCACCGTCTGGATCAGATTCTGATGTTCTTCGCCGAGCTTGGCCCGCAGACGCCGGATGTGGACGTCGACCGTCCGGGCGCCGCCGTAGTACTCGTAACCCCACACCCGGCTGAGCAGCAGCTCACGTGTGAAGACCTTGCCCGGATTCTGGGCGAGGAACTTGAGCAGCTCGTACTCCATGTAGGTCAGGTCCAGCGGACGTCCCTCGATCGACGCCTGATAGGTCTCCACGTTCAAGGCCAGTTCGCTGTATTCGACGACGCCGGGCTTGGCCCCGCCGCCGCCCTTCCACAGCAGGTGGCGGAGCCGGGCCTCCAACTCGATCGGATGGAACGGCGTCAGGCAGAAATCGTCGAAGAGCTCGTCGCGCAGGGCAAGTTCTCCGAGCTGGCCTCCGCCGACGAGCAACAGCAGCGGAGCGACCGGCAGATCGCGCTTGTGCAGTGCACGGCACAGTGCCCACGCACCTTCGGCGTCGGTGTCGGTGGAGACAATTGCTCCTGCCCATCCACCGGGAGGCTCGTTCCGGGCCATCTCGTCGGCACCGGACACGGCCTTCCAGCGGTAGCCGGCCAGGTCGAGCGTCCGCACGAGGTCCGGCGGTGGTGACGCCGGGAACACCGCCAGCATCTCCGCTGCCGGGCTCACAGCGACCTCAGGTACCGATCGTGCTCGAACGTGCTGACGTGCGCTTTGTACGAACGCCACTCGTTGCGTTTGTTGCGCAGGAACCACTCGAAGATGTGGTCACCGAGCGCTTCGGCCACCAACGACGATTCCTCCATGACCCGCAGGGCATCACCGAGCGACGACGGGATCTGGTCGATGCCGAGTTTGATCAGTTGCGCATCGTCCATCTGGAACAGGTTGGCGTCGGCTTCCGCCGGAAGTTCGTAGCCCTCCTTGATGCCGCGCATGCCCGCCGCCAGCAACACGCTGAACGCCAGGTAGGGGTTGCATGCCGGGTCAGGCGACCGGTACTCGATACGAGTCGCCAGCGGGTTGCCTTTTTTCGGGATCGGGACCCTGATCAGGCCGCTGCGGTTGTTCCGGGCCCAACTGATGTGCACGGGGGCCTCGAAGCCAGGCACCAGACGCTTGTAGCTGTTGACGGTCTGATTGGTCACTGCGGTGATCTCGGCCGCATGACGCAGCAGGCCGGCCATGAACTGCTTGGCCATCGGAGACAGGTTGTAGTCGTCCTCATCCGAGTAGAAGGCATTGTCCTCGCCGTTGAACAACGAGAGATGGAGGTGCATCCCAGAACCTTGGACACCCTCGAGCGGCTTGGGCATGAACGACGCGTACACGCCCTGGCTCGCTGCAACCTCCTTGACGACCAGGCGGAAGGTCATGATCGAGTCGGCCATGCTGAGTACGTCGTTGTGCCGAAGGTCGATCTCGTGCTGGCTCGGCGCGTCCTCGTGGAAGCTGTACTCGACGGGAATTCCCATCTGCTCCAACGTCCGGATGGTCTGCTTGCGCAGCGATCCCGACACGTCGCTGGCGGTCAGATCGAAGAATCCGGCTTCGTCCAACGGCTCCGGGGCCTGCCCACGAACCGGCGGCGCGAAGTAGAAGAACTCCATGTCGGGGGCGACGAAGAACGTCAGGCCCATCGCTCGCGCCTCGGCCAGATTGCGGCGCAGCACCTGGCGCGGATCGCCTTGGAAGGGCGTGCCGTCGAGGTTGTGGATGTCGCAGAAAACGCGTGCCTCGGCGTTCTTCGGGTCGCCCCATGGCAGCACCTCGAACGTGTTCGGATCGGGGATGGCCAACACGTCGCTTTCCTGCACGCGACTGAAACCGTCGATCGAGGAGCCGTCGAACGTCATCCCGTCCTCGAGCGCGTTCTCCAATTCGGCGGGGCTGATCGCAAAGCTCTTGAGGTTGCCGAGCACGTCGGTGAACCACAAGCGAACCAGCCGGACACCGCGCTCTTCCACCGTGTGCAGCACGTAGTTGCGTTGCTGTTCGTTCATGGTCATGTGTCCCTCGCTCTGGAAAGAAAAAACGAACGGGGGCCGGACGCAAAGGCCCGGCCCCCAAGGTTACGGCTTCGCTGCGCTGCTCGTCAGGCGGCGCTGCACACCGTGTCGGTGATCAGGCGGGTGACGGTGTACGGATCGGCGTTGGCGTTGGGCCGGCGGTCCTCCGCGTAACCCTTGCCGTCCTTGGCGACCTGCCACGGGATGCGGATCGAGGCGCCACGGTTGGACACGCCGTAGCTGAACTTGTTGTAGGGGGCGGTCTCGTGCTTGCCGGTCAGGCGGCTCTCGATATCGTCGCCGTAGCCCTTGACGTGCAGGTCGATCTTCTTGCCGATGGCGTCGCAGGCCTTGACGATCGCGTCGTAGTTGTCGCGCATCGCAATGGTCGAGAAGTTGGTGTGCATGCCAGCGCCGTTCCAGTCGCCCTTGGCGGGCTTGGCGTCGAATGAGATCGCGATGTCGTAGTCCTCGGCGATGCGGTGGAGCAACCAGCGCGCGACGTACATGTGGTCGCCGACGGTGATCGGATCGGCGGCACCGATCTGGAACTCCCACTGACCGGGCATCACTTCGGCGTTCGTGCCTTCGATCATCAAGCCGGCGTCGATGCAGGCCTGGGTGTGCTCTTCGATGATCTCACGGCCGATGACGCGTCCGGCGCCGACGCCGCAGTAGTACGGACCCTGCGGTCCGGGGAAGCCGCCGACCGGGAAGCCGAGCGGGCTGCCGTCGAGCTTGAGCATCGTGTACTCCTGCTCGAGTCCGAAGATCATGCCCTGCTTGGCGTACTTCTTGTAGACCTTCTCGAGCGGGGCTCTGGTGTTGGTCGGGTGTGGCTTCATGTCAGCGGCGAGCAGAACCTCGCAGAGAACGATGACGTTCTCTCCGCCCCGGATCGGGTCAGGACAGGTGAAGACCGGATTGAGCACGCAGTCGCTGCTCTCGCCGGTCGCCTGCTCGGTGGAGGAACCGTCGAAGCCCCAGATCGGCATCTTCGTGGCGTCGTCTTTCATGATCTTGGTCTTCGAGCGGAGCAACGGGGTGGGCTTGCCACCGTCGATCCAAATGTATTCAGCTTGGTAGGCCATGTAGAACGTTCCTTCCGAAGGACGATGTAAGGGGCTGGCGAACTCTGTCAGCCAGGGATTTCAATGTCGTTGCGTATTTGTGAACGCAGTGTGAACCAGGTCTCTGCTTGGTCTCAAGACCGTATCCGACGGCACTTGTCGGCGCGAAGACTCGGGGAACCGGCTGGCAGTGTGCCAACGTCCAAGTCGTATGAACGTGAACAACACAGGTTTCAGCCGCCGCGCGCTTCTGTCGGCGTTCGTCGTCACCCCGAGTCTGACGGCGGTTCTCGCTGCTTGCGGGGACACGACGAAGGGTGCAGGCGCGAATCGTCCGACTCCCACGATTCCACCGACGGCTCCGGCGACCACGGCTCCGGCGACCACGATTCCGGCCTCGACAGCCACGACGACGGTTGTCGCGACTGCACCGGTCGATTCCACAACTGCGGTTGTCGCAATCGCGCACCCGACGGGCGCCGACGATGTCGTACTACGCCTTGGCTATGTGGGTGGTTTCGTGCGAACCGGTTACGCCTTCACGTCGGTGCCGACGACCTTGATCTGCGGGGACGGCCGGCTGTTCAGCCCCGGCGTGACCACGGCCATCTTCCCCGGGCCGCTGCTCTCGGCGCTGTCCGTACGGACCATCACAGAGGGCGGCATCCAGACCATCCTCGCTGCCGCCGAGAAGGCTGGGCTGCTTGCAGTGCCGCCGGATTATCACGCCGACGTGGCGGTCGCCGACGTCCCGGACACACAACTCGAACTCGACGCGAAGGGTGGAACTTTCGTCCACCAGGCAAACGCTCTCGGTTATGCAGACCCAGCCGAATCCAAGTCGCGCAAGACACTGAGCGACTTCTGTGACTCGCTCGGCGATATGGAAGCACTCGTTGGAGCGCACAATCTCGGCGCGAACACGCCGTTCGTACCGACGTCGTTTCGCTTTCAGGCAACGCCACTCACGGTCGAGGACCTGGCCGGCTACACCGATCCGAAGCCGACCGAGGTGCCGTGGCCATCCGGTCTCGGGGTTGCTCTGGCCGACGCCAGCACCTGTGCGCGCATCAGCGCAGCGACGTTGGGCAACCTCTTCGCAGATGCCGATCAGTTGACCTTTTTCACCGACGGCGGCACGACGTTCATGGTTGCCGCGGTGGGAGAACTGCCCGGGGACACGTGTGGATCTTGAGGTATAGGTGATCGCACACGGGGAATCTGTTGGCGACGATGTGTTGACGAAGATCTGTTGAGAGGGATTTGGTATGTATCGAATGCGTGCTTCGGGAGCTGTCATCGCGAGTGTCGCTGCGTTGGGTCTTACGATCTGCGTCGCCCAGGCTTTGCCAGCAGCGCGGGCGTCGGGCACCGCAGTATCGGCCGGCTCCCACTTGGTTGCAGGCAATCTCCCGGCAGCCGGAACCGTCCCCGACGGCTTCACCGACAGCACCATTTCCAACCCGCCGACGAATCCGCTGCAGGCGCCGACCGGGATCACGCCCCTCGTTGGCAATCGGGCCCTGATCACCGAGAAAGGTGGTGCGGTTCGAGTACTCGGCTCGGACGGCGCCCTCGTCGCCGCCGACGCCATCGCTCTGACCGTCTGCGCAGGAAGCGAGATGGGACTCCTCGGCGCCGCAGTAGATCCGGCATTCGATCGCAACGGTTTCGTCTATCTGTATTACACAGCGAACCACGGCAACTGCTCGTCGCCGTCCGGTCGTGGCAACCGTGTCAGTCGGTTCGTGATGACAGCGAACTCGATCGATCCCAACTCCGAGACCATGCTGCTCGACAACATTGCTGCGCAGGGCGGAAACCACAATGGCGGTGATCTCGCCGTTGGACAGGACGGCGATCTCTACGTGTCCGTCGGCGACTCGGGTCAGAATCCGCGCGGCGCCGCTGGAACGGCCGCGCAAGATCTCAGCCTGCTCAACGGAAAGGTCTTGCGCATCACCACGATCGGCGGAATCCCGTCTGACAATCCGTTCGTCGGCGATCCGGCAGCGGTGTCGTGCGCGACGGCTGGACGATCCACTCCGACGTCGGCGAAGTGTCTCGAGATCTACGACTGGGGTCTTCGCAACCCGTATCGTTTTGCGTTCGACCCCAACACGGGCGCGACCCATTTCTTCATCAACGATGTCGGTCAGGACACCTGGGAAGAGGTCGACGAGGGCGGCAAGGGTCTGAACTACGGATGGAACAGTCGCGAGGGTGCATGCGACGAAGGTTCGCGGACGAGTTGCCCGCCGACTCCGGCTGGTCTGACCGACCCGTTGACGTCCTATGCACACGGTGGAGGCTGCGAGTTCATCACTGCGGGCACGTTCATCCCGAACGGCGTGTGGCCGGCCCAGTACGACAATTCGTACCTGTTCGCGGACGGTGGTTGCGGCAAGATGTGGGTCCGTCAAGGTAACGCGAACGTGGACTACGCGAACCCCTTCGCGACGACCACGGGCGTCATCGTCGATATGACGTTCATCACCCAGGGCCCAGATCCTGCCTTGTACTACGTCACCAACAGTGACTCGAAGCTGCACAAGATCAGCTACGCCGCGCCGGCGTCCACGACCAGCTCGGCACTCGCCTACACGCCACTCGGCACGGCGGTTCGAGCGTATGACACACGTGACAACACGGGGGTCGCGGCAGGGACCATTCGGGCCGGGGCGACCCGATACATCGATCTCGGCATCGCGACCGACCACGGACGGGTCAAGGCTGCGCTGATCAACATGACGATGGTCGACTCATCGGGCGCTGGCTACGTGGTTGCCTCCGAGGGGCGAACCGAGCACCCTCAGTCATCGAACCTGAATGCGTCGACCGGTGAGGTGGCGGCGAACACGTCGATCGTGCCCATCGATGCCACGGGCAAGATCGTCGTATACGCCTCGGTGACCACAGACCTCGTGATCGATGTGCTCGGCACGTTCGCGGCCGTTGGTCCGAGCGATCTCGGCGGACGGTTCACCGCTCTGAACCCGGCCCGGCTGATCGACACACGACAACCGCCGAACACGACCGACAACGTCTATGCCGAACGCAACCCGTCGGGCAGCAGCGCCACCGTGAACGCGGTCGTCGCCGGCAAGCTCGGGATCCCGTCCTCGGTCCAGGCGGTTGCCCTGATCGTCACAGGAGTATCTGCTGCAAGCGACGTTGCGGGTTACGCGACGGTGTTCCCGGGCGGAACCCCGCAGCCACCGTCATCGAATCTGAACACGAACGGCAGCGGTGATGCCCGACCGAACCTGGTCGTCGTGCCACTCGGCGCTGACGGGTCGATCGACATCCGTCGTTTTGCCCTCGCCGACGTCGTGGTCGACGTCGCCGGGTACTTCGCCAACGCGACGTCGTCCGCAGGTCTCTATCACGTCGTCGCGCCGACCCGACAGGTCGATACCCGGATACCGAAAGGGTTTGGTTCGCTGGCGATGGATGGTGTCGGCACATTGAATCCGGCCGGTGCCGTCCCGCAATCGGCGGTTGCGCTCTCGCAGAACATCACGATGACGCAGAGCGTTGGACCCGGCTACGTCACTGCCTACCCGAGTGATCAGCGGCGTCCGCTGGCCAGCAATGGCAATGTCTCCGCACCGAACCAAGATCATGCGTCGCTGAGCTTGACCAAGATCGGCGTCGGCGGTGGCCTCAGCTATTTCTCGTCCGGCGGCACCGACCTGGTGGTCGACATCACCGGCTACTTCGATGGGCCAGCCTGACGCCGCCAGCGCAAACGGCCCAGCGCAATGCGGCCCGTGGGTAACCTCTGTGCGTGACACGGCTCCGGATCGCACTGGCCCAGATCAACCCGACGGTCGGCGACCTCAAGGGCAACTTCACCAAGATCGTCGAGCACTACGACATGGCCGAAGCCGCTGGCTGCGACATCGTCGCGTTCCCAGAATTGTCGATCACCGGATATCCGCCGGAGGACCTCGTCCTCAAGCCCGGCTTCGTCGCCGACAACAAGGAGATCCTCGCCAGCATCGCGGCGCGGACCCGTCGTTGCGTCGCGATCGTCGGCTTCGTCGACAGCGATCGTGATCTGTACAACGCCGCGGCGGTTCTCGCTGAAGGTGAGATCCGAGGTACGTATCGCAAACGGCTCCTGCCGAACTACGCCGTGTTCGATGAAGCCCGATACTTCACACCGGGCGATGAGAGCGATCAGCTCGAGCTGTATCTCGTCGGCGGCGTGAAGGTGGGCATCAGCATCTGCGAGGACATCTGGAGTCCGACCGGACCACTGGCGATTCAGGCCGCTGGTGGCGCGGAGCTCAACATCAACATCAACGGCTCGCCGTATCACCGCGACAAGGTCTCCAGCCGAGAGCGGATGTTGGCGACGCGGGCGGCCGACGCGAGCTGCGCACTCGTCTACGTCAATCAGGTCGGGGGTCAGGACGAATTGGTCTTCGACGGGGCCTCGATGGTGTTCGACGCCGACGGGAACCTGCTCGCGCGCGCGGCGCAGTTCACGGAGGAGATGTTGTACGTCGACATCGACGTCGATTCCGTCTATCGCAAGCGGTTGCTCGATCCGCGTGGTCGGGCGACGGGCGAGTTGCTTCCGGTCGTCGGGATCAGTGACGAGCCGATTCGGCAGACGTCGCCGGCCGAGCAACGGATCGCCCCGGTGCTCGAGTCTGTCGCCGAGGTCTACGAGGCGCTCGTGCTGGCGACGCGCGACTACGTCCGCAAGAACCACTTCACGGATGTCGTGATCGGCCTCTCCGGCGGGATCGACTCGACGATCGTGGCGTGCATCGCGGTCGACGCGCTCGGTGCCGACCACGTGCATGGCGTCTCGATGCCGTCGCGCTACAGCAGCGACGGTTCCAAGGACGACGCCAAGGCGTTGGCCGACAACCTCGGCATCGATTACCGGACGATCGCAATCGAGCCGGCGTTCGCCTCGTACCTCGACATGTTGGCACCGTCGTTCGAGGGTCGATCTCCGGATCTGACCGAGGAGAACCTGCAGAGTCGCGTCCGAGGCATGACGCTGATGGCGCTGTCGAACAAGTTCGGCTGGATGGTGCTGACCACCGGTAACAAGAGCGAGATGGCCGTCGGCTACTTCACGATCTACGGCGACAGCGTCGGCGGATACGCGGTGATCAAGGACGTCTTCAAGATGAGCGTCTTCGACCTGTGTCGCTACTACAACGGCCGCGCCGGGCGCGAAGTGATTCCGGAAGCCGTGATCACCAAGCCGCCGTCAGCCGAGCTTCGACCCGATCAGCGCGACGATCAGTCGTTGCCGCCCTACGAAGTGCTCGACGCAATCCTCGAGCGATATGTCGAGGACGACCGCACGGCCACCGAGATCGTCGCCGCCGGCTTCGACGAGGCAGTCGTACGGCGCATTGCCCGCCTCGTCGACCTCAGCGAATACAAGCGCCGGCAATGCCCACCCGGGGTGAGAATCAGTGTCAAGGCGTTCGGCAAGGATCGCCGTCTGCCGATCACCAGCGGCTACTCGGGCTGAGCCTCGTCGTCCAACCTCCTCCCAATCATCTGCCGCGCTGCCCACCGCGGTACGAACCGCGCCCTCGGAGCCGATGTGAGCGGGCTGGCCACTCATTGTCGCCCCGAGGGCTCGGTTCGTACCGGCTCGGTTCGGGAGGCTCGGGGTAGGTGTGCGTTTGTGGGGTTCGGTTGCGAGGTGCTCGTCGACGCGCGACGCTGGCGACGTGACTGCGCCGCTCGGAGAATCCACGCCCACGCCGGCTGCTGCATTGCATCCGTCGATCGAATCGTTGCGTGTGCTGGTGGGGACATGGTCGGGGCGAGGACATGGCGAGTACCCGACGATCGCATCGTTCGACTACGACGAGATCGTCACCTTCGGCCACGTCGGCAAGCCCTTCCTGGCGTATTCACAACGCACCCGAGCCGCCGCCGACGGGAGGCCGCTGCACGCTGAGACCGGGTACCTGCGCCAGCCGAGTCCAGGGGCCATCGAGTTCGTGATCGCCCACCCGACCGGCCTGGTCGAGGTGCAGGAGGGGACATTGGAAGGGTCGGTGCTGGCGACGCGCTCGACGGCCATCGTGGGCACGTCGACAGCCAAGCGGGTCGATCTGGTGGAGCGGACCTTCACGTTGTCGGCGGATGGCGCAACCCTGCGCTACGACGTGCGGATGGCTGCTGTCGGCGAGCCGTTGACCCACCACCTCAGCGCCGAGCTGACCCGGTCGCTCACCTGATGAACCTCGACGAACGACTGCAGACCGAACGCAACATCTGGCTGGCGACGGTCCGACCAGACGGATCGCCGCACCTGACGCCGATCTGGTTCGTGTGGGTCGAGGGCCGGGCCTATGTCTGCACGCTCGAGTCGAACATCAAGACCCGTAACGTGCGCGCCAACCCACACATCATGTTCAGCCTGGAGAGTGGCGACGCACCGGCCGTCGCCGAAGCAATGGTCGACGTTCTGCAGCGCCCGTACCCACGGTCCGTCGTCGATGCGTTCGCGGCCAAGTTCGAGTGGGACATCACCAAGCCCGACGACGAGGGCCCGTACGACGCGCTCTGGGAGATATCGGTGAACCGTTGGTTGATGGACGGTTCACCACCCGGTTGAGCACCTGGTTGACACCGAGACACCGTTGAATCGTCAGGCGCCGCCGATCTTGGTGACGATCACGCTGCCGACGGAATAGCCGGCACCGAACGAGCAGATCACCCCGACGTCGCCCGCATGCAGGTCGGAGCGGTAGAGGTGGAAGGCGATGATCGATCCGGCCGAACTGGTGTTGGCGTACTCGTCGAGGATCACGGGCGCCTCCGTTTCGTCGGGCACGCGCCCGAGCACGCCCTTGGCGATCAGCTGATTCATCTTCAGGTTGGCCTGGTGCAGCCAGAACCGCTTGACCCCCCGTCCGGTCTCGCCCGTTGGATCGAACCCGAGTTGGTCGAGGTGTTCGATGATGTGCGCGGAAACCATCGGACAGACTTCACGAAACACCTGTTGGCCGCGCTGGCGGAAGACCAGATCGTGTGGATCGCGTTCGCCGACCTCACTCGGATTGAGGAATCCGGCATCGTTGCGGATGTTGTTCGAGAACTGCGTCGCCAACTTCGTGCCGAGGATCGCCCACGATTCATCGACCACCGCATCTTCGCCACGCTCCAGCACGAGAGCAGTACACGCATCGCCGAAGATGAAGTGGAAATCGCGCAACGCGAAGTTGTTGTGGCCCGACGTGATTTCCGGGTTGACGACAACGACGCACGACGCTGATCCGTTGCGCAGCGCGTCGACAGCGGCCTGGATCGAGAATGTCGCCGACGAGCAGGCGACGTTCATGTCGTAGGCCCAACCGGCGGCGCCGATCTCGTTCTGGATCTCGATCGACACAGCGGGGTAGGCGCGTTGCAGGTTGGAGCAACCAACGATGATCGCGTCGACGTCCGATCCCTCTCGGCCGGCCATCGTCAGCGCCTGTCGGACAGCTGGGAGCGCCATCTCGGCCTGGATGCCGAGCTCGTTCTCACCGCGCAGTTTGAGGCTGGGTCGGAGGCGATCGGGATCGAGCACGCCGGCCTTGTCGACGACGTATCGCGACCTGATACCCGACGCCTTGAGAATGAAGTCCTCGTGTGGCGTTGCCCGAGCCTGCTCGATACCGGCGGCGATGTCCTCGGCGTGCTCGCGATTCCAGCGATCGACGGCGACCGTCAGTGACGCAACGAGCTCGGCATTGCTGATCGACTCCGGAGGCGTGTACAGCCCAGTACCGCTGATGACGATTTGGCTCACGCTCAAGAATATCGCCGAGCTCGGCTTCACCTCCGCCCTGGACGGCGAACGGTCGAGGTCACTGGCGCACGACTCACCCTGCACAATGGCATCGTGACCGAAATGCTCGACGAGCTCAGCGTGGCCGGTGTCCAGCGCGGTGACATCGTGGCGCTCGTGCTGAAGAACGGTGTCGGCCTCGGTGTGGCCGCAGCCGGCCAGCGGTGGGCGACGGCAACCGCCGAGCCGGCGGAGGTCGTCCAGGCGATCGAGGCGGCGATCCGGCCGCGGTGGGTGCTGTGGTCGAAGGAGACGACATCCGAGCTCGTCGCCGCCGATGTGCGAATTGCTTCGTGCTGGGACATCGCGACCGTGCACCGCTTGCTGTTCGGCGGGTGGCGGGCCGAGCCGGCCCGCGTCGTCGCGAGCCTCGCTGATCTGCCGATGTCCGGCGTGCCGACAATGGGTCAGCTCAACCTGTTGGATGTCGGAGGCGAGGAAGGCTCCGACCTCGAGAACCCGCTCCGGCCGGACGGACACCTGCGTCCGGAATGGACCAGCGGCGGGTGGGGCGCCAGCGTCGAGCGGATGTCGCTCTGGGCGACGACAGCGCTGTCGATCCAGGCCTGTCAGCGGCAACGGTTGTCCGACCTCGACTCGCCGCTGCGGGCGGCAGCAGCCGCACGGTCCGAATCGGCGGCGGAGTTGCTGTGTGCTGAGCTGGAGGCCGATGGACTACCGATCGATGTGCTGCGCGCGGCTGAGATCATCCAGTCCTTCGTCGGCGCACGAACTACCAACGAGGTCGATGCGGCTGCCAACCGTGTGCGGCGTGATGCGGAGGTGTTGCGATACGTGCCCGCCAGCACGGACATCGATCTGCGCAGCCCGGCAGGGGTGAAGTCGTTGCTCAACCGTGTCGGCGTCGACGTGCCGAACACTCGCGCCCATCGGCTCGAACCGTATCGCGATGCGCATCCGGTGGTCGCCGCACTGTTGACGTGGCGCAAGGCAGAACGAATTTCGACCACATACGGCTACTCCTGGCTGGACGAGCACGTCGCCGGTGGTCGGCTGCGCGGCGCATGGACCGGATCCGACGGTGCGGCCGGGCGGATGACAGCCCAGGCCGGGTTGCACAACCTTCCCGCCGACATGCGCGATTCCGTGGCCGCCGAGCCGGGCTTCGTCTTCGTGCGCGCCGACCTCGGCCAGATCGAGCCGCGGGTGTTGGCGGCGATCTCCGGCGATCGCCAGTTCGCTGCGGCGACGCACGCTGACGACATGTACGCGCCCGTTGCCGCTCGGCTGGGTGTGGAGCGGGCGATCGCCAAAGTGGCGATCCTGGCTGCGATGTACGGGCAGACATCGGGCACAGCGGGTCAGGCATTGCGAGGGCTGGAGGACGCTTACCCGGTTGCGATGGGCTACCTCCGTGATGCCGACGAGGCCGGCCGGGACGAGCGCAACCTGCGCACATACGGCGGGCGACTGATCCGGATGTGGGCCACGCCCGACCACGTCGCCGAGAGCGACCGTCGCTCTGTTGCCAACGCTCGGGGGCGTTTCGCCAGGAACGCCATGGTGCAGGGTGCCGCAGCGGAACTCTTCAAGGCCTGGGCGGCAACTGTCCGGGCGCGTGTCGCGGTGCATGGAGCGCGGATCGTGCTCTGCCTTCACGACGAATTGCTGGTGCATGCTCCGCACGACGCCGGCTCGATGGTCGCTCTGTTGCTCGATCAGTGTCTGCAGGAGGCAGCGTCGCGCTGGGCCCCCGATCGGAGCGTCCGCTTCGTTGCTGACATCAGTGTGATCAGACGATGGTCGGAGGCGAAGCCCTGACAACCGCTCGGTAACGCAGGTGACAGAGCGCCGTGACGGAGGCACACGATGCGCCCAACACAGCCGGTAGCCACATCCCGTGGCTGGTGAACGCTGCGGTGGCAACCGGGGACATCGCTGCCCGACCGAGCGTGGCGCCGCTGACCATCATCGCCAACCCGCTCGACGGGTTGGAAGGAATCAGGCTGTTCGCAAGCGAGAGGGTGGAGACGATCGCGAACTCGAAGGCGCCGATGAACAGCGCGAGCAGTGCGATTCCGATCACCAGATGGCCGTGCAACAGGGCAAGGGCGAGCCCGGCCGGGATGACTGCCGCGGCCCCGAGCATCGTCGAATTCTGTGCGCCCCACCTGTCGACGAACCGCACTGTCGTGGACGTGCCGAGCAGTTCTGCGACACCGAATCCGAAGATTACAGCAGCCAGGGCGATGTCGCTGAACCCGAAGTCGTGCTGCAACCAGGTGCCGAAGGTGACGAAGATGGCCTGGGCCGACGCCATCAGCGCGATGGTCGCAGCGATCACCCACCAGCCGGCAGCGAGCCGCGACTTCTGACGGATCGTCCCGTCCAGGTGTCCCGCTTTCGGCTGTTCGTCGGGCAGAACGCGACACAGCACCACCGACATGGCGACCATCGCGATGATCGCCAACACATAGCCCCATCGCCACGAGGTGAGTCCGGTGACGACACCCATCAGGACGACACCGGTGAACAGCCCGATGGCCCACGCCGATTCGGTGAGTCCGATCGCCCGGCCGACCCGGATGACCTCGACACGGTCCGTGATCCACGCGATGGCACCGAGATCGAGCACGATCTTGCCGAGCGCGATCACTGCCAGACCCCCCGTGAACTGCACGGCGCTGCGGCTCGTCGCAGCGATGCAAGCACCGAGGGACATCACCAACAGCCCGCACGACATCGCCGACCGTCGCTCGAACCGCCCGGCGAGATGGGTCACCAGCGGTGCGCTGAGTCCGACCAGTTCGCTGACGGCAATCGCCGCGCCGACGGTGGACAGGCTGACATGGAGGCCGCTGGAGATCGCGGCGATGAACGGTGCAACGAACCGCGAGGCGCTGTTCGCCGTCACCTTGGCGACGGTGAGCGGCGTGATGGCCGAACGGACCTCGACCGAGTAGGACTCGTCGAGACGGCTGGCCAACACAGGCAACCACCGTAACCAGATTCACCCTCGGGAGATCTGGCCCGGCCGGAAGATGTCCCGGGCTGGAAGATCTCGTCGGTTTCGATATCCTTTCGGCCCAGTGGGTCTCATCGTTCAAAAATTCGGCGGAACATCGGTTGCCGATCCCGATCGCATGCGGGCGGTGGCCGAGCACGTCGCCTTCACCAAGCGTCACGGCAATGACGTCGTCGTCGTCGTCAGCGCAATGGGGAAGACCACCGACAATCTGATCGCCCTGGCGACGCAGGTGTCCAACACGAGGCCTGGTCGCGAGATGGACATGCTGCTGACCACCGGTGAGCGAATGTCCGCTGCGCTGGTCTGCATGGCATTGAACGACCTCGGCGTCGATGCGATCAGCTTCACTGGCAGTCAGGTCGGAATCATCACCGACAACGTGCATGGCAAGGCCAAGATCGTCGAGGTCAAGGGTGATCGGGTCCGCGATGCATTGGCCAAGGGCAAGGTCTGCGTCGTCGCTGGTTTCCAGGGCGTCAGCCTCGACAAGGAGATCACGACGATGGGTCGTGGTGCCAGCGATCTCACTGCGTCAGCATTGGCCAAGGCGCTGAACGCCGACGCCTGCGAGATCTACACCGATGTCACCGGGGTCTTCAGCGCCGACCCACGGATCGTGCCCCAGGCCCGCAAGTTGCAGCACGTCAACTTCGACGAGATGCTGGAGATGGCTGGCGCGGGGAGCAAGGTGCTCGCCCTCCGTAGCGTCGAATTCGCGCGCAATCACAACGTCCCTCTCCACGTCCGCTCCAGCTTCACCTGGGAACCAGGCACGTGGGTCACCGCCAAGGAGCCAAGCATGGAAGAGCCGATCATCTCCGCGGTCGTCACCGACACCAACGACGCCAAGGTGACCATTGTTGGTGTGCCGGACCGACCGGGCATCTCCGCTGCGCTGTTCGAACCGCTGGCCGATGCCAATGTCAATGTCGACATGATCGTCCAGAACACGTCCAAGCAGGGCACGACCGACATCAGTTTCACGATGCCGAAAGCCGACATGGCCGTCGCCGAACAGATCGTCGCGCGGGTCGCCGCCGAGGTTGGTGCACTTGGTGTCAGTCACGACGCGAGCATCTCCAAGATCAGCCTCGTCGGAGCCGGAATGAAGTCGAGCCCTGGCGTCGCGGCGAAGATGTTCCGTGTGCTGGCCGATGCCGGGGTGAACATCGAGATGATCTCCACCAGCACGATCCGGATCAGTGTCGTGTGTGCTGCGTCGGACCTCGAGCACGCGGCGCGTAGCCTGCACACGGCGTTCGGTCTGGACAGCGGTCAGGAATACGGCGGCCCACTGCCGGAGCGCAAGTGACGGGTCCTCGCCGCCGCGCCCAGCTCATTCCGTGGCGGACCGCCGGCCGAGTCAGTGAAGATCAGACGTCGGCCGACGACGTCGTTCGCGAGATCGGGTGGGTGTTCAACAACGAAACCGGTGACAGCCTCGATCTCGAGGAGTTCACGGGCACCGGTGATCAGGAGATCTTTGCCTTCCTGACTGCGTTCGACCTGCTCAGCGCGGACATCGGGTCACAGACCCTGGTCGAGATCGGGTGCGGTATCGGACGGATGACGGCTGGGTTCAGTAAGGCTTTCGGACAGGTCATCGCTTGCGATCTGGATGCGGCATTCCTCGAACGGTGCCGGCAGACCGTCGCCAAGCTCGGCGCCGTCGAACGTCTCCGCACGGTGCACGTCGCCGATGGTCGGACCCTCGACGTGGCCGCCGAGGAAGCCGACATCGCGTTCAGCTACATCACGCTGCAACACTGCGATCACGACGACGCACTGTCGCTCGTCGCAGAGGCGGCCCGTGTGACCAAGCCCGGCGGTCATGTGGCGCTCAACTTCCGCACATGGACCGGCATCGACGTTGTGCTGTGGCCTCTCGGCAAGGTGATGCGAATGCTGTGGCGGGTCCCGAAGTTCGGGCCGTGGATCGCCAAGCGTCGACTTGCCTCCAGACTCGGCTGGCAGGCCAATCGGCTGTCGCCGGAGCAGGTTTCCCGGCACCTCGACACGTTGCCCGAGAAGTTCGCGCACAGGATGATCTACCACTCGCCGCACCGGTCGATGGGACTGCGCAGCGACGCCGGTCTGAAGACCTACGAGGGGGTCAACCGCAGCCATTGGTGGCTGGTGGCCGAACGGCTGTAGCGCCCATGGACAGGGACTTTCGCGGAGCGTTTGGTCATCGAAGGGCCAGCCGGCGGAGCAACAATTCCAGCCATGTCGTCGGGGAGCACCGTTAACCTCGTCGCGATGAGAATCGGTGTCGTCGGTGCAACAGGTCAGGTCGGTTCGGTGATGCGCGCGATCCTCGCGGAGCGGAACTTCCCGGTCACCGAGATGCGGTATTTCGCGTCGGCTCGTTCGGCCGGGACCACCCTGGCGTGGGGCGATGAGCAGATCACGGTCGAGGATGCTGCGCTCGCCGATCCGACCGGTCTCGACATCGCGCTGTTCTCGTCGGGCGCCACCTCGGCTCGGCAACTGGCACCGAAGTTCGCGGCGGCCGGCGTGATCGTCATCGACAACTCGTCTGCGTTTCGGATGGATCCCGATGTTCCCCTGATCGTCAGCGAAGTGAACCCAGGGGAGATCGCCCACGCACGCAAGGGCATCATCGCCAACCCGAACTGCACGACGATGGCGGCAATGCCGGTGCTCAAGCCGTTGCACGACGAAGCCGGGCTCGTGCGGATCATCGCCAGTACGTATCAGGCGGTCAGCGGTGGCGGGTTGGCCGGCGTGGACGAACTCGACAAGCAGGCCCGCGAAGTGGTGGATCAGGCTCGGGACTTCACGTTCAACGGCAACGCCGTGGCAATGCCGACCCCGACCAAGTTCGCCAAGCCGATTGCCTTCAATGTCTTGCCGCTGGCCGGCAAGATCGTCGACGACGGTTCATTCGAAACCGACGAAGAGCAGAAACTGCGGAACGAGAGCCGCAAGATCCTCGACATCCCCGGCCTGCTGGTCAGCGGGACATGCGTCCGTGTTCCGGTGTTCACCGGGCACAGCATCAGCATCAACGCCGAGTTCGAGCGTCCGCTCAGTGTCGGCCGGGCGACCGAACTGTTGGCTGCGGCGCCCGGTGTCGAACTGTCCGACGTACCGACGCCGTTGGAGGCGGCCGGCAAGGACCCGAGCTACGTCGGTCGGATCCGTGTCGACGAAGGCGTGGCCGACGGGCGCGGTCTGGTGCTGTTCCTCAGCAACGACAACCTGCGCAAGGGTGCAGCACTGAACGCAGTCCAGATCGCCGAGCTGTACATCCGCTGACTGATCGGTCCAGCCGATCAGTTCGTTCAACTCGCGTCGGTCGAGCCACGGTGGAACCGGCGGATGGCGGCCTTCGGCGGATGGCGGGTGGCGGGCTTACGAACAATCGCACGGCAGCGCGGCGCACCTCGGACAGCCGTCGGCGTAGCGCTGCACGGCCTCGGTCAGGTCGATGTCCATCTGGTTGGCCAACGTCGCCACCCAGGCCAACACATCACCGAATTCGTGCAGCTGCTGCGCCTTGGTTCCCTTGCGGATCGCCTGGGCCAACTCGCCGACCTCCTCGGCCAGCCACGCCACCGAGGCTGGTACGCCGCGGGCGCTGTCACGCGTCCCGAACGTGCGCTCGATGACATCTTGCAATTGGGCGATGTCCATCACATTCCTGTTCGATCAGTGGCATGCAGATCTGGTCTGGGCTCGCGGCGGCTGAGCACCACGGTCGATTCGGGCAGGACACGCACGATGCCGCCGTCGCCTTCGGCGGCGCCGGCGTAGCTCTCGAATTCGATGTGGAACTCACCCTCCGGCACCAACTCGAAGGCCTTGTCGTCGAGGTTGGCGATCACGGTCAGGTTGCCGCGGAACACGACCAACGACGTCGCCTGAAGATCGAAGACCTCGAGGGGTTCCGACCACAGCGCCGGCAGCCGTTTGCGCAGACCGATCATCTGCCGATATCGCTCCCACGTCGACCCCACATGCCCGACCTGACCGTCGGCGGTCAGCGCCTTCGGCAATGAATGCGTCTGCAGCCACGCCGTGCGGGCGGTCGTGAACCCGTTGAGGTGCGAGGTGTCCCACGGCATCGACCCACGGGCCACATCGCGTCCAGGGGCACCATCGTTGCGAGTGCTGACCGGGTCCATCGCGGCGCCGATCAGTACGGCATCGGGCAGCCCCAGTTCCTCGCCCTGATAGACGAACGTGATGCCGTCCAGCGCGAGCATCAAGGTGGTCACGGCCATCGCCCGGCGGATGCCGACGCGACCACCACCGTAACGAGACACGGCGCGTGGCTGATCGTGGTTCGAGACCGTCCAGGCTGCCCCACCGTTGGCCGCATGTTGGTACGTCATCAGATCCGACAGGATCGTCGCCGATTCCCAATAGTTGGCCGCTAGTTTGAGCACGAATCCGGCGTCGAGCCCGGAGCCGGAGACGTACTTGCTGAACCATTCGATCTTGCGCACGTCGATCTCACCGAGCAGGACGGCGTCGAACGGCTCGACGATCGAGCGCCATTCGCGGAAGATCTCGGTCGTCTCGGGACGGTGCAGGTCATGGACGTGTTGGAACGAGGCGAACACCTCGTGCGGGTGCATCCCCGGCGTGATCGGTCGGATCTGAGGGTTGTCTCGGAACTCAGGATCCTTGGTCAGACCGTGCGCGACATCGATTCTGAAGCCGTCGACGCCACGCTCGCACCAGAACGTCAGGATCGTGCGGAACTCCTCCGCCACCGCGGGGTTCGACCAGTTCAGATCTGGTTGCTCGGGCAGGAACAGATGGCAGTAGTACTCGCCGGTCCCGGCGGGATCGAGCGACCAGGCCGGGCCGCCGAAATGACTGACCCAGTTGTTCGGTGGTCCACCACCCGGGCTCGCCGGCCGGAAGTGGTAGTACTGCCGGTAGGGACTGTGGATGTCGGCAATCGCGGCTTGGAACCACGGATGCTGATCGGACGAGTGGTTGGGCACGATGTCGACGAAAACGCGGAGGCCGCGCCCGGTTGCGGCGGTGATCAGTCGGTCGAAGTCGTGCAACGTTCCGAAGTGTGGGTCGATGCCCACGTAGTCGGCAACGTCGTAACCCTGGTCCTTGCCGGGACTGGGATAGAACGGGGTGATCCAGATCACGTCCACGCCGAGTTGTTCCAGGTATTCGATGCGGTCGGTGATCCCAGCGAGATCGCCGAAACCGTCTCCGGTCGTGTCGAGAAAGCTACGGATGTAGATCTCGTAGCCGACAGCGGAGCGCCACCAGTCAGCGCTCATTCCACACCGCGAGCGACCGGCGAACCCTGATGCAGGACCAGCTTCCAGGTGCCGCTGACCCGCACGAACACGTTCGTCGCGGCGATGGTCCCGGTCATTGCACCGTCGACGAGGTTTTCGTCGAGCGACACCCACGCCGTATCGCCCTGCTGATCGACGCTGACATTGGTGAGGATGAACTGGTTCCGCCCGCTGCCGACGAAGATCCTCCGCCAGGATTCCTCGACCGTGACCCAGCCACGCAGGATCGGCCATCCGGGGTGGATGCAGCAGGCCCGGTCGCTGTGTTCCCAGACAGCGGACATCGCGACCAGATCGCGACTCTCGTGGGCACCGTAGAACGCTGCGTTGGCCGCTTCGATTGCATCGCTCATTGCCATCACCCTATGTTCCCGCACGAATCCGATGGTTGTTTCGATGGTTGTTTCGATGGTCCTCGGGGTACCCCATGTACATGTCGAACGAGCCATCGCCAGACCCATTCACGATGCCGGAACCGAACGGTCCGAGTGAACCGTCGTCGATCCCGATCGTGACCGACGTTCCCGAGCAGCTACCGCCCGATCACGCGCCGACTCAAGAGCCGATCTGACCCGCTGATACGGTCGCCCGGGCATGACAACGGCCCGCTCGACTCAGCTCTCGTTCGCCCTCCTCAACTTTGCGGCGACCGACCCGGGTGACTGGCAGTTCCTGTTGGACCGGGCTCGGGCCGCCGACGCTGCAGGCGTCGACCGGCTCGTCGTGTCCGATCACGTCGTCTACGGAGAAGACCTCGAGGCCTATGGCGATCCCGGCAAGGGTGGTGTGTCAGGGGGCCGTCAGCCGACAGGACCCGACGGGCTGTGGCTGGAACCGCTGACGCTGCTGTCAGTGGTCGCCGGTTGCACGACTCGGATCCGACTCGGAACCAACATCTTGCTCGCGGCGCTGCGTCGCCCGGTGGTGCTCGCGAAATCTGCCTCCACGCTCGATGTGTTGTCGAGAGGTCGTCTCGACATCGGCGTCGGCGTTGGCTGGCAACGTGAAGAGTACGACGCAGCCGGGCTCGATTTCGGGGGTCGTGGTCGTCTTCTCGATCATTCCCTGGAGGTCTGTCAGGCACTGTGGCGCCACCAGCGGGCAGAGTATTCCTCTCCCGAGTTGCAGTTCGCAGCGATCCACATGATGCCCAAGCCGATCAATCCGCACGGCGTACCGATTTGGGTCAGCGGAACCATCAACCAACGGATGATCGCCCGGCTGGCCAGGTTCGGCAGTGGCTGGATCCCGTGGGGAGACTCTGCCAAGAACCTCACCGAATCGATCGAGCGGATGCGCGAAGGGGTTGCGGCAACTGGGCGCGATGCGTCGGGCATCGGTGTCGTCGGCAACCTGGCCATGGTCAAGGACGACGCTGGTGAGATCGACCTTGCCCGGACCATGGATCTCGTGCCGACGATGGTCGAGTCGGGTGTCACCGACGTCCGTGTTTCTCTGCCCTCCGCAGTCGGCTACGACCAGAGCCTCGAAGCGTTCGCGACGGTCGTCGAGGCGTTCCGCTCCGTCACTCACTGACGCCGATCAGCGGGGCTGAAACCCGGTCGAAAACGACGAAACCCACGGCATCCCGAGAGGAACGGCGTGGGTTTCGGGCGTTCTGGTTGAGAAACGCTCAGGTCGTCGGGGTCGCGTCGGCGATGGTGGTCGCCGTCGAATCGGGGGTGCCGGCGACGGTTGTCTCGGTGGTGCTGCCGCCGGCCGGGGTGCTCGTGTCGGTTGGTGCGCCAGCAGAATTGACGAGGACGTGGTTCGCCTTGTCGATCGTTGCGACGAGGTCGAACTTGGTGCCGTCGGCGCCGGTGCCCGTGCACTTGAAGGTGGTGCCGACGCTGGTCGCGGCCGGCGTGTCACAAACTGCCGTGGAACCCTCGCCGCTGGCGTCGGTGAATGCCTTTTCGGCGGCCTTCTTGTAGTCGGTGGAACCGGCTGAGCAGCCGGCGATCACGATGGTGCCTGCTACCAGAGCGGCGATGAAACTGCGTGACTTGATCATGTGAGTGTCTCCGTGTGATTGATGGGGTGGTCGGGACTGTGCTGGCGACGCCTGTCCTGTCGGCGAGCCCGCTTTCGCGAACCTACTTTCGCAGCATCAGCCGCCTTCCGATGAACGCTCGCTTTCGCCCATGGGGATTCCGCCGACGCACAATGTAGTCCCTGTCACGATGTTCGCACGGTTATTCGGTCACTCTCCGTCAAGATTTGAGAGTCACCCAGAACGTCGATCGTGTCGCGGCCAGTGGTCGATCGAGCGTGGAGAGCGCAATACCCATTGCGGCCACCACACCAGAGTGGACTGCCCGATCACCACCGACCGCGACGGTCCCAGAATATTTCGCTGGCCTCGATCCGAAAACGGCGGCTGGCCAGAGGACGAACCCCTGGCCTGCTGCAAATGGTCGGGGTGCGGAGATTTGAACTCCGGGCCTCCACGTCCCGAACGTGGCGCGCTACCAAGCTGCGCTACACCCCGATAGGTGTTCGACGGATGTTATCCCGCAGGAACGGCTTCTTCCACAGTCGATTCGGACTGTACTGCCGACTGTGCTGCGGACTCGATCTCGGGCTCGAATGACTCGGCGACGGCGATCGGCGGACGCATGATCGCGTCGACCGCACGACAGATCTTGAGAGCGTCGAGCGGCTTGATCAGCCAACCGTCGGCCCCGCTGCGACGGGCGAGGAACACATCGGCGGTTCGGTCGAGCAGCATCAGCACGGGGATGTACGGGACAGCGCCCGAACTCTCGTCGAGGCGCAGGTTCATCGTCACGGCGATGCCACCCATCGAGCCACTCTGCAGGTCGAGGATGGCGAGGTCGGGGGTGCGAGCCTTGACCACGGCGGTGACGTCGCGACCGTTGCGGCAGACGGTGAAGCTGGTCTCAGGACCACCGAGCGCGGCAACGACTTCGTCGACCACCCATTGGGCATCGGATGCGAGCAGAACGTGCACAACCAGAAACTGTACTCACCGACTCCCCCCGACAAACTTTCCCGAGCGCTTTCGTCCCCTCAAGCGCGCCTTTCACTGCAAACTCCTGCAAGCACTTCCGCTTGCAGACCGTTCAGTGGTGCATGAAGAGGTGGGCGGCGATGGCGCGGAGGCCGTCGAGATCGTGGACGTCGTCGGCCAGCAACGGGACGCGGTGGATTGCCGTCGCCGGGACGTCGGCAACCAACGGAGCGATGACACCCTCCTCGGCATCGGCGAGGGCGTGCAGTTCGCCGAGGTTCCGCCACATCTCGGCCAGTTCGGGCTCGCCCGCAGCGGCGGCAGCATCGGCAGCGGTGGCAGCTTCGGCCGGCGTTGCGTCACCGAAGCGCGGTTGGAGTCGATTGATGACCACGGCCCCGACCGTGAGATGGGACTCGACCAATCGGCCGGCGAAGTACATCGCCTCGACCACCGTGTCGGCCCGTGCCGATGCGACGAGCACATAGCTGGTCTTGGGCGAATGCAACAGCGAGCTGACTTCATCGGCGCGGTCCCGGAAGCCGGCCTCCATCCCTTCGAAGGCCTGGAAAAAGGCGATCGCATCGGCCAGGACATCGCCGCCGACCACCTTGCCGATCGTGCGCAGCAATGGTTGAGCAGCGATGTTGAGGACCCGCATTCCACCACGGGCAGGCAGCATCATCAATCGGAACAGACGGTGACTGATGAACCGGGTCAGGGTGGCGGGGGCATCGAGGAAATCGAGCGCGTTGCGGGTCGGAGGTGTGTCGACGACGACCAGGTCGAACCGCTCGTCGCGATGCAGTTGATACAGCTTCTCGGCGGCCATGTACTCCTGCGTGCCGGACAGCGCACCGGCGATGTTGCGGTAGAACGCGTTGGCCAGGATCCGCTCGGCACGCTCGGGCGACGATGCGTGTTCACGGACCAAGCCGTCGAACGTGGTCGCCGGATCGAGCATCATCGCCCACAGTTCGCCGTGCCCTGAGCCATCCGGAATCGAGATGTCGACCAACGTCGGATCGTTGGTCAGCCCGTCGGCCAGACCGAACGCATCGGCCAGCCGTCGGGCCGGGTCGATGGTCACGACGACCACCCGCTTGCCGATCGACGCTGCATACACCGCCATCGCTGCCGCTGTTGTCGTCTTGCCGACACCGCCCGAGCCACAGCTGACGACGATTTCTGCCGTATCGATGATCCTGTCCAGCGACGTCACCCGGGCAGCCCGCCGATCTGCTCGAGCAGCGCTGCGGCCAGCGCAGGCACATCCGTGGCGGAAATACCGGCGACCGCTAGCTGCGGCAGCCTCATCTGATCGAGAGCCAGATCGTTGCTCAGCCGGGCCAGTTCGGCGCGCTGTGCGGCGCGCCGGTGGTTGCGGAACTCTGCCGCCAGACGCAGATCGGCCGATGCACCAACGACGTCGACCACGGCGATCGGGTCGCCGGCGTCGACACCGTTGACGACGACGGGCGCCAATTGCACGCCGACTTTCTCCTCCACGGCGTAGGCGGTCTCGATCAACTCGTTGATCGGGGTGGTTTCCGGAAGGGTGACGAGCACGATCTGGCACCGATCGGGATCGGCGAACATGTCGAGGACCTCCTGCGCCTGGGTGCGGATCGGGCCGCTGCGCACCGTGTCCATCAGGCCCCTCGCCGACAACAGGAATGTGATCGCGTGGCCCGCAGCGGGACCGTCGACGACGATCAGATCATGGGTCTCCAACCGTTCGAGTTGCTTCAACTTGCCGAGTACCACGATGTCGTCGATCCCAGGCGCTGCAGTGGCCACGACATCGATGATTCCGCTCGTCGAGAGTCGTTTCGAGACGCGCTTGAGACCGTGTGCGTCGAGATAGTCAGCAAGTGCCTCGGGGGCGGTGATCGTCATCACTTCGACGGTGGTGTCGGCCAGCAGATCGGCGAGGACCGGCTTGCCCTCCAGTTCGACGGCGAGCACCCGAAGTCCGGCGTGAGCTGCTGCGTGGGCAAGTACAGCCGTTACCGTTGTCTTGCCGACACCGCCCTTTCCGGCCACGATGACCAGCCGGGCCGCGCCAAAGAACTGCATTGTTTCCACGAATCCAACGCCCTCCGGAGGCTCTCTTGCGAAGACTAGCGATGATCGTGTTGGCCGCCGCGGCCGGGTTGGCCGGTCTCGGCCTGCTCAGCCGTCCGGCTGGTGCGAGCGCGCCCCCGACCAGAACGTCCAGCACCACTTCGAGCGCAGCGACCAGCACCTCCACGGCGGCCAACACAACCAACGCCAATGATCTTGCTCCGGTCAACGTGGTCCAGGTCAGCGGACTGATCGACGAAATCCTGATCGACAAGATCACGACGTCGGTGCACGAGGCCGAGAGCGACGGTTCTCAGGCCGTCGTGCTGCAGATCAACTCTCA
>JAYTOM010000019.1:0-8033 GCA_043747765.1 Actinomycetota bacterium
CGGGTGTGGTGGTGGTTTCGGGCAGGGCCTTGCCGATGACGAGACCGATCGACGTGCTGGAGTTGACCTGCTGATTGGCGGCGACGCTCTGTTCGACCACCAAGCCGACGTTGACACTTCCGAACGGATAGTCCTTCGTGGTCACGGGACCCGCGATCAGACCCTTGTCGGCCAGCAGGCTGCGCGCATTGGCCTCGGTCAGGCCGACCAGCGGCGGCACGACCACGGGTGTCGGACCAGTGCTGATGTAGAGGGTGATGGTGCTGCCTTTGTTGACGACCGTGTCCGGTCCGGGAACGGTTCTGATCACGTCGCCGGAGGGTACGGTGTCGTTGTTCTCGCTGGCCAGAACGACGACGAGCTTGCCCGGGTCGCCCTGCAGCAGGTTCTTGGCGACGTCCTGTGGCGCTCCGGCCAGGCCCGGGATCGTGAACTGCCCGGCGCCCTGTGACACCGTCAGGATGACCGGGGTGCCCTGCTTGGCTGGCGTGCTGGCGGGTGGCTGCTGGCTGATCACCTGACCGGCCGGAATCGCGGCATTCTCGACCTCGACCGGCGCGCCGATCGCGAAACCCTGGGCGGTGAGCAGGTCCTTGGCCTGGGCGAGTTGATGACCGACGACATCGGGAATTGCTTTCAACTCCTTGACCGGGTTGAAGTACAGGGTGATGACCTGATCCTTCTTGACGATCACGTTCGGTGCCGGGTCCGTCAGGTAGACGACACCTTCTGCGGCATTCGGATCTGGTTTGAGAACACCGTTCGGTTGCAGCCCGGCGGCGCGGATGTTGTTGGTGGCCAAGTCCAGTGGTTGCCCCGTCACGTCGATCAGGCTGAACGACGTTGCCTTGTCCTTGTGATTCAGTGCTTTGAACAACACGAAACCACCGATGGCCAGGGCGACGATCGCGATGAAGGCGGCGATGCCCCACCAACCGCGGCGCTGTGGCGGGTCGTAGTAGACGGCTTCGTTGGCACCTGTCGGATATCGGCTTCCCGGGGGACGAACCCCGCCGGTCGACGTCGACACCACGCCGGTCCGAGGCATCGCCGTGGTTGCGTTGGCTTGTGCCGACGCGGCGTTTGCTGCAGTCGCCGACATACCAACCGGGCCGGTGTTCGGCCGCGGAGGCTCCACGGTGCGGGCGACGGTGGTTGCGCCAGATGGACCCCGTCCGCCAGGTCCTGCTCCGGCGACCACGCCGGCCAAGGCCTTGACCGGTTCGCCGTTGCGGAATCGGCGAAGGTCATCGCGCAGGGCGTCGCCGTCGGGGTACCGGATCGCAGGGTTCTTGGCCAGCAACTTGGCGACGATTGCCTCGAACGGGCGTGGCACGTCGGGGGCGATCTGGTTCAGCGGCTGCGGGTTCTCGTGGACCTGTTTGTAGGCGATCGCGACCGGATTGTCGCCGGCGAACGGTGGTCGCCCACCGACCATCTCGTACATGACGATGCCGAGTGAATACAGGTCGCTGCGCGGGTCGGGCTGCGCGCCTTGAGCCTGTTCGGGCGAGAAGTAGGTGGCCGTGCCCATCACCAGGCCGACCTGGGTCAGGTTGCTGTCTGCAGCTGAGTTCATCGCCCGGGCGATGCCGAAGTCGGCCACTTTCACCTGACCGCTCGAGCCGATCAGGATGTTGGCCGGCTTGATGTCGCGGTGGACCACGCCGTTTCGATGGGCGAAGGCCAGCGCGGCGGAGACCTCGCTGGCGATTTCGGCGGCCTGCACGGGCGAGACTCGCCCGTTGGCGCGCACGATGTCAGCCAGCGTTCGTCCCTCGACGTATTCCATCGCGATGAAGTACGTGCCGCCGTACTTGCCCCAGTCGTAGACGCTGACGATGTTCGGGTGATTCAGCGCGGCAGCGGACTGTGCCTCGCGACGGAACCTCTCGACGAAATTGGGGTCGGTGGCGAACTCGGCGAAGAGCACCTTGATCGCAACAGGCCGGTCCAGCAAAAGGTCGCGCGCGAGCAGAACGTCGGCCATCCCACCGCGCCCGATGCGCTGTTGGATTTCGTAGCGGTCGTTGAGGACCGTTCGTTCTCCGTTGTTCGTCACGTGTTGCCTGTCTTGTCGGCCCGAAAGCGCTGAAGCAGGATACCGATCACGCTGCCGCCATTGCCGTCAGTGGACATCATGGCAGCGGGTGGGCGAGAGCGTAGTCGAGGAGGGTCTTGGCGATGGGTCCGGCCAGCCGGCCTCCGGTGCCGGCGCTGATCTGATCGTTGACGCCCTTGAGTACGACGGCCACTGTGTATTGCGGCGCATCGGCTGGCGCGAACGCGGTGATCCACGCGTGCGAGCGCTGTTGCTGGCCGAGCGCGTTGAGCTGCGCTGTGCCGGTCTTGGCGGCGGCCTGGATGCCGTTGTTCAGCTGCAGGCAGCACTTCGCCGTGCCGACGTTCACCACGCCGACCATCAATTGGTTCATCGTCGCCGCGACCTCGGGGGTGATCGGCGTCTTCCACACGGTCGGTGTCGTCTTGTTCAGCACCGCGCCGCTGTGGTCGAGCGTCGAGTCGATTGCGTACGGCTGCATCTCCACCCCACCATTGGCCACGGTCGAGGCGATCATCGCCATCTGCAGCGGCACGATCAGGTCGTTGTCCTGTCCGAAGCTGCTGATCGCCAGTTTCTGGATCGCGTCCTTGAAGTCGGCCACCTCGCCGAAATGCGAGACAGCACCGCCGGCAAGATCGAACGGAATCGTCTCGCCGATGCCCCAGGCCTTGGTGCCAGCGACCATCACGTCGGCGCCCATCTGCGCGCCGGTGCGCGCGAACGGCGTGTTGCAACTGCGGGCGAAGACCTCTGCCATGTTCCCGCCGCACAGCTCGCCCTGGTAGTTCTGGATCGGGTTGTTCGTCTGCGGCGGCGTCCATTGAGTTTCATTGGCAAACGTGCTGGCCAGACTCAGCGTGTTGTTGCCGAGAGCAATGCTGGTCGTCACGATCTTGAACGCCGACCCGGGCATGTACCGCTCCTGATACGCGTTGTTCAGTGTCGGCTTGCCAGGCGAGGCGTTAAGGAACGTGATGACGTCGCCGGCCTTCTTGTTGTCGTGGACCACGACCAGATTGGGGTCGTAACTCGGATAGCTCCACAACGCCACGACTGCACCGGTGCGTGGGTCCATCACGACGACACTGCCCTCGCGTTCGCCGAGCGCCTGCTTGGCGACGAGCTGGAGATCGGCGCGCAGCGTCAGCTTGACGTCGCCGGTGTTGTCGGTGTTGCTGAAGATGCTGGTGATCGCTCGCAGCTGTTGTTCGCTGGTCTGACCGGACAGGACGTCGGTGAACTGCTTCTCGACCTTTGTCGCGCCGTACGCGTAGGTGTAATAGCCGGTGACGTTGCCGAACAGATCGCGGGCCGGGTACTCGCGCTGGTACCTGTACTTGTCGCCGGCAGGGGAGAGCACCGAGTCGGCGATGACCAGGCCGTCGGCGGTGATGATCTTCCCACGCGGCTTGTCGAAGTCGCGCAGGACAGCGCGAGTGTTGTTCGGGTTCTTGGCCAGGTCGGTGCGCTTCACCACCTGCAACAAGTTGAGCTGCACGAACAGGATCAGGTAGCACACGAGCAGTCCCGCTGCGAGGCGTCGGATCTGCTTGTTCATCGATCGGACTTCATCGATCGGACTTCATCGATCGGCCGTCACGGGTTGACTCCTGCGGCCTCGGGGTGCTTGCGCAGGCGACGGCGCAGCTGCCACGCTGCGAACTTCTCGTTGATCGTCGGGTCGTCGGGCAATTCACCGATTCGGCGTGCTGTGCTGTCGCTGACCCGGATCAGCAAGGCCAACAAGACGTAGTTGGCGACAAGTGACGAACCGCCGTAGCTGACGAAGGGAAGTGTGATGCCGGTCAGTGGCACGACGCGGATCACGCCGCCCATGATGATGAACGCCTGTACCCCGAGGAGCGCCGTGAGCCCGGTCGCCAGCAGCTTTTCGAACGGTCGCTCGGCCTTGATCGCGACGCGTAGTCCGGCCCCGACGATGAGCATGAATGACATCAGCACGGCAGTCGCGCCAAACAGCCCGAGCTCTTCGGCGATCCCCGCGAAGATGAAGTCGGTCTGCACTGCTGGGATCAGATTCGGGTGTCCTTGGCCGAGGCCCGCGCCGCCGAGCCCGCCATCGCCGACGGCGAAGATGCCCTGCACGATCTGATAGCCCTTGCCCGTGTACTGGCTCCACGGATCGAGCCAGATGTGGACGCGGTCCTGGACGTGATGGAACATGCGGAACGATCCGTACGCTGCTGCGCCGAAGAGGACGAAGCCCACCACGAGGAACAACGGCCGTTCGGTGGCAACCCACATCATCACCACGAACAACGTGAAGAACAGCAATGACGTACCGAGGTCCTGCTCGCCGACCAGAACGACAACGGCGAACCCCCAAGCGGCCAGAACCGGCAGCAGGTAGCGCGGTTCGGGAAGGTGCAGCGGACCAATGTGCCAGGTGCTGGCGGCGATCAGCTCTCGCCGCTCGTAGAGGTAACCGGCGAAGAACAGCGCGAGGAGGATCTTCGCGAACTCACCGGGTTGGAAGTTGATCGGCCCGACGCGCACCCAGATCCGCGCTCCACCCACGACGCGGCCGACGCCGGGAACGAGCGGGCTCAGAAGGAGAACAGCGCCGAGTACGAAGAACGTCCACTTGAGGCGAGCAAGATCAGGAGCGCGTTGGACGACCACCAGCGTGGCGATGTAGGAGCCGATCGCGATGAAGCTCCAGACGGTCTGCAGCCCAGCGAGACGGTCGCTCAACCGTGTGATCATCACGTAGCCGATGCCGTGGAGCATTGCTGCGAGGGGGAGCAACGTGGCGTCGGCACCACGAGCGAGCAGGCGCGTTGCCAGGTGGGCGATGAGCAGTAGCCCGAGCAACGCGATGAAGAACGGCACGATGATCGGCGGGATCGTTGAGTTCTTGCCGAGCGAGGCCAGTACGTAGGCCGCGGCGGTGATCACGCCCGCCATGATCACCAAGCCGAGTTCGGTGCTGCGCCGAGACAGCGGATGCATCAGGGACCCGAAGCAACGGTCGTGGTCGTTTGTCCGACCGACGTCGTCGACGTCGCAGCGGCAGGTGTGGTCGTTGTCGTCGTCGGAGCGACCGTGGTGCTGGTCGGGATCACCTGCCCGGTGATGAACGCCGCTGCCTCCTCGGCCGAGGAGTAGGTGACATGTTGGTTGACGAGTTGGATCAGCGTCGGATCCAGTTGCCCGCGTGTGAGGGCGCTGTCCTGGACGAGGGTTGGCTGGAACCACAGCACGCCGCCCGGTTGACCCTTGTAGACGGCCACTTTGTCGCCGTGGAAGGCAACGAAATATCCGCTGCGGGCGTGGACGGCGATGAGGGTGAATGTGGCGATGATGATCGCGGCAAGCACGACGACGAACAGGAACAGACCACCCGTGAGTCTGCGTCGGCGGGGTGGCTTGAGCGTGGCCTTCCTCGGAGATTTACCGTCGGGGACCTCGCCGGCATCACGTCCGCCAGGTGCGTTGCCCGTTTCGGGCGCGAAGGGCGTCCCGGAGGCCGGCGGAAGCGTGGGCGACGAGGTGGACGACGCGTCGGCAGCGCCGAGTGGCATCGACGCCGAAGGGGGTGCGCCACTCGAGGCTGCGGGCGGAGGCAACGTCGGCGTCCCCGCTCTGTTCGAGCTGTTCGAGCGGATCGA
The DNA here is from genome assembly GCA_043747765.1 of Actinomycetota bacterium. Lineage (GTDB taxonomy): Bacteria > Actinomycetota > Acidimicrobiia > Acidimicrobiales > Ilumatobacteraceae > WLMZ01. The sequence goes on from JAYTOM010000019.1 coordinate 5,698, forward strand.
TTCCGCAGCGCCGAGCGGCGCAGCCGGTGGTGCGACGGTGGGCATCGAGCTGATTGCTGCGGTCGCAGCCGCGCCAAGTCCGTCGACGCGCGAACCCGGCATGGTCGAAGCGCCAGCGGCCGTCGTCGGGATCAACCGGGTACCGTCGGCCGCTTTCGGCTCCGTGTCGTCCGATTCACCTGTGGCGCCCTCATTCCAGATGGCCGCGTCGTCGACCTGGGCGGCCCAGTCGGGGTCGACGGCGATGTCCTCTGTCGGGTCGGGAGGGTCGGCGCCCTCCATCACATCGACGACCACGACGGTGACATTGTCGCGTCCCCCGTGGCTGTTGGCCAGTGCGACCAGTTGTTCGGAGAGTGCCTGCGGATCCTCGACGTTCGCGACAAGTTGGGTGATCTCGCTGTCGGGAACCTCGTCGACCAGTCCGTCGCTGCACAGCACGAAACGGTCGCCGCGCACGATCGCCATTGTCCACATGTCGGCCCGCACGTTCGGCTCGATGCCCAAGGCCCGTGTCACGATGTTGCGGCGCGGGTGGGTGCGGGCCTCCTCCATCGTGATGTGTCCAGTGGCGACGAGTTCCTGCACGTAACTGTGGTCGACGGTGACGCGCGACAGTCGCCCGGTGCGGAACAGGTAGGTGCGTGAGTCGCCGACGTTCAACAGGACGAGCTGTTCGTCGATCAGCGACGAGCCCTGTCCCTGCGCCTTCAACACCGCCAGCGCGGTGAGGGTGGTGCCCATTCCACTCTGCGCCGCATTGGCGCGTGCAGCTCCGAAAATGGCCGCATTGACTTCGTGCACGACGGATTCGGCGTCGTCCTCACTCGAGGCGCCACGGCCCAGGCGATCGCGGACGATGCTGGCCGCGAGCGCACTGGCGACCTCGCCGGCCTGATGCCCGCCCATGCCGTCGGCGACAGCGAAGACCATTGGCTCGGTGACGTACGTGTCCTCGTTCTCGGTGCGTACCAGGCCTGGGTTCGTCGTTGCGCCCCATCGCAGATCGGCCATCAGTTGGCCTCCAGGACGGTGCTGCCGATTTGGATACGGTCGCCCTTGTGCAACGCCTGGGCCACGGTCAATCGGGTGCCGTTCACGAATGTACCATTGGTGCTGCCGAAGTCCTCGATGATGATGTTGCCCTGATTGTTGAACACCCTGGCATGAACCTGTGACACAAAGGTGTCGTCAGGCACCGCGACCGTGCATCCGGCCGCACGACCGAAGGTGATCTCCTGTGCGACGCTGATCGCAGTTCCCTTGTTCGTCTTCGGTTCCAGCACGATCAGTCGAGCCACCGCCCCCCGCTTGCCCCGTGGCGGTGCCTTGGTCCTGTTCGGCGGGACGGCCGCCGACGGCCCGACCGGCTGAGGCTGCGCGTTGCCGCCCACACGCAATGATGCAGCTGCTCCAGTTCCGCCCTGACGCGGCCCGCGCACCTCGCTCCACACGGCCCACAGCACCCGCGCGAAGAACAGGTACAACAGCGCCAGCAGCGCGTACTTGAAGATGTTGAGCAGCGAGTCCGACATACGCGTCTGTCGCCGACTGGGGCGTCAGCTGGCCTCGAAGCGGATGTGCGTACCACCGAAACTGATCGTGTCGCCGTCGTTGAGGATCTGCTCGCCTTCGACGCGAGTGCCGTTCACCTTGGTGCCGTTGGTGCTGCCCAGGTCGACGAGAACGAAGTTGCGCCCGCTGGCCCGGAACTCGGCGTGGCGGCGACTGACGTTGGCATCGTTCAAAGGAATGCTGCTCTCGGGCAGTCGTCCGACGGTGAAGACCTTGCCGGCGAGCGGCATCCGTTCGCCCGACGGCAGGACGAGCGTGCCGACGCCGACACCACCACCGGCCTCGCGCATCGATGACGTGACGGTGAACCGGCCGGGCTTCTGTTCCTGACTGATCAACAAGCTGACCGACACCGGCCCCATGAAGTGGTAGGTCTCTTCGCGCGCATGCTCGCGTGCTGCCTCGCCCAATTCGGTGACGAGTGCTGCCTCGATGTCGAGGAATGCGGCGTGGTCACGCGGGCTGATGTGGAAGTCGAATTTGTTGGGCACGATGCGGCGACCCTTGACATCGACGGAGCGATTGTCATCCATCTCGCGCACGAGACGGCGACCGAGTTCGATCGGACGGATGCTGCTCTTACTCGAACGCGAAAACACACCCTCGACCATACGCTCTACACCGTGCTCGAACGACTGCAATCCCATGTTGAGTGGACACAGTAGTGGCCTGAGCCCACGATCCAATGCGCGCCGACGGTGCCCTGCGTCTCGGTTTCGATCCTGTGCGGCCGGTGCTCGACTCGTGCTCGCAACCGCCCC
>JAYTOM010000020.1:0-3645 GCA_043747765.1 Actinomycetota bacterium
TATCCGATCAAGCGTCAGGTGTGGATCACCTACGACATCGATTTCATTCCGGCGGACAGTCCCGCTGCCGCCAACATCATCTCCGCTCGGCCAGTGTGGACCGACGTCCAGAACGGCAGCATCTATCCGGTGTTCGACGTCATCAAGGGATCCGGCGAGAACGGTCAGTACACGTACCCGACCGACGCAGCAGACCCCTACGGCACGGGCCCGATCAAGAACCAGTGGACGGCCGACCGTGACGGTGTGCTGTTGGCCACTGCTGGTCACCTGCATCCGGGAGGTCTGCACAACGATCTCTGGCTGACCCGTGACGGCAAGACCACGCACCTGTTCCAGTCCGTTGCGAACTACTACGAACCGGCTGGCGCCGTCTCGTGGGACGTGTCCATGACGGCCACCCCGGATGGCTGGCGGGTCCAGGTCAAAGCCGGTGATGTGTTGTCCACGACAGCCACATACGACAGCGCGCGAGCGTCGTGGTACGAGTCGATGGGCATCATGGTCGCCTGGATGGCCGATACGCAGCAGCCGACCGAGTCGCCGGCGCCGGACCCGTTCGTCACGCCTGTCGATGTCGCCGGCCAATTGACCCACGGCCATCTTCACGAGAACGACAATCACGGCGGAGCAGCCGACGTTTCCTACAAGGACACCACCAAGCAACCGTCGGTTCCCGCTCAACCGTCGATCTCGATCGAGGGCTACATCTACGCCCAGGGCGACATGCTCGCCGGCACTGCGGTGCCCACGATCGCCCCCGGTGGATCAATCGAATTCGACAATCTCGATGCTCCGCTGAACAATGGCGTCTGGCACACCATCACGGCGTGCAAGGCACCCTGTAACGCGTCCACCGGCATCGCCTATCCACTCGCCGATGCCGACATCCCGTTTGACTCGGGCGAACTCGGCGCCGTTGGGCCGCCGACCGCGGGTCGGGTCACATGGGACACCCCGACCGACCTGCCGCCCGGCACGTATACGTACTTCTGCCGGATCCATCCGTCGATGCGTGGTGCCTTCAGAGTGGGCGACGCCAACGCAGCTGCGGTCACGACGATCACGTCGATCGGAACGACGGACGCCACGACGAGCGGTTGATCACTTCGAAAAGGTCGGGGTGGTCCGGGCTCGATCCACGTAGTTTCCAGTGATGTCGATCGACGTCGTTCACGCCCGTTCCATCACGCCCGGGACCCTGCAGGTCTGCCACTTGAACAATGCGGGAGCGGCGCTGACCACGCAGCCCGTACTCGACGCGATGATCGCCTACCTGCAGCGTGAGGCGATGATCGGTGGCTACGAAGCCGAGGCCGAAGCAGGCCCGACGCTCGAGGCTGTCTACGCAAGCCTGGCAACGATGCTCGGAGCGCGTCGCGACGAGATCGCTCTCGTCCAGAACGCGTCGGCTGCGTGGAACGCCGCTTTCGCAGCGATCCGGTTCGAGCCGGGCGACCGGATCCTGACCGGCAGATCGGAGTACATCAGCAATGCGATCAGCCTGCTGTTGGCCGTCGAACGACATGGCGTGGAGATCGTGCTGATCGACGACGACGAGTACGGCCAGATCTCACTTGGCGGGCTGCGCGAAGCGATCGACGAGCGAACCAAGCTGATCGCACTGACCCACATCGCGACCAGTGGAGGTCTGGTCAATCCAGCGGCCGAGGTCGGCAAGATCGCCAATGAGGCGGGTGTGATGTACCTGCTCGACGCATGCCAGTCGGCAGGGCAGCGGCCGCTCGATGTGAACGAGTTGGGTTGTGACATGCTCAGCGCCACAGGCCGCAAGTTCCTGCGCGGTCCACGCGGCACGGGCTTTCTCTACGTGCGTTCATCGGTGCTCGAGTCGCTGCACCCGCGACTGCTCGATTCCCGCTCTGCCACCTGGACCTCGCCCGACACGTATTCGGTGGAACCCGGGGCGCGGCGCTTCGAGGAGTTCGAGTTCAACGTCGCAACGCGCGTCGGGCTGGGGGTTGCAGTCGACGATGCGCTGTCGCTCGGTCTGGACCAGATTGCGGCACGGACCACGCAACTGGCTGCCCAGTTGCGGACGATGTTGGTCGAGGTGCCAGGGGTCGAGATGCACGACAAGGGCATCGACCGTTGCGGCATCGTGACGTTCTCGGTGGCCGGTCACTCGGCCCCGGATGTCAAGGACGCAATGACCGCGCACGGCATCAACGTGTCGGTCACCGGCCCCACTGCCGCCCAGTTCGATTTCCCGGCGCGACGACTCGGCCAGGTCGTTCGTGCCTCGCCGCACTACTACAACACCGAGGGCGAACTCACTCAGTTGATCGACGCCGTCGCAGCGCTGATCTGAACTGATCCTCGCGGTGCCCGCGGAAGGTGCCAAGCGCGTCGGATCGCCTGACATCATGTGAACGTGAGTTCACTGCGTGATGACGACCCATTGGCATGGTTGATCGCGTGCGAGGAGATCCGCCAACTGGCCTCGCGTTATGCGACAGCAATTGGCCATCGAGACCTCGACGCGCTCGTCGAACTGTTCGTGGACGACGTTCGCGTCGGCCGCGATCTGCATGGTCGAGACGCGCTGCGCACCAACATGGCCAGTCAACTCGCCGACGACCATCGCACCATCCTCCAGGTGACCAATCACGTCATCGATGTCGATGATGCCGAAACGGCGCATGGAATCGTCGGGACTCGCGCCGAGATCGAACGAGATGAAGAATGGGTGATCCAGGTGATCGAATATCACGACACCTATGCCCGTCGAGGGGGGCGATGGCTGTTCGTTCGCCGCCGTCATCGCCTCTGGTACGGGGCCGACATGCTCAGCCGGCCCAACGTGCTGGCTGATGCCAACTGGCCGCAGAGTCAGACCGGGAAAGGAGTTCTTCCCGAGATCATGCCGAGTTGGCAGAATTGGATTGCCGCAGTTCGCAACACGCAGGTGTAACTGTCCAGGACATCAGCTCTTGCAGTGCAGCGACAGTGCATGTATGGTGAGGTTACTGGGTGGGGTCAGGCGGACTTTGCTCCCTATGGAGAGCGGTGATCCCCATGCCACGCATACACATCTCGAGTTGGCTCTGCGCCATACCCGTGTTGATCGCCGCAACGATCGGCAGCATCGCAATGGCGCCAGGACTCGCCGAAGCGGGGGCGGGTGCGGGAGCAGCGATCACATTCCCGACGCTCGTGACGGTTGGCCAAACCGGCCTGCCCGCGTCCGTGGACATTTACAACTTCAACACTGGTGACGAGGCGCTGCTGACGAACTCGGTCTGCAACGCAGGTGATGTAGGGCCGCCCTGTGGCTCCTTGATACACGGAGGACTATCACCCTCTATAGGTATCTACGTGACGCCGTCGTGCGCTGGAGTGGTTGCAGGTCAATGCATGACGGCGGATCCGGGCGTGTTCAAGGTGTCGCCCACCGCGCTCGGACGCAACGCGAGCAGTTGCGTCGGAATGTCTTTCGACACTGCCGTTGTCGAACCGATCTTCGGAATCGTCAACTTCACCCCATCCGCGGGTGCGCACGTTCAACTTCCAGCGTTCGGATCGAAATGCACCGTCGATTTCACCATTGACGTGGTCAAGGCGCCAACCATCGATCAAGACCCGGTTTCGCCAGGAATTCAGACTTTGCAGGACACCGCTCAT
>JAYTOM010000021.1:0-6276 GCA_043747765.1 Actinomycetota bacterium
TCCAGTTGATCACGGCGTCGGGCGCACGAAGATACAGCGGTTGAACGCTGTCCGAGTTCGCCTGGCCGGCTTCGACGTCGCCGCCCAGGACTCGGACCCGGGTCAGCGCAACGAGCGACGCCGCTGACGGGTGAGCCAGCTCGACGACTTCGATCGACGGATCGAGATCGTCGCGGTACCGATGCGCGCCGTCGCCGACCGCGAGAACGTCCTGGCCGCGCGCGAGCACAGCGGCGTTGAAGTCGTCGATGGTGCACGCGGCGGGTTCGCTGAGCCGTTGCACACCGGTCGATGTGGCCCTGAAGAACGCGTAGAAGACCTCACCCTTGCGAGCATCGATCACGCTGGCGATCACCTTCGACGACGCGGCATACGGATGGGCGAGCAGATCGAGCGACGAGAGCCCGACAACGGGGACGTCAAGCGCAAATGCCATTGCCTTCGCTGTTGCGATGCCGACCCGCATTCCGGTGAACAGTCCAGGGCCGACGTCGACGCCGATGCAGGCGATGTCGGCGACCTCGATCTGGGCGTGATGGCAGACGAACTCGATCGCCGGTGTCAGCGTCTCGGCGTGCCGTCGACCCTGCATCACCTCGACAACTCCGAGCAGGCCGTCGTCGCCGCCGACAGCCACACTGACCACCTGCGTCGCCGTCTCGATCGCCAGCGTGATCACGAGACCGACCACTGTTCGAGAGCACCTTCGAGAATGGCCCACCGCGATGCCCAGCCGCGACCTGTCGACTCGAGGGTGATCTCCCGACCGTCGAGATCGTCGGCGCCAACTGCCTCGAGCTGCGAATCGTCGATGCGCAGCTCAATGCGCAGATGTGGCCCGAGATCGACGACGTCACCCCATTCGACGAGCATGATCGAGCGATCATCGAGCAGTTCGGCGAGAGCCAGGTCATCGACCTCGGCGGTGTGCTCGAGGCGGTACAGATCCGCGTGATGCAGCGTGCGCACGGACGCCGATGAGCCAGTTGCGTACGTATGGACCAAGGTGTAGGTCGGCGACGTGATCGGCTCGTCGATACCAAGGGCCTTGGCGAAGCCCTGCGCGAAGGCTGTCTTGCCGGCCCCCATTTGGCCGACGAGGATGATCAGATCTCCGCCCCGGGCGATGGCCGCGACTGTTGCGGCGATGGCGCGGGTGTTGTCCGGGGAGCTGGAGTGCAGTTCGATCATGGGCGGTTGGAGAGCGTGGATTCGGATCCAGCGGGGTCGGACGATATGCGTTCGATCCGCTTGCTGATCCCGCAGACGATCTCGTACCCAATTGTGCCAAGTCTGTCGGCCCACTCCTCAGCGGGAATCACGCTGGTTCCCCGTGGGCCCGATTGCGAGCCGAGCAGTACGACCTCGTCTCCGACGGACACTTCGAGATCGCCGCAGTCGATCATCATCTGGTCCATCGTCACGACACCCACGATCGGTCGACGACTGCCGTGGATGAGCACCTCGCCCCCCGTTGCGAAGAGGCGACGGGGCACACCGTCGGCGTAGCCGATCGGCACGGTCGCGACGACCGTCTCGGTGACGAATGTGTGGCGAAGCCCGTAGCTGATCCCCTCGCCCGCCCGGACCGTCTTGACCATGCTGATCCGTGCGTGCAATGAAAGTGCCGGCCGCAGATCCCTGCAGAGCTCAGCCACGCCTGGTCCGGGTTCAATGCCGTACATCGCAATTCCGAGCCGAACCAGATCACCACGGGCCGTCGGCAGCGACAGTGCTGCAGCCGAATTGGCGATGTGAATCCTGGGCACCTCGTGACCGGCAGCGCGCACCGCAGCAACGGCGTCGGCGAAGCGCCGCAGCTGTCGAGCATTCGACGGGGCTCCCGGCTGATCGGCCATTGCCAGATGGGTGAAGATCGCGCCGAGTCTTAATTCGGCGCACGCTCGGACCGCCTCTACCAGGTTGACGGCGTCGGCCGGGTCAGCCCCGACTCGGTGCATCCCCGTGTCGAGTTTGAGGTGCACATCGACGCCCGCAGAGGACGCTTCTCGGGCAGCTGCGGCCAACGCCTCGATCGCAGCGCGCGAGTACACGGTCGGGATCAGACCGTTGTCGATGATCGCGGAGGAGAACTCCATCGGCTGTTCGCTGAGCAGCAGGATCGGTGCGGTGACGCCAGCGCGGCGCAGGTCGATTCCCTCTCGGATCAAGGCGACGCACAGGCCCGTCGCCCCCGATTCCAGGGCCACCCGCGCGACATCGATCGCGCCGTGGCCGTAGGCATCGGCCTTGACAACGGCCCAGACCTCGGCCGGCGCAATCGCGGCACGGATGACTCCGACGTTGTGCGCGATCGCGCCAAGATCGATCTCGGCCCACGCCCACCTCACGACAACAGATCCAACACCCGCGGAATCGCGTCGAGGAGGTCGCTGGCGATCAAACCCCGCCGTGGTCCGAACTTGCCCGCCCTGCCGTGCATCCATGCCCCGGCGGCGGCTGCCTCGAAGGGCTGCAATCCTTGAGCCAACAACGCTGCGATGATGCCGGACAGGACGTCTCCCGTACCGGCCGTGGCCAGCCGGTCGTCGCCCTCGTCGACCACGAGGGTCCTCCCGTCGGGTTCGGCAGCAATCGTGGCCGGCCCTTTGAGCAGCACGACCACTCCGAGATCGGACGCCAGCCGCCGCGCAGCGCTCAGCCGATCGGTCGGAGTCCGGGCTCTGAACAGCAGCGCGAACTCGCCGTCGTGGGGGCTGAGGATCGTCGAGGCCGAGCGATCGCGCAGCAGGTGACGGCCTCCGTCGTCGGCATGTGCCAGAGCGAACAGCCCGTCGCCATCGACGACGGTCGGCAGCTGCGCACCGCGCAACACGTCGCGTACGGCGCGCACCGTGGTCTCCGCTCGACCGAGACCAGGGCCGATCACGAGTGCCTGGAAGCGGTCCAGGCTTCCCAGCACGTCGGCACTCCAGTCCATCTCGGGAACGGTTTGCTGCACGTATTCGTGGTTGCCGGGCGAGAGACCCCCGGGAACCGACAGATGCACCATGCCGGCGCCTGTGCGCTGCGCTGCAGATGCCGAGAGGTGGGCCGATCCCGTCATTCCCGCACTGCCGGCGACGACGCGTACGGCCGCCCGCCATTTGTGCGAGTCAGATGCCCGAGGTCGCCACCACGTCTCGATGTCGTCCTGCGTCACGAGGTGACTCTCCGACCGGCAATCGAGCCCGAGGTCAGCGAGTTCGACCGTGCCGGCCAAATGTGCGCCCGGCGGGAACAGCACTCCTGGCTTGAATGCGCCGAGCACGATCGTGTGGTCGGCCTGCATGACACCGTCGACGGCCTGTCCGGTGAGGCCGTCGACGCCGGACGGGATGTCGACGGCGAGCACGAGCGCCGAGCCAGGATCTGGCGCCGTGTACTGGCCTCGGAAGCCGGTGCCGAACGCAGCGTCGATGACCAAGTCACATTCGGGCAATACGGCCGGCGCGTCGGCGACGTCGATGACGTGCACACGAACGCCCTTGGCGGCCAGCCGTCGGGCTGCGACGCGCCCGTCGTTGCCGTTGTTGCCCGCGCCGGCGAGTACCACGACCCGCCGTCCGTATGCGCCGCCGAGCATCCGCAGCGCTGTCCAGGCAACAGCCGATCCAGCACGTTCGATCAGCTCGTCCAGGCGCTGCGGATCGCCACCCGTGGCGGCTGCGTCCACGGCGCGCATCTCGTCCGGAGTCACGATCGCCAACATCGCCCCAAGCGTACCCAGACCACTCGATTCGCTGCCCGACCCGCCCGCCGGACACCCCGGACGCTCCGGTCAGAGGTCTTCTGCGTCGACCACCGTGTAGTTGTAGCCCTGCTCGGCCAGAAACCGTTGACGGTTGGAGGCGAAGGTCTGATCAACGGTGTCACGAGTGACGATCGTGTAGAAGTTGGCCTGTCCACCGTCAGCCTTCGGGCGCATGATCCGCCCCAGCCGCTGAGCTTCCTCCTGTCGACTGCCGAACGTCCCGGATACCTGGATCGCGACGTTTGCCTCGGGAAGATCGATCGAGAAGTTGGCCACCTTGGAGACGACGAGCACCGCGATCGCACCGGTCCGGAACGCCTCGAAGCGAGCCTCGCGCACCTTCTGAGGTGTCTGCCCGGTGATCAGTGGTGCGTCGAGCAGTTCGGCCAACGCCCGCAGTTGCTCGACGAATTGTCCGATCACCAGAACCTGATCGCCGTGATGTCGTTCGACCAACGCCTCGACGATGCGCAGTTTGCGCGAGCTGGAGGCGGCCAGGCGGTACCGCTGGGTTGGTTCGGCCAACGCGTACTCCATGCGCGCATCCTCGGTCAGTTGCACCCGAACTTCGGTACAGACCGCAGGAGCGATCCATCCGTAGAGCTCGAGTTCCTTCCACGGAATGTCGAAGCGCTTCGGCCCGATCAGGCTGAACACGTCGGCTTCCTTGCCGTCCTCGCGGACGAGCGTTGCGGTCAGGCCGAGTCGGCGCACGGCCTGGATACGGGCCGTGGCGCGAAAAACGGGAGCGGGCAGAAGGTGGACCTCGTCGTAGATGATGAGCCCCCATTCGTGGCGATCGAACAGGCCGAGGTGTGGATAGAGCGAATGCAGCTCCTGCGACTCGTGGTCTGCCTTGGTGGCGACCATTGGGCCGGCACCATCTGGCGAGCCGTACTCCACGGCGGGGTCGCCGACCGGGTCGTGTCCCTCATCTCGATCCGCGCGTTTGCCCTTGCGTATCGGCGACCACGTCAACACCTGATAGGTCGCGACGGTCACCGGACGAATCTCCTTGCGATTGCCCGAGTACTCGCCGATCTGGTCCTCGGCGAGATCTGTCTTGTCGAGGATCTCCCGGATCCACTGCCGCGCTGCCGTGATGTTCGTAGCGACGATCAAGGTGTGCGTACCCGCCGCCGCGAGCGCAGCCATGCCGATGATCGTCTTGCCCGCTCCACACGGCAGCACGAGCACGCCGTTCCCCGCCGCTTCGTTACCGCCCTGCCACCATGCCGAGACAGCGTCAGCCTGGTAGCCGCGCAGCTCGCACGTCAACAACGTCTCTGCCAGCGGACTGCCCTCGGCGTATCCGGCCTCGTCGGCAACGGGCCAACCGAGGTGGAGCAGCGCCTGTTTCAACGCGCCACGGTCGCCGAGACGAACTGCGAACCGGTTGCCATCGAGCCGTTCGCCAAGCAACGTCGACACGATCCGGTCGCGGGCCACCTCGACCAGCAGCGGCATCTCCTGACTGACCAGAGCGAGGCCGCCGCTGTCGAAATCGCGGACCAGCCGCAAACGTCCGTAGCGGCCCATCTGATCGTGGACTTCTGACAGCACCCCAGATGGCACCGGATATTTGGCGAAGCCGGTCAACGTCGACGCAACCTCACCCGGCGACAGACCAGCGACGGCGGCGTTCCACAGCGACAGTGGCGTGATCCGGTAAGTGTGGATGTGCTCGGGCGCCTTGTCCAGTTCGGAGAACTGCGACAACGCTGCGCGTGCGTCGTCGGCGAACTGACTGGCCAGTTCGAGCATGACCGTCAGGTCGCTCTGCACGATCAGCGGATTGCGTGGATCCGGCCCGCTCGGGCGGGAGCTCGTTGGTTCGGAAGCGGTCACGCGATCGTCCTGGCAAGATCGGCGAGTGCGGCGGGAGCGAGAAGAACCGGTTTGAGCTTGCGCGGCACAGTCGGCGGTTTGACCATGTGTCGCTGCAATGGTTTCGACGTCCCCGTCGCTGCGGTCGACCCAGCCACCGTCGGCGCAAGGCCCTTGGCGCGCAGCGCTGCGGTCACACGCGCCGAGGTGAGGCTCGAGATCGCGACGGTTGGGGCGATCAACGTCAGGGCAGCAGCTTTGACGCGTACGGCGGCTGCCAGTCCCAGCACATCCGAGGCAGTCACGATCGTTGCCGCGGACGCGATTGTCAAGCCTGCGCGCTGGCGCTCGGTGTCGTGGATCAACTGACCGATCGACGGCGGCAGAGGGACCGACGAATGCTCGCTGAGGAAGTCGATGATCGTGCTTGCGGTCTCTGTTCCCGACAGTTCACTGGCGATCTTGGACGGGTCCAACCGGTAGACGCGGACACTGCTGTCCGACGTCAGGACCGCAATGGCTTCGAGACGGCTGCGAAGCTCGGGGTCGAGCCCCGGCGGCGAGACCACGGTTTGGTCGCCCTGCACGACGAACATCTGGTCGAGTGCGGGGAACTGTTCGGCGAGCATCTCCGGGTCGGTCAACAACACGCGGCCGAGCGACGTCAGACGAAGTGGCCCGTTCGGCTCGACGAG
>JAYTOM010000022.1:0-2302 GCA_043747765.1 Actinomycetota bacterium
TTCTCGGAGTCGACCGACGGCGATCAATTACAGGAAAGGCTGCGAGAAATTCAACGATGACGAACCGTGACGAACAGACGAACGAGTCCGAGGAAGACAGGGCCGCTGGTCTGAGGGGACTGGTGTCCCGGCGCCAACTCTTTGCCGTCGCCGGCGGTGCTGCGCTGCTGAGCGCGTGCAGCAGCGCAGCGTCGAAGACGACAGCCACCAGCACCCCCGCCGCGTCGACGGCGAGCACCGTTTCACGGTCCGTCACGACGGCGAATTCACGGTCGGCGGCCACCGACGCCAGCGCCACGACCGACACAGCGACGACAATGGCCGCCACCACGACGACGGTCGAGGCCACGACGACGACGGCCGTCGCCGCCCCGGTGGAGCCACTGACAGGCCTTCCTCTCGCCGACCCTGCGCTGCTCGCCCGCGTCGCGCTCGTCGTCAAGGTCAGCAACGACCCTCCCGCACGGCCGCAGACCGGACTCAACGACCCGGACATCATCTTCGAAGCGTGGGGCGCCGGGCCAACGCGCTTCGCCACCGTCTGGCACAGCCGCGACCTCGACTTCGTCGGGCCGGTCCGCTCGTGCCGCGAGCAGGACGTCAACCTCGTCGGCGAATTCAACCGTGCCGTGTTCGCCTGCTCGGGCGGAAATCCGGGCAACATCGCCCTGCTCCGCGACTCCGACCTGTTGTTGATCACGGAAGGCAAGGGCCCCGGTTGGGAGCTCGACCCGAAGCGCATTCGCCCCCACAAGACGCACGCCAACACCGCGTTTCTGCGCTCGAACGCCGACCCCGACCGCACCGGTCCGGCTCAGCAATTCCACTACCGGGCCGTTGGCGAGGCAGCGACAGCGGGTATTCCGGCGACCGGTTTCGACTTGCAGATCCAGCTCGTCTTCGTGCAATGGCGCTACGACTCGGCATCTGGCCGGTACCTGCGGGCACAGGACAACCGTCCTCACATGTTGACCGACGGCAAGCAGGTGTCCACCGAGAACGTGATCATCACGTTCCTCGACTACGACCCCAGCCACACCGACGGACGTTCGCCGGACGGAACCACCACCGGCACCAACCCGGCGCTGGTCTTCACCGGCGGACAGCTGGTCCCGGCAACCTGGACGCGTGACGACCGACTCAATCCGTTCGCCTTCAACGATGCCTCCGGAGCCCCGGTTCTGCTGACACCCGGCCGGACCTTCATCGAACTGCCGAACAGCGGCAAGGGTTCGTTCCCCGGCAACGACAAGTTCACCCTCGTCACCTGACCCCCCACCCGCACCCCCACCCGCCCCAAAAGTTCTGCGAGCGTTTGGGGGGTTGGTGATCCAGTGGAACCACGAGTCGAGGCCGAGACCGGACTTCGCCGAGACCTCGATCGTCGTTACCCCAGGGTGCACGTCGGCGAGGTTTCGGTAGAAGAGGGCAAGGTCGAAATCGAGGTGTGGCAGGAGATCCATCTTGTTCACGACGACCACGTCGGCTGAGCGGAACATGACCGGATATTTGAGAGGCTTCTCCTCGCCTTCGGTGATCGAGAACACCATCGCCCGCGCGTGTTCACCGACGTCGAATTCCGCCGGACAGACGTTGCCGACGTTCTCGACGACCACCAGGTCGAGGTCGGACAGCGGCAGCCGACAGAGAGCCGAACGAACCATCACCGCGTCGAGCTGGCACCGAACCGTTCGTCGACGATCATCCCCCTCTTCGCGGACACGACCGGATCATGATCGGTCACGGCGGGGGCGGCAAGCTGTCGGCCGAGTTGGTCGATCATCTGTTCATTCCCACCCTCAGCACCGATCCAACGGCCGAGATGCGTGACTCGGCACTCGTGCGGGCGGGCGGCCTTCGACTCGCGTTCAGCACTGACTCCTACGTCGTGCGGCCGCTCTTGTTCCCAGGCGGATGCATCGGCGATCTGGCCGTCAGATGGGGAAGGCCGCCTGCCGAGCGGGCGGGCAGATCGTCACCGGCGCCACCAAGGTGGTCGAAGCCGGCCTCGCCAATGGCGTGTCCATCAACACCTCGGGTTGCGGTCTGAATTCGGATGGTATGGACATCCGCCCAACTCGGGCCACCCGCAGGGACGTCGTGCTTGTCAGTGGTGCGATCGGCGCTCACGGTATTGCTGTGATGTCCAAGCGCGAGAACCTCGAGTTCGAGATCGAGATCGAGATCGACCCGGCGCCGCTCAACGGGCTCGTGGTGACGATGCTCGCCGTCCGTCCCGACATCCACGTTCTCCGCGATCCAACGCGGGGCGGGATGGCCGCATCACTGTGCGAGATCGCCT
>JAYTOM010000023.1:0-17656 GCA_043747765.1 Actinomycetota bacterium
CGACGATCAGACTGACGACGGTCAGCACGATCGTCTTCGACAGCAGCAGCACACGCCGGTTCGGGACGGCAGACAATGAGGTCCGGATCATGCCTGTCGCATACTCAGAGCTCATCACCAGCACGCCAAGAACACCGATCGCCAACTGCGCGAGCACAACACCGTTCAACGACCGCTCCGTCGGATCGAAGCGCAGGACGTCGCGTACTCGGCCGTTCCGTTCGCGATGCAGGTATGCCCAGGAGAACAATGTGCCCAGCCCGATGGTGAACCCGGATGTCAGGATCAGTGCCCACACGGTGGAGCGAACCGATCGCAGTTTCGTCCACTCCGAAAGCAATGCAGCTCCGAGCGTCGATCGCTTCGGCAGCTCGTGGTTGGTGATCGCCAATGTGGACGCTGCATGCCTTGCGCTTCTGTCGATCTTCGTCGCTTCGGTACTCACGCTGCTCCCTCGCTTTGCGTTCCGACCATGCCGTGATAGTCGACGCTGTCACCTGTCAGTTCGAAAAAGACTTCCTCGAGCGACGCCCGCTGTTCGGTCAGACCGTAGATCGCGATGCCAGCGCCGAGTGCCAGATCGCCGATCTGCGTCGCGGTCACACCTCTGACACGGGACACATCGCCCTGGGGATGGACGGTGGCGCCGACCTTTTCCAACAATGCGCTCAGGTCCTGTGCACGAGACGAGCGCACTTCGAGCCAATGTTCGCCTCGGGACGTGAACTCGTCGACGGTCGCGTCGGCGATCAGCTTGCCGCGGCCCACCACGATCAGGCGGTCGGCCGTCATCGCCATCTCGGTCATCAGATGGCTGGACACGAAGACGGTCCGACCCTCGGCCGCCAGCCAACGAAGCAGGGTGCGGATCCAGACGATGCCCTCGGGGTCGAGCCCGTTGACGGGCTCGTCGAACATCAGGATCGCCGGGTCACCGAGAAGAGCTGCCGCGATGCCGAGGCGTTGACCCATGCCCAGCGAAAATGTGCCCGACCGCTTGTCAGCGACATCGGACAGTCCGACAAGTTCGAGCACGGTCTTGACCCGCTTCTTGCCGATGCCATTGCTCTGCGCAAGACACAGCAGATGGTCGGAAGCCTTGCGTCCGCCGTGCAATGCTTTGGCGTCGAGCAGTGCTCCAACTTCGTGCAGCGGGAACCTGTGATGAGCGTACGGCTTCCCGTTGACCAGGGCCTTGCCCGTGCTCGGTGCGTCGAGGCCGAGGATCATTCGCATGGTCGTCGTCTTCCCGGCCCCATTCGGCCCGAGGAAGCCGGTCACGCATCCGGGGGTGATGTCGACCGTCAAATCGTCGACCGCCACCGTCTCGCCATATCTCTTGGTCAGTCCCTGGAGTTCGATCACGATGTCAGTGAACTTCGCAAAGATGAGAACCAAGTAAGACAGACGGCCACGGTCTTGACGCTGTGGAAACCGTCCTGTCGCCGTCGGCTCCTACAGTTGGGCGAATGGATGTCGGGAACGTCACGATCCTGCGCGGTGGTCGGGTCATCGGTCCAGCCACCGGTACGGATGCTCTGCTCGATGTGATGGTTCGCGACGGGGTCATCGAGTCGCTTTCGCCGCCCGGTGGAATGCTCGCCCGGACATCCCGACCATCATCGATGTGGATGGCTGCATCGTGACGCCCGGATTGATCGATCTGCACTGTCATGTGATGCCAGGGCTCGGTGACTTCTGCGTCGAGGCCGATTCCGTGTGGGTCGGGATGGGTATGCCGGTCCTGATCGACGGGGCAACGAGTGGAGTGGCGACGTGAATCAGCTGTACTTGGCGACGAAGGACTTCATCTGCCACAAGCTGGAGATTGCCAACGATGCCAGGAACATCGATCCCATGCATGGTGAGCATCGAGTTCGTTCTCGGCGACGTGGCGCAACGGGGGCTGTGGATGACTGCCTCGCCGATCGACCTCGAGACATGCCGGTGCTTCTGGTTCATGGCGCGCACTGATGATCTCGACGGATCCGACGATCCGCACATCGAGTTCCAGCGAATCGTTCTCGCCCAGGATCTCCCCGTCGTGACCAATCAGGTCCCACGGTGGCTGCCTCTCGAACCGAGGTACACCGCACCGTCGGCGACGCCGTCGGCGCAGATCTCGCCGGGCAGGCGTTCCCAGTCCGACCGTTTCCGCAAGGTGGCCATCGTTGCATGGCAGGTCTCGCCGAATGCCGTGAAGTTGCCGAATCTGGATCACCGGTACTTCCATGTCGTACTTGTCGGCCAGATCGACGAGCGTCGATGGGCGCATCCCGAGTTCGAGATGGAGATGACGATGCGCCTTCGGAAGGGTCCTCAGATCGCGCATCAGTTGTCGACCAGGCGTTCAGGATTGAACCGGGCGAGGATCGGAGTTTCGATGATGCGAGCAGAGCCCCGACCATCGCACCCGGAACTGCGATGCGCATCGCCGCCAACAGCGGAGCATCGCGTCGGCAAGACGCACCTTGAGCAGTGCCGTTCGGCTCGTCCCACCGTACGCCTCGATCAAATCGATCGATTGCTTGGGAGCCGACTCGAGGCCGACCGAGATGTTGACGAGCGATGGGAAAAAGGTGACCAGTGCGGTGACGAAGCGCACCGATGTCAGCGAATAGCCCGACACCATTCCGATCAGAGGGGTCAGGGCGATCAGTTGC
Source organism: Actinomycetota bacterium (assembly GCA_043747765.1). Lineage (GTDB taxonomy): Bacteria > Actinomycetota > Acidimicrobiia > Acidimicrobiales > Ilumatobacteraceae > WLMZ01. The sequence goes on from JAYTOM010000023.1 coordinate 2,664, forward strand.
ACCGAGCGCAACAGCAGTGCGAACGGGAGCATGTGACAGCTGTGTTCGCTGTGTTCAGCGGGCTGCGTTCTTGACGAACTCGTCGTAGTGGGATCCCGTCAGTTTGTCGTCGCCGTAGAAACCGCCACGCACGTGACGTCTGGTGGTCTCGTCGGCCGTCGCACGTGCTGCTGAGTGCCAGGCGAGCATCGTCCAGTCCTCACGCGTCTTCACCACCGACTGCACGAACCAGAAGACGTCGAGGAACTCGGTCAGTTGTCGTACCGGTTCACCCGCGCCGGATCGAGCTCCCGCCCGGCTGTGGTCACCCCGTTCTTACGCGCCAGTTCGACGAGCGTGTCGGGCAGCATCGTGCCCTCGAGATGCACATGGAGTTCCACCTTGGGCAGGCGCGTCAGGGCATCACGAAGTGAAGTGGGCACGTCTCCACTGTGCGTGACGGATGTTTCGTGATCGTGAACGGCGGCGGACGTGTCGATGATCACACTGTCCGCGGTCAGCGGTGCTGCACGCCGCCCTCTGCCGCGTACTCCAGAACACAGCTCTGATCCAGGCCGAGCACCTGCATGAAACGTCCGAAGGCAATGTACTTTCCGATCACCAGGGTCAACTCGATGATGTCGGCTGACGAAAAGTGCTCGGCCAAACGAGCGATGAATTCATCGTCGATGTTCGCCGAATCGGTGCTGAAGCGCTGCGCGTACTCGATTGCGACCTTCTCCTGGGGAGAGTAGAAATCGGCGTCCGCAAAATCAGCAACCGACGCGAGTTGCTCCTCGGTGATCCCGGCAGCGATCGCAGCGGGTGTCCGCCAGGCAAGGCAGACGGTGCAGTCATTGATCTGAGCGACACGCATCCGCACCAATTCGTGAACCCGCGGGTCGAGCGGGCTTTCCGCGATCGCTGCATCCATACCGCCGACAGCACGTGCGAGCTCGGGTCGGATGATCGAAAGGGCATTGATCACGTCGAGGTTGCCGGTGTCTGGAAGTGCGATGCGTGGCATGGGCCGAGATGCTAGGTGAGACTTCGGGCGATGATCGCAGCGTGCCATGAACGGCGCGACGACACCACCCTTCAGTGAGCGGCCACGGCTTCGGCTCGCGCGCCGATGACCATTGTCGAGGCGGCGTCGCTGTCGCGCACCGTTGCAGCAGCGAAGACTCCCAGCGCAGCGATACCAGCTGCGACCAGGAACGCGCCACGGAACGCCGGGACCTGGGCGACCGGGGCAATGCCCTCGCCGCGATCACCGGGAAGGAATGCGGCCAGGCAGGTTGCGATGATGGCCACCCCGATTGCTGACGCCATCTGCCGCTGAGTGCTGAACAGCGCGGATGCGCGGCCTGTATCGGATGATGAGATGGTGGCGAACGACGCCGCCTGGAGCGAGATGAGCATGAACGCGAACGATCCACCGAGTGAGAACATCAGCAATCTGATCGTCCACAGGTTGGTGTCGATGTCGATGCGGGACACGAGAAACAGCAGTGCTGCCATCAGGGCCATACCCACCATCATCAGTCGACGTGGCCCGACTCGGGGATACAGCCGCCCGGCGAGTTGCGAGAACGAGAGCACACCGAGTGCCTCGGGAAACGTCGTCAAGCCCGATTGGAGTGGTGAAACACCTTGCACCACCTGCAAGAACGTCGGCATGATGAACAATGTCGCCAGGAACGCCGCACTGGCGAAGATCGAGGCCGTGTTGGTGGCCCGGAACAACCGGTCGCGCAGCAGCGCCAGCTTGAGCATCGGATGCTTGACCCAGTGCTCGACGCGCACGAGCGCAACACCGGCGATGATTGCGAGAGCAGCCGATACGAGCACTTGCGCCGAGCCCCAGCCGGATGCTGGACCCTCGCTCATCGCGTACAGCAGCGCAGCAAGTGCTGTTGCAGAGAGTGCGAACCCTGGCAGATCGAATCGCCCGGCGGTCGGCTCCTTCTGTTCTTTGAGGAACAACGCGCCGAAAGCAAACGCTGCGATACCGAGCGGGACGTTGACGAAGAACACCCATCGCCATGAGAGTTGGTCGATCAGCAGGCCGCCGACGATCGGACCAGATGCGGGTGCAATCGCCGTCGGGATGATCAGGACCTTCGATGCTGCCGCCCGTCGCTCTGGTGGAAAGGCGCGATAGAGCATCGCCAGTCCAACCGGCGTCAGCATTCCACCACCGACACCCTGCGCAATCCGGAACGCGATCAGTTCGGGCAGTGAGGTGGCCAGTCCGCATGCGAGCGATGCGGCCGTGAAGATCGCCAGGGCGTACAGCATCACCCGTTTGGTTCCGAAACGGTCGCCGATCCATCCCGACGCAGGGATCCACACCGCAAGGCTGAGCAGGTACCCGGTGACCACCCATTCGATCGACGCCGTCGGCACGTGGAATTGCGTCGAGAGGGTCGGCAGGGCCACATTGATGATCGTCGAGTCGAGGATGCTGACGAACAATGCCGCGACGTACACGATCGCGACGATGGCGCGTTCACCGAGACGAGCATCGATCCGATTCCTCAGCTGGAGGAACGCGTTGACCGGATCCTCCGGCAAGAGAGGACCCTGCATCGCACCAGTGTGCCAAGAGAACACCAACACGCGACCAGAAGGCGAGAGTCCGCGAAGCGCCATACTTGGCGAATGAGCGATCCCCTCTGGTTCACCTCGTCCGACGGACTGCAGATCGCTTACGGCGAGTGGGGCAGCGACTCCTCCCGACCACCTGTGGTTCTGCATCACGGGTTCGCCGCGAACAGTTTCCTCAACTGGGTTGCACCGGGCGTGGTCGACGCACTGACCAGCTCCGGCCGTCGCGTCGTGGCGATCGACGCCCGTGGACATGGTCGCTCCGACTCACCGCACGATCCGAGTTTCTACGGCGAGGCCAGAATGGCGGCTGACGTGTCGACCTTGATCGACACGCTCGGTGTCGACGAGATCGATCTCGTCGGCTACTCGATGGGCGCCATCGTGTCGCTGATCGCTGCTTCGCACGAGCCGCGCATCCGTCGTCTGATCATCGGCGGCGTCGGCGCCGGAGTGGTCGAGCGGGGCGGCGTCGATACTCGTGCGATCAGCTCCGACGCGCTGCGCGCGGCGCTGATCGCCGATGACCCGAGCACGATCACCAACCGCGTGGCGGCCGGGTTCCGTACCTTCGCCGACTCGACCGGAGCCGATCGCTGGGCCCTCGCCGCGCAAGCAGCCAGTGTGCATCGTGAATCGATCGACCTCGAGCGGATCACTGCGCCGACGCTTGTCCTCGTCGGCCGCAGTGACGATCTCGCCGTCAGACCGCAGGTCCTGGCCGGTGCCATCCCGGGTGCTGAATTGCTGATCATCGACGGAGATCACCTCGGAGCGGTCGGTGTTCCGGCGTTCGCCACAGCAATTGTCGATTTCATCAACGGATGAACGGTCGACGATCGACCGAGCGTTTCCATGCACCGCGCACCGCGTTGGTGCTAGGCGGCAACAGTGACATCGCCTTCGCCTCGATCCGCGCCCTGGGATTGGACCGCGTCGTGCTGGCTGTACGCGATGCCGATTCGATGATGGCGCGTCTCGAGAGGGAACCGCTCTCCATTGCCGAGGTCGTCGTCGAGACGTGGGACGCCCTCGATCCAACAGCGCATCTGCCGCTGATCGAAGCGGCGGCAGAGACGCTCGGCGGGATCGACCTCGTCCTGTGTGCTGTCGGCAGTCTCGGACACGGTGCCGGAATCACGAGCACAGCTGCCAACGCCGCTGCGCTGATCGACTCGAACTTCACTGGACCAGCGACGATCTTGACGGACGCGGCCCATCACCTCGTCGAACGCGGCTACGGCATCATCATCGTGCTGTCGTCGGTGGCCGGTCTACGACCGCGTCGTTCCAATTACCTGTACGGCTCGGCCAAGGCCGGCCTCGATTCGTTCACTCGGGGCCTGGCCGACGCCGTCGCCGGCACCGGGGTGCGAGTCCATCTGATCCGACCCGGCTTCGTCGTTTCGAAGATGACAGCGGGACTGAAGCCAGCACCTTTTGCGACTACCGTCGATGCAGTCGGCGCTGCCATTGCCGACGCCGCCCGGAGTGATCGCAGCCGAATCGTCCATGTCCCACCCATTCTGGCGCCGCTGTTCGGGGTGCTGCGGATCGTGCCCCTTCCCGTCTGGCGGATCATCGCCGGCAACCGTTGACGGACCCCCGGGCCGAGCGCCCTTGACGCGAATGTCGAGGATCAGGGGGTGGCGCACAGACCGGCAAGGCTGGCGAGCGCTGTCGTGCGCCGTGCTTCGCGCAGGAAATGCTCGTCCAGACCATTGGTGCAGAAGCCGAAGCTCAGACCAGACACCGGATCAGCCCAGGCGATCTGACCCTTGGCACCGTTGTGGCCGACCGTGTGCGGCGACACCGTTTTGCCCATTCCCCGCAAACCGCTCAGTCCGTCGGCACCTGCCTGGACCAGACCGAGCGTGCGGTTCGCGGGGACCTGTGTCAACCGGTCCGGAAGGCGATTGCGGACATTGGTCGTGACGTCGGCCAAGACGGATGGATCCCACATCCCGCCCGGATTGTGCAAAACGCACTGGTAGTAGAGCGCGAGATCCGCCGCTCGCATCACGCCGCCGCCACCCGGCATTCCAACGCGCTGGACCGCCGGATCGTTCAGACCCATCAGTGCAGCGCTGGTCACTTCGCCGACCTCGACCTCGCGAATGCCAAGTGCCGCTTCCAACTCATCTGCCGTCGCCGGCTCACCGACGAGAATCAACTCAGCGGCAACGTGCCGAACACCTCCGAGCACTCGTTCGAGGCCCGCCGGAGTCGTCACCCGCTCGGCCACGACATCGCGAAAGTCGAGACCGGAGACCCGTTCGATCACTTCGGCGAGCACCCAGTGCGCTGACGTCGGGTGATATTCGAAGTGTGTGCCAGGCTCCCAGTTCAAGCGCCACTTGGCGAAGGCGGCGGTGCGACCTGCGCTGGTGTCGCCGGCGACCGGCTGCAACGGCGCGGCGGGAAACCCGGATGTGTGCAACATCACCTGCTCGACAGTGATCACGTCTTTGCCATTCGTGTCGAACTCCGGGATGTAGTACCCGACTCGGTTCGAGACATCGACCGAACCGTCGCCGATCAATGCCCACATCGCGCCCGCGACAAATGCCTTCGTGGCCGAGAACACGACGTACCGCGTCTCGTCGGTCGCATCGCCGAACGTCTCGAATTCGATCAGTTTGCCGTACCGCGCGAGAGCGAACTGGGCCGACGGCAGGAGCCCCTCTTCGACCTCTCGCCTGATTCGATTCGACAACCTCTCGACTGCACCGCGATCGATCCCCATGCCAGTATTTCTAGTCCCGGCCGCAGCGACTGCCAGACTCGTGGGCGTGATTCTCGATGTTCAGTTCAATTCTGCGACAACCCCGTGGCCGGTGATGCGTGACGCCGTGCTCGCCGCAGAGGCCGCCGGGTATGGCGTGACGTGGGTGATCGATCACCTTGCCGGCCAAGTCATGGGCGGCGATTCGATGCACGAGTGCTTCACACTCGTCGGGGCACTCGCTGCATCCACAACGACAATCGGAATCGGGACGCTCGTCGCCAATGTTTGGAATCGTCCGTGTGCTGTCTTGGCCGTTGCCGCGGCGACGGCACAGAACATCGCCGAGGGACGGTTCTGGCTCGGCATCGGTGCCGGAGCATCGCCGACGTCGCCCTACGGCGCCGAACACGCAGCGGTCGGCATCGAACTCAGCGCCGGGATGGCGGTCCGGCACGAACGGATCGACCAGTTCATGTCGATCGCGCGAACGATGTGGTCGACTGGCGTGATCGAGGGTGTCACCGGGTTTCCGCAACCCGTTACGCCGATTCCGGTGATGTTCGGCGTCAACAGCATCGCCCTCGCGCTGAAGGCAGCAGAACACGCCGAGGCGATCAACGTGCGCGCCAATCATCCACGGTTGGCCGAGATCATCGAGGCCGCCCGCAACGCCCGTCCGGCAGGTCGAGCACCGTTGTCGATCACGACATGGACGCGCACCAGCCCAGAACTGCGCGACCCTTCATCGGCTGATCGCCGCCGCTACGAGGCAATGGGCATCGACCGACTGATCCTGGTCCAGTTCGACCGGGCCGATCCGAACCAACTCTGAACGTGTCAGCTGGCGCCGAACAGATCGACGACGAAGACGAGCGTTTCGCCACCCTTGATCACGCCACTGGCACCGCGCGAGCCGTAGCCGAGCTCCGGCGGGATGGTCAGCCGGCGGCGGCCGCCGAGCTTCATTCCCGCGACGCCCTGATCCCATCCGCTGATGACTTGGCTGGCGCCGAGCTTGAATTGGAATGTGTCGTTGCGGTCCCAGCTCGAGTCGAACTGTTTGCCCGTGCTCCAGGCAACTCCGACGTAATGGACATCGACGTTCATACCCGACCTGGCTTCGTGGCCGTCGCCGACGATCAGGTCTTCGATGACAAGTCCGGCCGGCACATCGCCCTCGGGAATCGTCACCTCTGGTTTGGTTGCTGAGCTCATCGAACGGACTGTATCCAGCTCACCGGGTGGTGGGCGCGATGTAGGTTCCCTGGGCAACAGCAACCGGCCGATTCGGGTCGTCGGTCCACGCCACAACGGATCCGATCAACGAACGCTTTCCCGTGTGCTGCAGGTCTGCTCGTGCTCGCAGCACCGATCCGAGCGCAGGGCGGAGGAACCGGATCGACAATTCGCTGGTCAACACCATCGGTACGATCCCGAGCACGGTGAAGCATGCGTAATAGAGCGCTGCGTCGCACGCCCCGAACACGGTCGGCCCACTGATGATCCCCCCGGGGCGGAGGTGATCGGTCGAGGCGTCCAGGCGGGCAATCGCCCAGTTGTCACCGACCGCCTCGCAGTGGTTGCCGTTCCCTGCGAACTCGCCGCGCAGGAACACGTTGATCTCCTCGACCGTCACCCCACTGGCCGGCAGGTCAGTGGGGTGCACGACACCGGGCACGAGATTGCTCATCCAGCCCACCATAGGTCCGCAGGTAGTGTCAGCCGATGCCGTTGCGTGACACAGGATCGACCCACGAACAGACCCTCGCGTCATTGCGCGCCATGCAAGCACACGACGTGCGCTGGCGAGAAGGCCGCGCGTTCACCCTCGCGTATCACGGTGGCGATGACGTGGTGGCCATTGCCGAAGAGGCCTACCGGATGTTCAGCGGCGACAACGCGCTGAACACCGACGCGTTCCCGAGCCTGCGCGCGATCCAGGCCGAGGTGGTCGACATCGCTCTCGGCTGGCTGGGGGGTGGCCCTGGAGCGGCTGGATTCATGACATCGGGCGGGACGGAGAGCATCCTCCTCGCCGTCAAGGGGTCCCGCGAACGTGGCCGCAAGGAGCGTGCGATCACCTCGCCCAACATCGTGCTGCCGACGAGCGCGCACGCCGCCTTCGAGAAGGGCTGCTTCTATTTCGGGCTCGAGAGCCGCCGAATCGCGGTCGGCGACGACTGGCGAGCAGACCCTGACGCAATGGCCGACGCCGTCGACGAGAACACGGTCCTGATCGTCGGTTCGGCGCCGCAGTATCCGCAGGGCGTGATCGATCCGATTGCAGCCATCGCCGCGATCGGAGCCGAACGGGGCATCAGCGTGCACGTCGATGCATGCATGGGGGGGGTCGTCCTGCCGTATCTGGAGCGATCGGGTCATGTCGTTCCGCCGTGGAACTTCGCCGTCGAAGGCGTCACCAGCATGTCCGTGGACCTTCACAAGTTCGGCTACACGGCCAAGGGTGCGTCGGTGATTGCCTACCGGACCAAACTGCTGCGCAGCTACCAGACGTACGTGACCGACAACTGGCTGGGCGGCGTCTACGGATCGTCTGGAATCCTCGGCACGAAATCCGGTGGCTCGATGGCTGCTGCGTGGGCCGTCATCGATTTCCTCGGCGATGAAGGGTATGTGCGACTCACCGCCGCAGCGCGTCGCGCCACCGAGACATTGGTCGCCGGCGTGAGGCAGCGTCCACATCTGGCATTGCGAGCCGAGCCCGACACGATGCTGGTCACCTTCGGTGCCACCGATCCGGCGTCGCTCGACATCTATTCGGTGGCCGACGCGCTGTGGCGACGCGGCTGGTACGTGGACAAGCAGGGTCCCCCAGCGTCGTTGCACCTGACCGTCAACGCGATCCACGACGGCAAGATCGACGCGTTCCTCGCCGACCTCGATGGTGCGGTCGCCGAGGTCCAGGCTTCGAGCATGACCGGATCGGTCGGCACATACGGCACCGTCGAGTGAGCCTCGCTCGTTCGGCCGGTTCTCGTTCGGCCGGTTCTCGTTCGGCTGGTTAAGGTCCGGCACATGCCCAGCGACCTGATCCTCAAATCGATGAACGGCTTCCACCGGATGATCCTCAAGCTGTCATTCGGCAAGGTCGGTTGGGACGCGGCGAAGATGCCGGTTCTGGAACTGACAACAACTGGCCGCAAGAGCGGCGAGCAGCGTTCGTGCCTGCTGACGTCTCCGCTGCAGCAGGGCGACACGATCATCGTGGTCGCGTCGCGCGGTGGCGACGATCAGAATCCTGCATGGTTTCTCAATCTGCAGGCCGATACGAACGTGCTCGTGGCCTATAGGGGCGGACCTCGTCGGCCGATGATCGCGCACGTCGCCAGCGCCGAGGAGCGGGCCGAACTCTGGCCGCAAGTCATCGCCGATCACCAGAACTACGCCGGCTATCAGCGCAGAACCGAGCGGGAAATCCCGCTCGTGCTGCTTCGACCCGTATAACCTCAGCATTGCCGCTACGCCCAGGCGGGAGAGCTCCGAGTGACAACGTCGTCGCCCGGGCGCCGAAGGAGCAACCACCCCGGAACCTCTCAGGCACCAGGACCGTCTGGGCAGGCAACGCTGGAAAGCAGGTGCGTCGCACCTCGCCGAAGGGGAAAGCCGAGTCCGACGCCCTCGTGGTGTCAAGCGCCCGGTGAAGCTCTCAGGTTCCGTGACAGCGGGGGTCAGTTTCACCGACGACTCCCGGAGCATTCACATGGACCAACGCCGCACCGCAATCGCCGATTCATTCGATTCCGACACGCGTCCGGGATCGTCCGAGCTGTCCGGATTGTCCGACCTGATCGAATCCGATGAGTTCGTCCGCAGACACATCGGACCGGACGCAGATGATCAGCGGACGATGCTCGACGCGTTGGGATTGGAATCACTCGACGCACTTCTCGACGCGACCGTGCCGACCGCGATCCGGATGGCTGGTGCTCTCGACCTTCCTGAATCGGCCGGCGTGACCGAGGCAATGGCCGAACTCCGCGCCCTGGCCGAGCAGAACGTGTTGACCACGAGCCTGATCGGGATGGGCTATTCCGGCACCATCACTCCCCCGGTGATCCTGCGCAATGTCCTCGAGAATCCGGCCTGGTACACGGCCTACACCCCCTACCAACCCGAGATCAGCCAGGGTCGGCTCGAGGCCATTCTCAACTTCCAGACAATGGTCGCCGACCTCACCGGTTACACGATCGCCAACGCTTCACTGCTCGACGAGGCAACGGCCGCCGCCGAGGCGATGACGATGATCCGTCGCCTGACGACACATACCGGAACGTCGTTCTTCGTCCACGAAGACACACACCCTCAGACCATCTCCGTCCTGCAGACCCGGGCCGCCCCGATCGGCATCGAAATCGTGATCGGCGACAGTGAGTCGTTCGACCCGGTGGCCAGCTTCGGCGCGCTTGTTTCCTGGCCGGGCTCGAGCGGGGAACTGCACGATCACATGGGTTTGATCGACGCTGCCCACGCCAGCGGCGCATTGGTGGCTGCTGCCACTGATCTCCTGACCTGCGTTCTGCTCACCCCTCCCGGCCACCGTGGGGTGGACATCGCGATCGGTCTGGCCCAACGATTCGGTGTGCCGATGGGCTTCGGTGGCCCGCATGCCGCCTTCATCGCGACCAGCGACACCCACGCGCGCGCCCTCCCCGGGCGACTCGTCGGAGTCAGCACCGACACCGCAGGTCGGCCCGCACTTCGACTTGCGCTGCAGACGCGCGAACAACACATCCGTCGCGAGAAGGCGACATCGAACATCTGCACAGCACAGGTCCTGCTGGCCAACATCTCGGGGTTCTACGCAGCGTGGCACGGTCCGAAAGGGCTGCGTCGGATTGCCGAACGAGTTCATCGCCTGACGTCGATCGCCGTCAGTGGACTTCGTGCCGGCGGCATCGACGTTGTCAACGAGACCTGGTTCGACACGGTGCGCTGCCGGGTCGACAGCGCAACCGAAGTCCACGCTGCTGCGCGGTCGGCAGGCATCGCCCTCCGACCGATCGACGCGACGACCGTGTCGTTCAGCCTCGACGAAACAACATCGCCCGACACGGTCGAACTGCTGTGGAAGGTACTCGGCTGCAGCGGTTCAGCCGTCGAACTGGACGCCGACATCATCGCCCGAACAACTGGCGCCCGAACAACTGGCGCCCGAACAACTGGAGACGGTATCCCCGCTGGGGCGCGCCGCACCGACGAGATCCTCACCCAGAGCGTGTTCAACCGCTATCACAGCGAACACGAGATGCTTCGCTACCTCCGTCGTCTGGCCGACAAGGATCTCGCTCTCGACCGAACGATGATCCCGTTGGGTTCGTGCACGATGAAGCTCAACGCAACCGTCGAGATGGTGCCGATCACATGGCCCGAATTCACGGACGTGCATCCCTACGCCGATCCCGCTGACACGGTCGGGTACCGGACGATGATCGATCAACTGGAGCGGATGCTCGTTGCCATCACCGGATACGACCGGGTCAGCCTGCAACCCAACGCCGGCAGCCAAGGCGAGTTCGCCGGCCTCCTTGCAATCCGCGGCTATCACGCCAGCCGCGCTGATCAGCAGCGGACGATCTGCCTGATCCCGTCCAGCGCGCACGGCACGAATGCGGCCAGCGCCGTGATGGCGGGGATGCGTGTCGTCGTGGTCGCCTGCGACCTACTCGGCAACGTGGATCTGGACGACTTGCGGACAAAGGCAACGGCCGCTGGACAACAACTCGCAGCCATCATGATCACCTACCCGTCGACGCATGGCGTGTTCGAAGAGGCGATCGGCGAGATCTGCGGGATGGTCCACGATCTCGGTGGTCAGGTCTATGTCGATGGCGCCAACCTCAACGCGCTTGTCGGTCTGGCCCAACCCGGCCGCTTCGGTGCCGATGTCAGCCACCTGAACTTGCACAAGACGTTCTGCATTCCCCACGGCGGTGGCGGACCAGGCGTGGGGCCGGTCGCCGTGCGCGCCCACCTCGCGCCCTTTCTGCCGGGCGATCCAACCGACAGCGGACCCAATCACGCAGTGGCCGCAGCGCCGTATGGTTCGGCGAGCATCCTGCCGATCTCGTGGATGTACATCCGCTTGATGGGTGCCCAGGGTCTGCGCGACGCCACCGGCGCGGCGATCCTCAGCGCCAACTACATCGCGCGACGGCTCGAGGATGCCTATCCAACGCTGTACCGCGGCGAGCGCGGCTACGTCGGTCACGAATGCATTCTCGATCTGCGCCAGATCACCAAGGACACCGGGGTCACCGTCGACGATGTCGCCAAGCGGCTGATGGATTACGGGTTTCACGCCCCGACGATGAGTTTCCCGGTGAACGGCACACTGATGGTCGAGCCGACCGAGAGCGAGACGCTGCGTGAGATCGACCGTTTCTGCGAGGCGATGCTGGCCATCCGCAGCGAGATCGAACGCATCGGCACAGGCGAGTGGCCGATCGAACACAGTCCACTCCGCAACTCGCCGCACACTGCCGAGGATCTGCTCGGCGACTGGAACCGGCCGTACTCACGCGAGTACGGCGCGTATCCGTTGCCGACTCTGCGCTCGAACAAGTACTTCCCGCCTGTCTCTCGGATCGACGCCGCCTTCGGTGACCGCAATCTGATCTGTTCCTGCGAACCACTGGAGGCCTACGCAGAGGCGTCCGAGTCGGTCGGTTCGGGTCGGTTACCCTGACGCCATGGCTGACGCGTCTTCATCGAGTTCGGGTTCTGGAAGTTCCGGTATTCCGGGTCTCGGCGACGTGTTTGCGATGTTCGGTGGGTCGAGCCTGTTCAACGGTGTCGGTAAGACGATCGAACAGTTCAAGCGCGGAGTGACCGACTTTCTCGTCGCCGTCGAGACCTTCAACGAAACGATGCAGACGTTGAACGGAGTCGCCACCAGGGTCAGCGCGCTCCTCGACGACATCGAAGAACCGGTACGCGCGTTCATGCCGCAGATGACGCGCAGCATCAAGGCTGCCGACACGATGATCAATCAGATCAGCGGTCCGATCGAGAAGGTCGCGCCGGGCCTGAGCCGCCTCGCCGAGACCCTGTCGTCGCCCGTGTTCGCGTCGATGCCGGACGACATTGCCAGATTCCTGGAGACGATCGGCGATGTCGCCCGACGGCTCCAGCCGTTGTCGCTGATGGCCGAGTCGGCCAGCAGCATGTTCGGTCTGCGTTCGCTGGGTGACGCCCTGCGCGGTGGCGGACGGCCGACACCCGACCGTGCGCCAGCAGCGCCAGCCCCTGTTGCCGCCGCCAAGCAAGCGTCAAGACCATCCAAGCCCGTCACACCGAAGCCCGTCGCACCCAAGCCCGTCACACCCAAACGCGCTACACCCAAACGAGCGGCACCAAAACGAGCGGCACCAAAACGAGCGGCACCGAAACGGTGACGGACGTCGCAGCCGGGAACTATGTCCGCTTGGCGACGAACGGCGTCGGCACGACCTGACCGTCGAGCAGCGACCCACGAACGTCGACCTGCACGACCGTGCCGATGTCGGTTCGCGGCGGCAGGAGCGCCAGACCGATGCCGTGGCCGAGCACAGGCGAAAAGTTGCCGCTCGTCAATTCGCCGACCCGGTTCCCGTCGATCAGAACATCACATCGCTCGCGTGGCGGCCGTCGTCCGGCTGTGGCGATTCCGACGAGGTGTCGAGGCACACCTCGGGCTTGCTCCACCTCGAGCGCTGCTCGACCGCGAAAGTCGCCCTTGGTCCAGGCGACGACCCAGCCGAGGCCAGCCTGTAGGGGGGTGATGCCCGGCCCGAGTTCGTGGCCATGGAGCGGGAGCGCAGCTTCGAGCCGCAGTGTGTCGCGGGCGCCGAGTCCGGCCGGGACGATTCCAGCAGCGATGATCGCGTTCCAGAACTCGGGTGCGGCGTCAGCAGGTACTGCGATCTCGACGCCGTCCTCGCCCGTGTACCCGGTTCCCGCGACGACACACGGAACACCGTTCCAGTCGAGTCGTTGGACACGGAACCGCCCTACCTGCGACGCGGCAGGAAAGAGCGTGGCCAACTGCAACCGGGCTGTCGGGCCCTGCACGGCGATGACGGCTCGGCCGAAGGTGGTTTCCTGGCCGCCGATCGCGTGACGGACACGGTCCGTGTTCGATGCGTTCGGCATCACGTCGAAGGTCTCTTCGTCGACCCACCAGACGATGATGTCGTCGAGCACGCTGCCGTCGTCCTCGTCGAGCAGGTGCGTGTACTGGGCCCGACCGGGCGTCGCCTTGGCGAGATCGTTGGTGAGCGCCCACTGCAGTCTTTCCAACCCATCGGGACCAGTGACCTGCACGGTCCCGAGGTGGGAGACATCGAAGGCAACGGCCCCGGTCCGGCAGGCGAGATGCTCCTCGACCGTGCCCGTTGGATACGACAACGGCATGTCCCATCCACCGAACGGAACCATCTTCGCACCCAGAGCGCGATGCTCGGCATCGAGCGGCGAGACGGAGAGCTCGTCGCCCATGATCAAACGGCGACGTGAACGGCGCGGTCGATCACGATCGCCGTGGCACCCGCCGCGACGGACGCCGCAATGCAGTCCAGCTGCAAATCGACCTCCTGCTTGACTGCGGCGACGGCGAGCACGCTCAGCACGCCCTGGCCTTTCTTGAGCACGTCGATCAGCTCGTCGCCGTCACACAGGACCACACTGCTGCCGCTGATGACGATGTGCGCCGAGGCAATGTCCGACGCCACGTGCTCGCGCAGGTAATTGAAGACTTCACGGACGGCTTCGAGCTTGATGCCCGCATCGAGCAGGTTCTTGATCACGCGAAGTTCGAGCAGATCCTGATACGCGTATTCACGACGACTGCCGCTGCCTGTCGCGTCGCCGAGCGACGGCCGAACAAGACCGGTACGGGTCCAGTAGTCGAGCTGACGATAGGTGATGCCGACGATGCTCGCCGTCTTCGAACCGCTGTAACCCGAAACACCCACGACTGCCTCCACCGATGCCCTGATGACACGCGCGTAGTTACGCCCGTGTAAGGGAGTTCACCCTACGCTCGACCGCGCGCGCCGTCAAGGGGCGGAGAAGTCGTCCGGGTTGATGCTGTCGATGAAGTCGCGAAATTCGTCGAGGATCGATTCCTCGGCATCGTCGTCCTCGAGCACGGCAGCCGTCGCCGCGTCTTGTCCAACGGCGTCCAAGAGCTCCTCGGTGGCGAAGATGTCCGCACCCGCACGCACGGCGAGAGCGAGGGCATCCGATGGACGGCTGGACACCGTGCGCATCCCATTCGGCGTCTGCAGATACAGCTCGGCGTAGTAGGTGTGCTCACGGATCTCGGTGATCAGAACACGGTCCAAGGTGACCCCGGCGACGCCGAGTACGTCGATGAAAAGGTCGTGCGTCATCGGACGCGGGGACACCACACCCTCGAGCGCAAAATGAATCGCCGATGCTTCCGGTGTGCCGATCATGATCGGCAGAACGCGTTTGCGACCCTCCTGCTCGCGCAGGACGAGCACGGGCGTGTTGTCGGGCACTTCGACCCGGACACCGACCAACTCCATCGCTACGTCCACGTCGGCGATCGTACCCGATGGAAGAGCCCTGTCGTCAGACGCCGTCGAAGTGGTGTCGCAGGGCCGCGTCGACCAGTGCTTGCCGGAGGCGACCACCGAGGCCGGAGAGATCG
>JAYTOM010000024.1:0-3974 GCA_043747765.1 Actinomycetota bacterium
ACGCGCGCCGTTCTGGGAGGGCCGCACCCGTCTCGTCGGCTGACGGCCTACACCGGTCCCCCCACTGCGGAGTGTGTTTCACCTTGGGACGGGAGCGCCACAACAGTCCGCGACGCCCGCACCCGCACCCGCACCCGCACCCGCCCGCGAAGTGTTTCACGTGGGGACGGGTGCGCCAGAACAATCCGCGACGACGCCCACCCACACCCAACCAGGCGAACGAGGCGAGCCCGCCGTCGCCGGCGGGCTCGTCTCTCGTTTCAGTTTCGGCTGTGGCGGCGGCACGCGTCGCCGATTGATTACCAGCGGTAGTGGGCGAAGGCCTTGTTCGATTCTGCCATCTTCTGCAGGTCGTCACGACGCTTGATGCTGGCACCGAGTCCGTTGGCGGCATCCATGAGTTCGTTGGCGAGGCGCTGGGCCATCGTCTTTTCACGACGGGCGCGGGAGTAACCGACGACCCAGCGGATGGCCAGGGTGTTTGCGCGGCGAGGGCGAACCTCGACCGGCACCTGATAGGTAGCGCCACCGACGCGGCGGCTGCGGACTTCGAGCGGCGGCTTGACGTTGTCCATCGCCCGCTTCAGCGTGGCGACGGGCTCGGAGCCGGTCTTTTCCTCGACCATCGTGAGGGCGTCATAGACGATCCTCTCGGCGGTCGAGCGCTTGCCGTGGAGCAAGATCTTGTTGACGAGTTGGGTAACGAGCAGCGACCGGTACACGGGGTCCGGTACGAGCTCACGACGGGGGGCGGGTCCTTTACGCGGCATGGTTCAGCTCACTTGGCTTTCTTCGCGCCATAGCGGCTGCGTGCTTGCTTGCGGTTCTTGACGCCGGCGGCGTCGAGTGCGCCGCGGATGACCTTGTAACGGACCCCGGGCAGGTCGCGGACGCGGCCACCACGGACGAGCACGATGGAGTGCTCCTGGAGGTTGTGACCCTCGCCGGGGATGTACGCGGTGATCTCAGTGCCGCTCGTCAAGCGGACACGGGCAACCTTGCGAAGCGCCGAGTTCGGCTTCTTCGGGGTGACGGTGAACACCCGGGTACAGACACCACGGCGCTGCGGGGAACCTTTGAGAGCGGGAGTCTTGGTCTTCTCGCTCTTGGACGTGCGGCCCTCACGGACCAACTGCTGAATTGTGGGCATGCGTTTTCCTTCTTACCCTTGTGAATTACGACGTGTAACCCGCAGTGCCAGAAGGCGGAGGCGGGAAATACCGACGTACAGGAACTGGGCAAGGCTAGTGGCGCGATCCCGGCCCCCCAACCTGCCCGGCGCGCAACCTGCATCGTGGCAGCGAAGCGGGGTTGAGGTGGCGGATATCGCATCAGGTGCGATATTCACCGCCTCGATGCTCGTACGGCGAGCGCAGAACGGCCGGACCCGAAGGCCCGGCCGCTCGGCTACTTCAGTTGTCGAAGAAATTCAGTCCGAAGTGCCGACGAGGTCGGCGGCGTCACTGCTGTAGGTCCCCTGGATGTTCGCCAGGTAGGCGGCCGGGTCTTCCATGTCGGAGGAGTAGTACGTCATCGGCTGGTAGTCAGGTGCCGCGACATCGAATTCGCGGTACTTGTTCATACCGGATCCCGCCGGGATCAGCTTGCCGATGATGATGTTCTCCTTGAGGCCTACGAGGTTGTCGCCGCGGCCGTCGATGGCCGCTTCTGTCAACACTCTGGTGGTCTCCTGGAACGACGCCGCCGACAGCCACGACTCGGTGGCCAACGACGCCTTGGTGATACCCATGATCTCCGGGCGACCTTCGGCGGGCTTGCCGCCACGCTCGACGGTGCGCTTGTTGGTATCTCGGAACACCTTGGCGTCGGCACGCTCACCAGGCAGGAACCCGGTGTCGCCCGGCTCCTGCACGCCGATACGACGCGTCATCTGACGCACGATCAGCTCGATGTGCTTGTCGGAAATCGACACACCCTGGTCGCGGTAGACCTTCTGGACTTCCTCGACGAGATAGATCTGCGTTTCGCGCGGACCCTTGATCTCCATCAGGTCCTTCGGGTCGTACGGTCCGTCGGTGATCGGGTCACCGGCACGCACATCCTGGCCATCGCGGACGAGCAGGCGACTCTGCAGCGGCAGGATCGTCGTCTCTTCTGTGCCTTCGTCAGAGATGACCGTGACGGGAACGCCCTTGCCCTCGTCCTCGCCGATGTGGATCACACCGGTGTTGCGGGCGAGCTTGGCGGCGCCACGCGGGGTGCGTGACTCGAACAGCTCGACGACGCGTGGCAGACCGCCGGCGATGTCCTTACCGGCGACGCCACCCGTGTGGAAGGTACGCATCGTCAGCTGGGTACCGGGCTCACCGATCGATTGGGCAGCGATGACGCCGACAGCCTCTCCGAGCTCGATCTCCTTACCGGTGGCCAGCGAACGGCCGTAGCACAGACCACAGATACCGAGTTCGGCATCGCAGGTCAGCACCGAACGGACGCGGACCCGGTTGATCGTGTTGTCATCCCGAAGGGCCGCCATCTCATCGTCGCCGATGATCGTGTTCGCCAGGATGACACTGCCGTCGCCCATCGTCATGTCGTTGAGCAGCGTGCGGCCGAACAACTTCGTTTCGAGGTAGGCGCGCTTGTTGGCGGTGTCAGGAGCAACGTCTTCGACCCACACACCCAACGAGGTGCCGCAGTCGCGCTCACGAACGATCAGTTCCTGGGCGACGTCGACGAGACGACGGGTGAGGTAGCCGGAGTCGGCGGTACGCAGGGCGGTGTCGACCAATCCTTTACGGGCACCAGGAGTAGCAATGAAGTACTCCAACATCTGCAGGCCTTCACGGAAGTTCGACTTGATCGGGCGAGGGATCATGTCACCGCGAGGGTTGGCCACGAGGCCGCGCATGCCGGCGATCTGACGGACCTGCATCATGTTGCCACGGGCACCCGAGCCGACCATCACGTCGATCGGGTTGAACTGCTTGGTCTTCAAGCTGATTTCCATGGCGTTCTTGACATCTTCGGTGGCGTCTGTCCAGATGCGGACTTCCTGCTGGCGGCGCTCGCCGTCGGTGATGATGCCACGGCGGTACTGGCTCTCGACCTTGTCGGCCTCTTTCTCGTACCGATCCAGGATTTCCTTCTTCGCTGCCGGTGTTTCGACGTCGTCGATGGAGATCGTCAGACCGCTCTGGCTGGCATAGCGGTAGCAGAGGTTCTTCATGTTGTCCAGGGCGTTGGCAACTTCGCTCTTGCGGTAGTTGTCCGAGAGGATCTCGACGAGGACTCCCATTTCCTTCTTCTTGAAGGGAATGTCGATGTGCCCGAAGCGCTCGCCGTAGTTCGACGGCAGTGCGCTCTCGAACTTCATACGGCCGGGGGTCGTCTCGCGGATGACCCGCTCGCCGTTGTCGTCACGCCGGGGGATGACCCTGATCATCGCCTGGAGATTGACTTCGCCCTCGTCGAGGGCCCGGTAGACCTCCCACTCGTGCCGGAAGATCTTGCCCTCGCCCTTGGCCCCGATGACATGGGACGTCAGGTAGTAGGCACCGATGATCAGGTCCTGGCTCGGGGTGACGATCGGGCGGCCTGATGCCGGCGACAGGATGTTGTTCGCCGACAGCATCAGCACGCGGGCTTCAGCCTGTGCTTCTGCGGACAGCGGCACGTGGATGGCCATCTGGTCACCGTCGAAGTCGGCGTTGAAGGCGGTGCAGACCAACGGGTGGATCTGCAGGGCCTTGCCCTCGACGAGGACCGGCTCGAATGCCTGGATGCCCAAGCGGTGCAGGGTTGGTGCACGGTTGAGCATGACAGGGTGTTCTTTGATGACGTCCTCGAGGACGTCCCACACCTGCGAGCGGCGACGTTCCACCATGCGCTTGGCCGACTTGATGTTCTGCGCCAATTCGAGATCGACGAGACGCTTCATGACGAACGGCTTGAACAGTTCGAGCGCCATGAGCTTCGGCAGGCCGCACTGGTGCAGCTTGAGCGTCGGGCCG
>JAYTOM010000025.1:0-6222 GCA_043747765.1 Actinomycetota bacterium
GACCTCTCCGCGCATGCCACCGCGCCAGCCGGATACACGTGGGTTTCTTTCTCTCCACTCGATGCCAGTGGGCTGTACGCGAACACGATCATCGGTAACAAGGTGACGAGCTACTCGGCAGGTCTGCTGAATTCGTTGACCAGTAGTTCGATCAGCGCGACGATCTACGAGGTCCGCCTCTCGGAGGACTTCGGGGCCGCCGACATCACTGCATACCAACACTGGGAGGGCGTCGATGGTGAGGCGTCCTCCGACGTGGTGACGCCCGGCGGTCTCACCGTCCGCCAACAGCCGAAAGCAATTCAGAGCCTCGACTGCGCCGTGTACACCAAAGGCAATCGAGGGGTGTCGGTTTGCGTCCTGCCGGGCACGGATGGACTTTCGCTGCTGGACCACTATGTGACGGCCAACGGCTTCTGACCTGGACCGGACGCGTGCGTGTGCCAGCGCTGACGCACGCCGCTCGCTACGGTTACACCACCTTCGTATGGATATCAGGCCCAGACTTCTCCGCCGCATCGGCTTGTTCGCCGTTGCAGCCGCACTCGTCCTGTGTCCCGTCATCGGCTTGTCGTCGGGTCACGCCAGCGCCGTGGCACTTGTGTCGTCCACTCCTGCCGATGGTGCAGTGCTCGTCACGTCACCGGCACAGTTGTCGATCACGTTCGATCAGCCGATCGGCTCGGCGTTCTCGATGCAGATCGTCTGCAACGGAACGCCGCCCCCATACGCAGCTGCTCGTCTGTCGAATGCAACGACTCTGATCATCGACCTCGCGGCCACGCCACTTCCCAAGGGCAAGTGTGCCGTTGCGTGGCGGGTGCAGGGCACCAGCGAGGCGGGGGTCGACACCGGTAACTTCGCGTTCTCGATCCAGCAGGACACAGTTGTGACGCAAGCATCGGTCGGTGCTGGCGCGGCAGCCGGTGGCAGTACGGCGACAACCGCCCCTTCGTCCTCGACCGGTAGTCCGTCGAGCAGCGGTTCCGATCTCACCGGTCCCCTCGGTCTGTTCCGACTGCTTTCGACAATCGCATTGGCGTCACTCTTCGGCGCGCTCGTCTTGATCACCGTGGCCTGGCCGGAGGGCGTGGAATACATACTCACCATCCGCTTCCTGCGCTATTCGTGGATCGTCGCCTCGGTGTCGACGTGGATCATGGTCGCCTGCATCGTTGCCCAGTTGAAGGGCAGCGGGCTGACAGGCGGGCTCGTTCCGACGGGGTGGGGTGTGATGACCCACAGCACACCGGGGATTGCCGTACTGGCACGCTTTGCGCTCGTCGTCGCGTCGGGTTGGGTGGCGATCAGACCCGAGAGGGTGATCGACACGACGACGCAACTCGCGGCGTTGGCAATACCAGGGATGGCGGTCGCGACGTTGGGATTCTCACGCACCGGTGGGTCACTCGAGATCGTTGGCTACGCGGCAGGGGTGGGTCACGCGCTGGCGATGTCGGTCTGGTTCGGTGGGTTGGTGTTGCTGGCGCGAGTCGTCCTTGCGGGGCCGGGCGAAGACGATCTCGTCCACGCCGTTCGTGGATTCGGGAGGCTGGCCGGGCCGGCGGTGACTGTCACTGTCCTGACCGGACTGGTGCAGGTCTACCGGTTGGATCGCGGGCACCTGTTGGATACGACGCACGGGAGGTTGGTCTTGCTCAAGACCGTGCCGGTGATGGCGATGATCTTCATTCTGATCACGACTCGCCAGTTCGTGCGGGCCCGGCTGGCTCGTGCCGAATCTCTTTCTGCGCCGCTCGCCGGCAAGTTGCGACGAGCCGTCGGGATGGAGGCGCTGGTCGGTGTTGTCGTTCTGGCCATCACGTCGTGGATGCTGTCGACGCAGCCGGCCAACCTCTCTGCCAACGCTCAATCGGCGGGTGACTTCGCGTTCTCGTTGCCGCTCACGGATGCGACGGGCAAACTCGATGCCACGATCTTCGTCACCCCCGCCAAGGTCGGCCCAAACGCTGTGCTCATCGAGATCCGCAAACCGATCAGTGGCATCTCCAATTTCATCGTGCGCTTCGATCCGCCGCCGAACGCAGCGGTCAGCCCGGTCGTGATGACGATCACCCAGTTTCCCGCTGGGGTGACGGGCTGGTATCTGCCGCTCGATGTCGGGCTGCCCCTTCCTGCCGCTGGCGCATGGCAGATCACGCTCGACCTGCAATCGACGGCCGGCACGTTCCACGAGGGCGGCGTTCTCAGCGTGCTGTCGACGAGCACGTCGACGCAGAACATCCCGATCGTGACGCAACCGCCGGTCACCTCGCCGGTGACGACGACCACGCCGCCGGCGACGACGCTCGTTCCCGGCGGCTGAGCCGTTCCGTTTGGTCGTTCGAATCTCGGTCGGACTCCGAGGGGTCCACGGCCCCGCGCCCCATTCTGCGCTCGGAAACCAACGACCGTCGAGACCGCACGGGCCTGCGGGTGCTGCGACATGATCGATCACGGTGTCGGCACAGAGCGCGCCGAACTGTGTCACAGGCCTCTGCTCGGACTCTTGCGTGGCAACGCAATCGTTCCCTATCGACGCACCGGACGCGTCCTGCGAACACGGCCGGCTCACCCTGTGCGGTCTGCTGGCCCGTTCGCGACCGCGTGCCTTCAGCCCAACGATCAACGACGCATGCCAGACGTGTGTTGCCGTCGCCGCTGTACGCGAGCCCGCCAGCTCTTTGCGGACATCTGATGGCCTTGCCGCCATCCGTTCTCTGCTCGACGCCGCAGCGATCGAAGTCAGCCGGTCGGCGACGTCGGATCACCCTCCTGCGAGGCCCCGGTGAGATACTCACCGACCTGTTGATGCGGGTCTGACCAAGTCGTGATCGAGCCCTGACCAAGCCGTGATCGGGGCTCACGACGTCGCGTTCATCAGATCTTCGAATGCAACCGGGGCGGCCACATCGAGTTGGTCGTACGTACAACTGGCCGGCAGCCGGTCCGGGCGCCAGCGCTGGAACTGCACGCCATGTCGGAACCGTCCGTTCTGCAATTGACCGAACGTGACCTCGACGACCCGCTCGATGCGTACCGGTACCCAACTCAGATCCTTGCCCGCGTTCCAACGACTCCCTGCGCCCGGGAGGCGGGCATCCGCGTGAGCCATCGCATTCGCCCAATCCGCCCACGGATGATCGGTCAGAGCACCATCCAACAACGGTGCCAACAACTCGAGCAATTCAGTCCGGAACTGAACCGTGAACGCTGCCGTCACGCCGACATGGTGCAACTGTCCTGACTCGTCGTACAGACCGAGCAACAGCGAACCAACGCCCTTGCCGTCCTTGTGGATCCGGTAGCCGGCAACCACACACTCGGCCGTCCTGCTGTGCTTGACCTTGACCAGCGTTCGCTTGTCCGGCGTATAGACATCGCCCAACCGCTTGGCGATGACACCATCGAGGCCCGCCCCCTCGAACCGTGTGAACCAATCCCGCGCTGTGTCGATGTCCGTTGACGACGGGCAGAGGTATATCGGCGGTTCGGCCCCACCGAGCGCGGTACCCAGATGGACCAGACGTTCGGACAACGGTTCGTTCATCAGGTTGCGATCACCGACTGCAAGGATGTCGAAAGCGACGAAGCTCGATGGCGTCTCGGCTGCCAATCGGCGCACGCGCGACTCGGCCGGATGAATGCGTTGCAGCAGTGCGTCGAAGTCGAGACCGTTCCCGTCAGCCGAAGCGATCACGATTTCACCGTCGATGACACAAGCCGTTGGCAACGACGCCTTCAACGGTTCGATCAACTCGGGGAAATAGCGCGTGAACGGCTTCTCGTTGCGGCTGGCCAGAACGACCTCGTCACCATCACGGAACACAATGCACCGAAAACCGTCCCACTTCGGCTCGTAGTGCCACTCGTCGCCACTCGGAATTTCAGGAGTCGCCTTGGACAGCATCGGCGAGATCGGCGGGCTGATCGGCAACGTCATACCCTCAGCATGTCAGTCGCGCAGAGAACAGGAAACAGCAGGGAACCGGAACCGCATCAGAGAACGTCGAACGTTCCACGAACCCCACCAGCCAGCCCCACCAGGACGACAGCTCCCGCACCAATCGCGTCCGCACGCACCGCAGCGGCTGGCTGACCACACTCGTCGCCGGTGGCGCAGTCGGCGAAATCCCCGTCGGCGTGGCCACCTTCTCGGGCGGGACGCCGACCACGGCTGCCAACGCGATCGTGTCACCCCAAACCACACCAACACCCCAACCACCACCAACACCCCAACCACCACCCCGGATCACGCCGCGAGCCGTGACGGTGACGGGCCACGGATCCGTTACGGTCGAGCCCGACACTGCGCCCCTGTCGCTCGGGGTTGCGGTCACAACGAAAGCCGCCAACGGAGCGCTTCGTGACGCAGCGACGAAGACAGGCGCCTTGATCAAGGCCCTTCAGGCCAGTGGCGTCGCGGCAGACGACCTCGTCACCGACGGCATCTCGCTCTACCCGAACTACGACGCTTCGGGCGCGACCGTCACCGGATACAACGTGAGCAACAACGTGACGGCGACCATCCACGACATCACGACGGTCGGTGCAGTGATCGACGCATCCGCCTCACTCGTCGGGGACGGAACAGCGACGCGCTCTCGGTAGGTCAGGTTCTGTCGATCAACCAGAACTCGACCGGCGTTCAGCCCTATGCTCCGTCGTTCAGCGCAGCGTCGCCCAACGACAGCGTGGCGACACCGATCCAGACCGGGACGCAGGATTTCGCCGTGGACGTGACCATCACGTACGAACTGCGGTAGCCGGAGCCGTCGGCACTAGCGTCGGGGCCGTGACCACTCCGATGGAAGAAAAACTCGAAGACCTGCGCGATCGGCGCGAACAGGCCTTTCACGCCGGCTCGGCACGGGCTGTCGAGCGTCAGCACGAAAAGGGCAAACTGCTGGCTCGCGAGCGGATCACCTACTTCCTCGATCCCGATTCTTTCCAGGAACTCGATCTGCTCGCCCGCCACCGGGCCCACGCCGCCGGCCTCGAAGACCGGCCGTACACCGACGGTGTGATCACCGGCTGGGGCACCGTCGATGGTCGCAAGGTGTTCGTGTTCAGCCAGGACTTCACCGTCTTCGGCGGCGCGTTGGGCGAGGTCTTCGCCGAGAAGATTCACAAGCTGATGGACCTCGCCCTCAAGGTCGGTGCCCCGGTCGTCGGACTCAACGACGGCGCCGGGGCCCGCATCCAAGAGGGCGTGGTCTCACTCGCCAGCTACGGCGGGATCTTCTTCCGCAACGTGAAATCGAGCGGTGTGGTCCCGCAGATCTCGGTGATCCTCGGGCCGTGTGCTGGCGGTGCTGTCTACAGCCCGGCGATGACCGATTTCATCTTCATGGTGCGCGGTACGAGCCACATGTTCATCACAGGGCCAGACGTCGTCAAGACGGTCACCGGCGAGGACGTGACGCTCGAAGAACTCGGCGGCGCGATGAGTCACGCCAGCAAGAGCGGCGTGGCCCACTTCGTTTCGCCGGACGAAAAGTCGTGCTTGGATGACGTCCGCTTCCTGCTCGGCTTCCTGCCGGCGAACAACCTCGAGGATCCCCCTACAGCCGAGAACACCGACGATCCCGATCGGCTGTGCCCCGAACTACGGACCATCCTGCCGGCATCTCCGAACCAGCCGTACGACATGAAGAAGGTCATTGCGTCGGTCGTCGACGACGGAGAGTTCTTCGAGTACGCGACCCATTTCGCGAAGAGCATCGTCTGCGGTTTCGCCCGCGTCGACGGCAAGCCTGTCGGCATCGTCGGCAATCAGCCACTGATGCTGGCCGGCGTACTGGACATCGACTCGGCCAGTAAGGCCGCCCGCTTCGTCCGCAGTTGCGATGCGTTCAACATCCCACTCCTGACATTCGTCGATGTGCCGGGCTTTCTGCCCGGCGTCGATCAGGAGTACGGCGGCATCATCCGCCACGGCGCGAAGTTGCTCTACGCCTACTGCGAGGCCACCGTGCCGCGCATTCAAATCATTACCCGCAAGGCCTACGGCGGCGCGTATGTGGTCATGGACTCGAAGTCGATCGGCTCCGATCTGTCGTACGCATGGCCGACTGCCGAACTGGCTGTGATGGGCCCACAGGGTGCGGTCGAGATCGTCTACCGCCGCGAACTGCAGCAGGCGGCAGACCCCATTGCGCGTCGTGCCGAACTCGTCGCCGACTACACCGAGAAGTATGCCAACCCATATGCCGCCGCTGA
>JAYTOM010000026.1:0-2321 GCA_043747765.1 Actinomycetota bacterium
TGGCGACACCTCGGCGACACCGATCTCGACAATCTCATTCCGCTCTGCAGTCGACATCACCACGCCGTCCACGAGGGCGGATGGCATCTCGTGATGCACACCGATCGATCACTGACGATCGCCTACCCCGGCGGCGTCGTCCAGAACACCGGGCCACCCGACCGCCGACGAGCGGCAGCGTGATGGCACACGAAATAAACGCGTGGTCGCGATCGGAACCGATCACGTGCGCAAACAACGGAATGCTGAATGGATGAACGAGTTGACGTTCAACCAGTCACCGAGGTGATCGTCGGCGAGTCGGAGTTGCCGATCGCATTGCTGCGGCGGGAGCCACCAGACCAGTCACCGCCGTGCGGCACCGCCCACGAATGGGACTGTGGCAGCGCGTGTACAGGGCTTCGGGTGTACTCGGTGCCGTTCAGCCAACGGCCATCAGCCGCGGCGGCGACGGATCTCGGCGCTGACCGCCGGGATGATCGAGTGCAGATCACCGATGACCGCATACTCGGCCTTGCCGACCATGTTCGCCTCGCCGTCGGTGTTGATCGCCAGGACGTGCTTGCTGGCCATCATCCCGACCCAGTGTTGGATCGCACCGGAAATGCCACAGGCGATGTACAGCTCCGGCGCGATCCGCTTGCCGGTCTGGCCGACCTGATCGCTGTGCGGTCGCCACCCGTTGTTGGTGACGACTCGGCTGCAGCCGACGGCGCCACCGAGCAGATCGGCGAGATCCTGCAACGGTGCGAATCCGTCCGCTGAACCAACGCCTCTCCCACCACTGACGACCACAGCGGCAGTCGTGAGTGTGATGCCCGACGACAACGTGACACGGTCAGCGACTCGGGTTCGGGCGATCGTGTCCGGCAGTGGCGGCTCGACAATCTGGCTCGTGGCCGTCGCTGCGATGTGGTCGACTGACGGTTCGCCGTCGAAGGTGTGCGCAGCAGCGGAAAGGACGTACACGGAGGCGATCAACCTCGACTGCTCGAGCAGGCTGCCACCCCAGCGCACACGAGTCAGCTCGATGTGCGCCGCCTCGGCGTTGCGGATCTCGGACACGTTCGCGGCAAAGGGCAGATCGGCGATGGCTGCGGCATACGCCAGCACTTCATTGCCGCGATCGGTTCCGGTGGCGACAACCGCGGCCGGCACCCTCGACATGATCAGCGCGGCAACGGCTTCCCCCCACGCCTCCGGGGCGTAGTCGGTCAGCTCGGGATGATGAACCCGCAGAACCGTGGTGACGCCATAGGCACCGAGCTCGTCGGCCAGTGAATCGGCTTCGGCGCCGATGATCACAGCAGTGATCGACGTACCGACGCCGGCGGCCAGCAACGCGCGTGCGAATCCGAACGACTGCGAGGCGGTCTCCGCCGCGACGGCGCGATCGTGTTCGAAGAGTGCCAGGATCTCGCTCACAGCAGTCCCAACCGTTCGATCAGATCGACGATCGCTGGCGCAGCGTCTGCACCCTCTCCGAGCATCGTGGTCTGCACGACGACCTCGGCGGCGTTGTCGAAGTTCTCGGTCAACAGTCCGCCGCCGACCGGCTCGGAGGTGCGCGCCACGACCTCGGCCTTCTTGCTCTTCAGCCGGCCGGGAAGTGTCGGATAGCGGGGAAGGTTCAGCCCTTCCTTCACACCGAGTACTGCTGGCAGGGGCAGGTTGTAGACCTCGAATCCGGATGTCGATTCGCGCTGGGCGGTCACCGCCGTCTCGGCCATGTCGATGGCTTTGATGCCGTTGACGATCGGCCGGCCGAGCTTGCGGGCCACCCGCACGCCCACCTGGAAACCTCCGGAGTCGGCGGACTCGTTGCCGAACAGAATCAGATCGAACGGGCCGTCGGCGCTCTCGAGCGAGGCAATGACGTCGGCCAGCGCCGCTGCCGTTGCCTGCGGGTCCCAGTCGGCTTGACCGGTCAGCGAAGGATGTGAGACGTGGACGGCCTTGGCGATACCGACCGACACGGCGTAGCGCAACTGTTCTTCCGATTCGGCCGGCCCGAGCGTCAACACCGTTGCCTGACCACCGTGCTTCTCGACGAGTCGAATCGCTTCCTCCACAGCGCACTCCTCGTGCGGCGAGGTCGTGAACCCGAGGTTCTTGACATCGATTGCGGTGTGGTCGGCGGTCAGCGTGATGCGCGCTCCGGGTGCGGGTACACGCTTGACGCACACCAGCACGTTCAGTGCTGTTGTCCTTGTATCGGCCATCGTTCGATCAGTTCTTCATCCGCGCATCGGTGGGATCGAAGATCGGCGTCGAACCAGCAACGGCGACCTTGACCGGGAACAGTTCGTCCATGTAGTAGA
>JAYTOM010000027.1:0-32220 GCA_043747765.1 Actinomycetota bacterium
CGGCCGATCCAGCATCGTCCTCGCCAACCCTGGCGTCGCGGCTTCAGGGCAATCGCAACAGACGCCGGCCACGACGGCTGGATCGACTGCGGCAGGCGCTGAGGCAAGCGCGACCACCACGGTTCCGAGTGGCGATCAGAAGACGTCCGCTGCTGATTCGGCGATACCGGCATCGGCGCCGAACGCCAACGGCGGAGCGACGGGACCTGGCGGCGCGACGACTCCGGTCGCAGTTCGCACCAACTTCGACGCGCTGGCCGTGTTCGAGCCATCGGTCACGACGGACTCCGCTGGCCACGCGACGATCGATGTACCCCTGCCGGACAACCTGACTCGGTATCGCGTGATGGTGGTTGCCGTCGCTGGGCCGAACATGTTCGGGTCCGCCCAGTCGAACATCACTGCCCGCCTGCCGCTGATGGTCCGGCCCTCGGCGCCGAGGTTCCTCGACTTCGGCGACACCTTCGAGTTGCCGGTGGTACTCCAGAACCAGACAGCGGTCGACATGACGGTCGACGTCGTGATCCAGGGCGACAACCTCGTCATCACCGGTGACGTCGGCAAAGAAGTCACGGTTCCTGCCAACGACCGGGTCGAAGTGCGGTTCCCCGCTGCGGCGGCGCAGGCCGGTACCGCCCGCTTCCGTGTCGCAGCCGCCAGCGGCGAGGCTTCTGATGCAGCGACGGTGGAGCTCCCGGTGTACACGCCGGCGACGGCCGAAGCGTTCGCGACGTATGGCGTCATCGACAACGGTGCCACAGCACAGCCGCTCGTCGCACCGACGGGTGTGTTCTCCCAGTTCGGTGGACTCGATGTGACGACCTCGTCGACATCGCTCCAGGCGTTGACCGATGCGGTGTTGTACATCAGCCAATACCCGTACGACAGTTCCGACGCGATGGCCTCGCAGATCATCGCGATCTCGTCGCTGCGCGATGTCCTCGCCGCTTTCCAAGCGCCGGGACTGCCCAGCAAGGCAACGCTCGACCAGACCGTTGCCGACGACGTCGACAAACTGGTCGCGTTGCAGAACAGCGATGGCGGATTTGCGTATTGGGAGCACGGTCGCCCATCTGATCCGTTCAATTCGGTCGAGGCGACTCACGCCCTCGTTGTTGCCAAGACGGCTGGCGCTTCGGTCCCCGACAGCGCCATCCGATCAGCATCGAACTACCTCGCGAACATCGAGCAGCACATCCCGGTCGAGTACGGCCAGCAAGCGCGAGACAGCCTCAGCGCCTACGCCTTGAACGTCCGGATGCTCGCCGGTGACCGGGATCCGACGAAAGCAAAGGCTCTCTTCGATGATCGTGGCGAGACCCTTCCGCTCGATGCGATTGCGTGGCTGTGGCCTGTCATCGACGACAAGAAGGCGAGTGCCGGCCTCGAACGGATCATCCAGAACAGGGCCGTCGACACAGCCGGCGCTGTCACGTTCACCACAGCCGTGACGGACGACGACTACGTCACCCTCCGATCGGACCGACGGACCGACGGTCTGATCCTCGACGCCCTCATCGCCATCCGACCGAAGAGCGATCTGATTCCGAAGATCGTCACCGGGCTGCTCGCAGCGCAGAGCCAGGGCCGATGGGACAACATCCAGGAGAACTCGTTCATCCTGCTCGCGATGAAGCACTACTTCGATGCCTTCGAGAGCCAGACCCCCGAGTTCGTTGCCCGGGTGTGGCTCGGTGACCGCTTCGCTGGTGAGCACTCGTTCTCCGGCCGTTCCGTCGATCGTGCCGATCTGCGAATCCCGACCGCCGACCTGATGACGTCGGGTGCTGGCAACCTCACGATCAGCAAGGAGGGTACCGGCCGGCTGTATTACCGGATCGGCTTGCGCACCGCACCGCTGAATCTGCATCTGAAACCCTTCGATCGAGGTTTCGTGGTGGCCCGAACCTACGAGGGCGTTGATGACCCAACGGCTGCCACGCGAGGTGCCGATGGCACCTGGCACATCGCCGCTGGTGCGCGAGTGCGAGTCCGATTGACCATGGTCGCGCAGAGCCAGCGCACCCACGTCGCGTTGATCGATCCACTGCCCGCCGGATTGGAGATACTGAACCCCGAATTGGCCACTACCTCCGACGTGCCGCCGGACCCACAGACCAACGACGGTTCCGCGGTGATCGACAGGCGCGGGTGGTATCCGACGTGGTTCGATCACCAGAACCTGCGCGACGACCGGGCAGAAGCGTTCACCAACGTGCTTGCCGCTGGTGCGTACGAGTACACCTACGTCGCGACAGCCACGACGCCCGGAACATTCGTGGCACCACCGCCACGGGCCGAGGAGATGTATGCGCCGGAGACGTTCGGTCGCGGCTCGAGCGACACCGTGATCGTCGGTGGCTGACCCGAGCGTGGTCCGCGTAGTCTCGGAGGATGAATCGACGAGTGGCGCTGACGCTCGTCGCGGGGCTGATCGCCGCCGTGCTGCTGGTGTCGGTCGCCACCGCAGGTGAGGTGCACCTCTGGCACGAGTCCTCGGCCAGTTCCGACCACACGGTCGAACCCTCGCCGGTCGACACGATCCCGCCCCCGACGATTGCAGCACCGGCCCAACCCGCTGACTCCGTTTCTCGCATACCGGCCTGGATCGGCGCTGTCGTCCAGATCTTCGTGATCCTCTGCATTCTCCCAGCCCTGGTCGCACTGATCGTCTACGGCTGGTGTCATCGCCCACGAATGCGGTGGCGTGCCCGGCAGGAGGATCGCGATTTCGATGTTCTGCCCGATATCGCCCGGTCGATGAACGCAGACGCCGCCGATCAGCGCGCAGCGCTGTTGCGTGGCTCGCCGCGCAACGCGATCGTGGAGTGTTGGCTGCGACTGGAAGGAGTCGTCGCCGAGGCCGGTCTGCCCCGCGATCCGGCGGACACGTCCACTGAATTCACGGCGCGCGTGCTGGCGTCCTACGCGGTCGATCAGAGCGCGATCCTGCAACTCTCTGCGCTGTATCGCGAGGCCCGCTTCTCCACACACCCGATGGACGAGGGCCACAGGACCGTTGCGGTCGATGCGCTGGATGCCTTGCACGACGGTCTCCGAGTGCACCTCGGCAGTCGTGATCCGGTGGGTCAGGTGAACGCATGACGCGTGCGTGGAAGTTCAGGATGGTGTTCGTCCTCGCGATCGCAGTCCTGGCCGATGTTCTCCTCGCCGCTGCCGGAATGGGACCACGTCTGGTCCTGGTCGGCGCGGGGGTTCTCGTCGCTGCCGCGATCCTGGTGTTGACGCTCGATCTCGGCGACATCAGTACGGCGATGGATTGGCCGACCACGCCACAGTTCGAACGTCGGCGCGACGGCACGGATTGGCGGGTCGGAACGTTGCGCATGTTGTTGATGAACGAGCGCCGGACCGATGGTGCCAACACCCGTCTGTACGAGGCACTCGTCGGTCTGATCGACGACCGGCTGCTGGCCCATCATTTCGTGGATCGCACTCTCGACTCCGGTGCTGCGCGCGAGATCCTCGGCGAGGAACTGACAGTGTTCGTCGCTCTGTCAGGACCGATCCGCCGCCTCGACCAACCGCGCGAAGTCGCGCACATCGTCACACTCATCGAGCAGATCTGAATCGGAGCCCGGAAATGCCTGAAACGGTCGTACCAGCAGCCGCGATACCAGTAGCCGTCCCGTCATCAACCGGCGGGCCGACGCTCGCGTTGTCCGAAGTCTCGCGTCTCGCGGACGAGGTGCTCGACGAGGTTGAGCTCGCCGTTGTCGGTAAACGCAACGCCCTGACCATCGTGCTGAGTGGCATTCTGGCCGGTGGTCACGTGCTGATCGAGGATTTCCCGGGACTCGGCAAGACGCTCGCTGCGCGATCGTTCGCACAGACCTTGGGCCTCCGTTTCGCTCGGGCTCAGTTCACGCCGGACCTGCTCCCGGCCGACCTCACCCGCTCGTTCGTCTATGACCAGCGTGTCGGAGAGTTCTCCTTCCGTCGGGGGCCTCTGTTCACGGGACTCCTCCTCGCCGATGAGATCAACCGGACCCCACCGAAGACGCAGTCGGCCTTGCTCGAGGCAATGCAGGAGCGTCAGATCACGGTGGAGGGTGAGACGTTCGCGCTCGAGTCGCCCTTTCACGTGATCGCCACCGCGAACCCGGTCGAGTACGAGGGCACCTACCCGCTCCCGGAGGCTCAGCTCGACCGGTTCATGTTGCGGATCAGTTTCGGCTATCCGACCGTCGATGAAGAATGGGATGTGCTGCGGCGGCGGATGGTCCGTCAGCACGAGGAGCAGACATTGCGTCAGGTCACGGACGCAACGATGTTGCTGGCCATGCAGGCAGCAGTCGAACGAGTCGACGTCGATGAGAGCATCGGCCGTTACTGCGTTGCTCTGGCGACAGCCACCCGAACCCACCCGCACGTCATGATGGGTTCATCGCCGCGCGGAGCGCTGGCATTGCTGCTGACATCACGTGCGTACGCGGTCGTTGCGGGACGTGACTACGTCACCCCCGAAGACGTCAAACTGGTGGCTGAACCGGTTCTCGCTCATCGCATCACGGTCAAGCCTGAACTGTGGATGAGCAAGGCCTCTGGTGCGTCGGTCGTGGAAGCGGTGGTCTCGTCTGTCCCGACTCCCGCAACACTCGAATCGAGCGGCGACCGTTGCCCCGAGACCTTCCTCGATGAGACGTGCGAGTGGCGGAATGCCGGCAGAAACGACAGCGGCGTGGCGACCGACGCTGGCTCACTTCCGCGTCGTGTTCGCGTCCATCGTGATGGTGGTCGCAGCGGTGCTGTGGCGGCGGCCCGACCTGCTTGTTCTGGTGGCTCCTCTGGCGATTGTCAGTGCATGGTCAGTCGTGACCAGGCCGTCGCAAGCACCGTCGTTCACTTCACAACTCACCGATTCGACCGTACGAGAGGGGGGAGCCACCACGTGGCACGGCACGTTCGACAGCGCGGACGCCATCGACTCCGTTGTCGCCACCGCACGGTCGAACGGATCACCGTCACGGCGAACAGTTCGTGGGGTGCGTTCCGTTGGTCGCACCGCACCCAACCAGCGCAGCTGATCAGCCTGCCACTCCCGGCCACGTTCGACTCGAAGGCGTCGATCCGCCGGTCGAACGGTCTCGTCGGCCTCGACCGTTCGGCCCGACCCGGTGACGGCAGCGAATTCGCCGGTATCCGCCCGTTTCAGAGCGGCGACAGGATGCGTCGGATCAATTGGCCGAGGTCGTTGCGTGCGGGCAGCCTGCACGTCACGTCAACCTGGGCGGATCAGGACACTCATGTGGTACTCGAGGTCGACGCGACAGACGACCTCGGTGTCAGTGAGGGAGTCGATGGCACCGCGTCGAGCATCGACATCGCCGTTCGCGCCGCTGGTGCGATCGCCGAGCACTACTTGAATCGCGGCGATCGTGTGACATTGCGTGTTCTCGGTTCGTCGCGCTCGCGCGATCTCCCGTCGGCAACCGGTCGAGCGCATCTGCGACGCGTACTCGACACTCTTGCGGCCATCCAGCCCGGAACGAATCCGCGAGGCCTCGTCGGTCGGGGTCGGTTGACGACGCCGGCCGAGGCGTTGGTCATCATGCTGTCGCCGCTCGTGTCCACAACGGCGCTCGAGCGAGCGGTGGCGTTGGCGCGCCGCGGTGTGATGGTTCTGGTGGTGGACACCCTTGCCGAGGACGTCGTCGAGTCCGAGGACGAGATCACGGCGATCGCGTGGCGGATCCGACTGCTCGAGAGAAGTCGGGAGATCCGCATCGTCCAGGAGGTCGGCGTCCCGGTCGTGCGTTGGCAGGGTCCCGGCAGCCTGGACCTCTTTCTCCGTGATGTTGCGCGTCGCGCATCGGCTCCCCGCATGAACAGTCGATGAGCCAGCTTTCGGCGCAACAACGTCTCGATCGCGTTCGCTCGGCGGACGCGCAGAGATGGATCCTGGCAGTTGTGACGATCGGCGCCTCGGTCATCGCATGTCTGTCAGCGTCGCTGGCGGCGCTGCATCACAACCCGACCGGCGTCATCATCGCGGTCTCACTGCTCGCTCTGGCTGCGACGCTGAAGCCCGACAGCCACGTGGGACTGGGGTTGGTCACGGTCATCGTCGTCTACTGGCTCGCCATCGTTCGAGATGTGACCACACCGTGGTCCATCGCCGCCGCGACCGGATTGTTGATCGCCCACTCGACCATCACTCTGATGGCGATGTGCCCGGCCAATGGGGTTCACGATCGTGTCACCATGCGCCGGTGGGTTCAGCGATGTGGGGCAACGACTCTTGGCACCGTCGCGCTGTGGTTCCTCGTTGTGCTCTTCGATCACCGTCGGGCAGCGGGCAACGCAGTATTGACCCTGACCGCGCTCGTCGCGATCGCAGCGGCCACCCTTGCGGTCCGGCATCGCAGCATGCCCCGACCGTAGGCCGCTCACCCGCTGATCATCATTGCCGTGGCGTCCGAACCCGACACACTGCTTCTCGTGGCGGCCCGGGACGTAAGCTGCGCCGTGTTCCTGGACTCCGAGCACGGCCCATCGCTGGCCGGCTACCTGCAGAAGATCCTCACCGCCAGGGTCTACGACGTTGCCGCAGAGACCGCTTTGGAACCGGCCCCGGCGCTGTCGCTCCGTCTCGGCAACACCGTCTTCTTGAAGCGCGAGGACACGCAGTCGGTGTTCAGCTTCAAGCTACGCGGCGCATACAACAAGATGGTCAACCTGACACCTGACGAGCGCGCCCGAGGCGTCATCTGTGCATCGGCGGGCAACCATGCCCAGGGGGTTGCGCTGAGTGCTGCACGCCTCGGATGCCGAGCCACGGTCGTGATGCCGGTCACCACCCCGCGTGTCAAGGTCGACGCCGTGCGACTGCTCGGTGGCATCGTCGTCCTGCACGGCGACAGCTACACCGATGCCTCGGTCAGAGCGTTCGAACTCGCGGACGAACAGGGGCTGACGTTCGTGCACCCCTTCGACGATCCCGATGTCATTGCCGGACAGGGAACGATCGCGATGGAGATCCTTCGTCAGCATCAGGGCCGGATCGATGCGGTCTTCGTCGCCGTGGGCGGAGGCGGATTGATCTCAGGGGTCGCTGCTTACATCAAGGCGGTACGCCCCGACATCAAAGTCATCGGGGTGCAGATCGATGATTCGGACGCAATGGTCCGCTCGGTGGCCGCTGGTCACCGAGTGCAGTTGGACGAGGTCGGGCTGTTCTCCGACGGCACAGCCGTGAAGTTGGTGGGCGAGGAGACGTTCCGAATGGTTGTCGCACTGGTCGACGAGTTCGTGGTTGTCGACACGGATTCGGTGTGCGCGGCGATCAAAGACGTCTTCCAGGAAACCCGCAGCATCCTCGAACCGGCGGGTGCGCTCGGTGTTGCCGGGCTGAAGCAGTACGTCGAGCAGCACGGATCGTCTGGAGAAACGCTGATCGCGATCGCGTGCGGCGCGAACATGAACTTCGAACGACTCAGATTCGTGGCCGAACGCGCCGAAGAGCGAGAGTCGCTGTTCGCCGTCACCATCCCCGAGGAGATCGGCAGCTTCCGGCGGTTCTCCGAACTCGTTGGTTCACGATCGGTGACCGAGTTCAACTACCGCATCTCGGGTCGTTCCGAGGCACACGTCTTCGTCGGCATCTCCACAGTCGACCGATCGGACTCGACGGCGATCGCGGCCTTGTTCGAGACGAACGGCTTTGCAACGATCGATCTGACGAACGACGATCTGGCCAAGGAGCACGTGCGTCACATGGTGGGTGGCCGTAGTCCCTTGGCCAAAGACGAGCGCCTGTTCCGGTTTGTGTTCCCGGAGCGGCCTGGAGCGTTGGTGCGCTTTTTGGCGAGCATGCATCCGGGATGGAACATCAGCCTGTTCCACTATCGCAATCAGGGTGCTGACGACGGTCGCGTCCTGGTTGGTCTACAGGTTCCGGCCGACGAAGACGATGATCTCCGCACGTTTCTCGAAACGCTCGCGTACCCATACGAGGATGACACCGCGAACCCCGTTTACCGCCTGTTCCTCGGTTCGTCGGTGTCGGACTCGGACAAGTAATAGACGTTGCCGTCGACGTCGCGGAACACGAACATCGCCGGCACGTTCGGCCATCGGAGCACTTCGCCGACGTCGACCCCCTTCGCCGTCATCGACGCGTGATCCGCCTCGGCGTTGGAGGACAGGAACCGAATGCCGGTGTCGATGCCAGTGGGCAGAGTGCTCGACGAGGCGACGATGGCCACCGACACATCTGAACCTGGGGGAGAAACCTCGATCCACCGGAATCCCGGGGCGAGTTCGGCATCCATGCCGAGCTCGAACCCGAGACTCTCGATGAAGAACGCCAGCGTTCGGTCCTGATCTGATGCAGGAATCGCGATCGTGCGGATCGTGGTGATGGAGGTGCCGGAGATCCTTGGCATGACGGTCTCACTTTCATGACTCGGTGTCTGTGTGTCGACGATGGGCGCGAGCGGAACTCATCGGTCGAGACTCCCATGACGGATCCTGACACTCGGTCGCTATTGTCCAACGACATGCGTGCAGTGCGGTGTGAGGGTGGGGCGCCGGTCGTCGTCGATGTTCCAACAGTGAGCGGCGACGGCATTCGAGTACGGGTGGCATCGGCCGGTATCTGCGGATCCGATCTCCACCTGCTGCCATGGAACCTTCCGGCCGTGATGGGCCACGAGTTGGCCGGCACACTCGCCGACGGCACGCTCGTCGCGATCGAGCCGATCTCGCCCTGCGGTCGGTGTCCAGCATGCCTCGGTGGCGACACCCAGCGCTGCGTGTCAGGGCCGACGATGATCATGGGCATCGGGCGTGACGGCGGCATGGCCGACGAATGCATGGTGCCCGAATCGTCGCTCGTCCTCCTGCCGAACGGAGTTTCCACGAGGGATGCCTGCTTGGTAGAACCGCTTGCAGTCGCGGTCCACGGCGTGCGGCGCGGTGGCATCATCGGCAATCAGCGCGTCGGCGTCATCGGCGGTGGCTCGATCGGTCTCGCTGCCGTCGTTGCCGCTCAGGCGGCCGGAGCCAGGGTCGACATTTCAGCGCGGCACGATCGACAACGCGTTGCAGCTGAACGACTCGGCGCCGGCGAGCTCGACAACGGTGCTCTCTACGACGTGGTCATCGAAGCTGCCGGCACAGCGTGCTCTCTGGCTCAAGCCATCGACCGATGCTGCGGTGGAGGCACGGTCGTCATGCTGGCCACCTACTGGGACGGCGATCTCGTCATCCCCAGCCTGGGCGTGGGAATGAAAGAAGTGTCGCTCGTGCCCTCGAGCATGTACGGGCGCGTCGGACCGTCGCGCGACATCGACGTCGCCGCAACACTCTTGGCAACGCGTCCCGAGATCGTGGACGCGATCATCACCCACCGCTTCCCGCTCGACGCGGCCGCTGAAGCGTTCGCGGTCGCACGGGACCGATCAGCGGGTGCGATCAAGGTCGTCCTCGAACCCTGACCACGTTGTTCCTGTCGTTCGGTGGCCGGATGCGATTGCGTTGCAAGCGTTGAAACTCACGGGGCTCGTTCGAGCTCGATGAACGTCGTGCCAGCATCGAGTGGGACCGTTTGGCCGGTCACTGGATCGACGAATGTGAACGGGTCGTACGCGGTTGCGCGTGTCCAGGTCACTGCGACCGATGTGCCGTTGCGATGCACGAGAGCGCTCCCTGTGCCGACGGTGATCGCATTCGGTGATCGAGCATCGACCGGCGACGGGATGTACTGGGTGGAGATCTCGACGACACTCTTCGCAGAGATCTGGGCCCCATCGGCAGCGAGGTGCGGCTGCCCGTCCTGTGAACGCATGTACAGACGCAAGGTGCCGTCCCACGTCCACCCGACATGAACGCCGTCCATCTCGAGTGCGAAGGATGTGTCGGTGACCACGCCGTCGTGGTTGGGGGCGGTCCACGCCGAAGCCGTCAGCCAGAGCGGTCGCGCTGGGCCAGCGCCGGATGCATTGAGCACTGCGCAGTGTGCATCGAGCAACAGGTTGTGCGGGCCGGGTCGGTCCGATGAGCGGCTGTAACAGGGGCTGTGCTGTGCTGTGAAGTCGGTGAGAACGCCCGAACCGGCCGCCGAGTTGATCCAGTCGATGACGCCGGCATTTGCGCCCGAGTACGCAAAGACCGGACGGTTCATCGCCGACAGCAGGTCGAGGTCAGCGGTTCGCGCCGAGCGGACGGGGCCGACTGTGTCCGGTAGTTGTGTCTGGAAAAGCGCAACGAAGCGGGAGATCCCTTCTACGTTCTCCTCGATGATCGCGTCGGCCTGATCGAGCGCCCACTGTGGTCGAGCTTGCCCGTAGTTGTCCATTTTGACTGCCAAGATCGGACGAGCGGTGGTCGCCGAGTCCGCCGGCAAGCCGGTGAGCGCAGCAACGCCGTTCAGCGGTGGAAGGGTTGTGTAGGGCGGCCACGTCGGAACCCCGTTGTCGATGAAGGAACCGGTCGGCAATCGTCCGGTACGGGTGTCGATGCGATAGTTCGGAAACGAGCTGATGCCGACAGCGGACACGCCATTGATGTCGATGATCATCGCTGCGGGTTGCTGGCTAGAGAAGCAGATGTTGCCGTCGTCGTCGGCTTTGACGATCAGCCGGTTCGACGCGATCGGTGAGATGCGGGCGTCGAAGTTGAGGTCGGATCTGCTGACGGTGCCGTCGCTGTTGGTCGGCAGGCCGTCTGCACATCCGTACGCGGTGACGAACCCGGCGTTGACGGCGCGGTCGACGGTGAGCTGACCCACGACGGTCTTGCCGCCGACTGCTTCAGGGACTGCGACGCGCAGCACGCCGCCAGCGGCGACGCGAGGGTTTGCGGCAGTGCGAGTGTCGGTCCGGTGGTTGGGGAACGACGTGATACCCACATCCGACACGCCGTTGACATCGATGATCATCGCTGCGGGTTGCTGGGTGGAGACGCAGATGTTGCCGTCGTTGTCGGCTTTGACGATCAGTCGGTTCGACGCGATTGGTGAGATGCGGGCGTCGAAGTTGAGGTCGGACCTGCTGACCGTGGCGCTGGCGTTGGTCGGGAGACCGTCTGCACATCCGTACGCGGTGACGAATCCGGCGTTGACGGCGCGGTCGACGGTGAGTTGACCAACGACGGTCTTGCCGCCAGCGGCTTCCGGAACAGCGACGCGCAGAACGCCGCCGGCGGCGACGCGAGGGTTCGCCGACCCCCGTGTGTCGGTACGCCGATTCTCGAACGAGTTGACACCGGTGTCGAAGGTCACGGCATTGACATCGATCACCAATGCGACGGATTGTTGTGTGTAGAAACAGATGTTGCCGTCGTTGTCTGCTTTGACGAGAAGGCGGTTCGAGGCAACCGGCGAGACACGGCCGTCGAAGTTGAGGTCGGACCTGCTGATCGTGCCGTCGGCGTTGGTGGGGAGCCCGTCAGCGCACCCGTAGGCAGTGACGAATCCGGCGGTGAGGGCGCGGTCGACGGTGAGTTGACCAACGACCGTCTTGCCGCCGGCGGCTTCCGGCACAGCGACCTGCAACACGGCGCCCGCAGCGATCACCCCGCTGGCTGCGGCACTGCGAGGGCCACCCACCAGGACTGCCACGGGACTCAGCAGGAGCGTTACGACTGCCGGTGCGATGCGTCGGACATACCTTGTTCGGACGGAGGTCACAGGCGCGCTGCCGACAAGGATCACCACGCCCAAGGGTACCGCAGTTGCCAGACGCGAGTCCGTGCAGCCCCTTCGCTGCTCGACCTGTGTCTACGGGCCGAGATCTGGGCTGAGTCCGAGGGCGAGACGTACTCGTCCGGTCTCTTCGGTCGTCACCGGGGTCCGAGGATGCAGAGCGCCCAAGCGGACAAGTGTCGGCAGCGTCGACAATCGCACGGCCGGACTCTCCGGAAAGAAAATGCGATCGCCGGGGACCTGGTCGACCAGATCGGAACCGGCGACGAGGTTGAACGTGTCTCGTTGTACACGAGTCTGTCGGGACCAGTCGAGACTGATTCGGTAGAGCGTCGAGAGGTTCAACAGGCCAGATGCGCCAAGGATCAGGAGTCCGGCGTGTCGAGTGTGTCGAGAGATGCGGAACGACTGATCGACAGCCATTGCCAGGATCGGAGCTGTCACCATCGCGCCGATATGGGCGTAACGCGAGGATGTGGCGATCGCGCTGCCGAATCCCACGCGCTCGAACCCGATCGCTATGAACATGGTCGACACCGTGGCTCCGAGCGCGAGAAAGATGCTGTGGGTTCGGTTGTCGAAGCGTCGGCTGGCCACGACGGCGATGCAGCCCAACGCTGCCACACCGGACAAGCCCGGCACGCTGACAAGGCCGTCGAATGTGGTTGTGAGTCCGCGGACGACGAAGCGGGGTATCTGCCATTTGTCGCCACGTGGCGAACTGGTGTCGGCCTCCCAGAACACGGACCACCACAGATAGACGGCGGATTGAGGCGCCACGATGACAAGCGCAGCTTTCCATCTGCGACGGCTGGCGAGATAGGTGAACACGCCGACCATGAAGATCGGACCGAATCCGGACGAGACGACACCGATCAACGCGAGCGCCGATGCGAGATAGTCGCGCCGGTCGACATCGCCCTCGTGGTCGGCGAGCACGAGCTGCGCCAAGAACGCCACGAGTGAAAGGTTGAAGCTGATCTGGATCGCGAAGATCATGTTCTCCCACCCGGCTCCGAAGACGAGCAACATCGAACACGCGAGTGTCGTCGTCCACGCCGAGACACCGGCACGGACGCAGAGCGCACGAACGAGGAACACGGCTGCAAGGTGCGCAGCCATTGTCGGAATCAGAAACGGCCAATACGATCCGAGACCGAACCAGCTGGTCGTGTAGTGGAACAGCACGACCGGCACCGTCAGCCAGTGTCCTGCCTGAGGATCGAGGATCCAGTGCCGCCAACCGCTGTGAAGCAGAGTGTCATCGCGTCCGAGCACATAGTCCCAGTCATCCCGCACGAACCACTGATGCCGGCCGACCATGTAGTAGACGACCAAGGAACCAATGGCCGCACAGACGAAGGCTGCGCGGGCAGTCGCATCGGCACGAAGCCGTTGCACCAAGGACTTCACCCGAGCATCGAGCCCGATCCGCCCCGAATTCGTCGCCCCCGCCACCATGCAAGCATTGCACCTATATATGCGCGGCGCGACGTTCAGGTCGAGCGTGCGCTCGGATCTCTGTGACGTTGTTCCCGGGCGATCCAGTCGTGATTCCATCCGAGAGACGCTGCGCCGAGGCCGATACCGACGATGAGCGCCACGCCCACAGCGGACCGTCGGAGGCCGACGTGCGCGACCCTCGCCGAGGCCCGTTTGCTGAAGTCGGGGGTCGTCAGCCGCCAGGTCTCGACGATGTGCCCGAGGACATGCACCGTCGTGACCGACACCCACACGATGAAGCTCGCCTGATGAAGCGTCACGATCGTGTCCGAGTTGGTCGGACTGCGGGCGAGCAACCACACGCCTGTACCGAGGAGTGCGACTGTGGACAGGACGACGAGCGGACCGAGCACGCGTAACACCGGATGCGGCGGTCCCTTCTGGCTGTACGCATGATCACGCCAGTAATATTTGACGAAGCGATATCCCGTCGACCCGAGTTTGAGCAGTGCGACGGGAACGAGAAACATGCCGACGAACGCGTGCACGGCGAACATCCCGTTGACGTCGACGACGGTGAAACCCTCGACTGCAAGGGCGATCAAGAGGACCGAGCCGATGGTCGCGGTGAGACGCGAGTTGCCGACGACACCTTGGTCGGCCGGAGCCGTGTCACTCACGTCGGAAGTCCAACCGGAGGGCCAACACAGTGCTGCACACTAATCTCGCGACCTTCGCCGATTGCACTCGGCGCCACCGACCGAGTGATCGGTCTAGGCGAGAGCGAGAGATCGCATGACGTCTTGCAGGTGTGGACATGTCGTCGGTGGGTACTTATATCGCCATGATCACAGCCGGATTGATACTCATGTTGATCGGCCTCGTTGCCGGCATCGCGGTGTTGTGGAGCGTCGGGATCGTGCTAGCACTCGTAGATACATGCTGAGTGATGCATCAAGCGGATCGGCTCGACCGTGCTCCGATTGGCTTCTGTCCAGCACGGGCGCAACTACTTCGCCCGTCTCCACGAGATCCTCCAGCAAACCAGACCGACCTGAAGATCGTCGTCGTCGTTCCGAAGTTCCCGGACGAGGACGGCCGATTCTCGGGGCCACCGAATCGGGTCGCTCAAATCGCAGCACTTCGTGAGCTCCGTGAATTCGGAGAACACCGATTTGCCGTCTACGACCTCGACAGGGACCGATTGCCGATCTATGTCCATGCCAAGATCTGCATCATCGACGACGTCTGGATGACCGTCGGGTCCGACAACTTCAACCGGCGGTCCTGGACGCACGATTCAGAACTGTCGTGCGCTGTGCCCGACAGCACGCTCGACGTCCATCGACCCGAGGACCCAGGCGGGCTCGGCGATGGAGCGCGGCTGCTGCCGCGCGCGACGCGACCGGCCGCACCATCGCGCGTCCGACAGGTCGTCTCCGCATGCACACCCCGCAACCCGTCGGACCGTTCGAGGCGGTACCGGCCCGATTGATGTACCGCTTGGTGAACGACCCGGAAGGTCGCCCGATCAGAAAGCGAATCAGTCGAACATGTTGACCACAATCCGACGTCTGGTTCGTCGGCACTCGTCGGCGCACAGGGGCCCCGGCCCAACGCTCAGGTACGGGTGAAGTTCGGCGTTCGCTTCTCGGCGAACGCGCGCGGACCTTCCTTCGCGTCGTTGGTCCTGAACACGGCTTGCCCGTACTCGAACTCATAGTCGAGGGCCTCCGCTTCGGTCATGCCGTCAGTGTCGTGCAGTGTCTTGAGGACAGCCTCCACAGCGAGCGGACCCGCCGCGCAGATGTCGGCTGCGATCGCCTTTGCTGCGTGCAGAGCTTGACCGTCTGGAACGACCGAGCCGATCAGGCCGTACTGCAGCGCTTGGGCGGCGGTGATGTGCTTGCCCGTGAGCAAGATTTCGGCCGCGATCGTGTACGGAATCTGTCTCCTGAGGCGGACCGCCGAGCCAGCCATCGGGTACAGCGACCAGCGAACCTCGCTGACGCCGAAACGCGCCGACTCACCTGCGACACGAATGTCTGTGCCCTGCAGCAGCTCGGTGCCGCCGGCGATCGCGACTCCTTCCACCGCAGCGATCAGAGGCTTCGTCGGCCGGTAGTGGCGGAGCAGGCCCTTCCAGTGGATGCCCGGGTCGTCGGCCATGCGAGCCGGCACATCGACCTCCGGATCGAGGTCGCCACCGTCGCCCGACATCGCGCGCAGGTCGGCACCGGACGTGAAGTCTCCGGCGGCGCCCGTCAGGATGATGCACCGCACGCCGGGGTCGTTCGATGCATCGACCATGGCGTCGTACATCCGGATCAACATTGCACCGCTCAACGCGTTCTTGCGATGCGGCCGGTTCATCGTGATGACCACGATCTGACCATCACGTTCGACGAGTGCGTCGGGCACAGGATCTCCTTGGGTTCTCGGGGCGGAAGGGACATAGCTTCATCGACGGATCGAACACGGTCCGAGCCGGAGCGCGGTCGTCGTCCACGACAGCGCGGCATCGATGAGAGCCATGCACATCGACGCCTGGAAGTCGGCGCGCCGGCCGCGAGAAATCGCTCCCGTTGGGGCTTTCGTCGTTTCTCAAGATTTTCTCTGGATTATTAAGCATTTGTCAAGTAGTGTTCCCCCCGAGCCACCGTCCGTGCTCGTGCAAGATCGAAGGGGAGGTGATGTTATGAAGATGAACAAGCTGAAGAGAAACGCAGCGCGTCTCGTCCCGGTTCTTTCGTTGGTTGCCCTCGTGGTGACCGCCGGTGCAGGAGTGAAGTGGGCCTGAAATCTGATCAGCCCGGACCTCGCCGAGGTCCGGGCTGTTGCCTTTTTCTGCCCTGCTTCGAATCGAGGTCCGAGCCGGTGCTCTACCGGTCGTGCGTTGACGTCCTGATCTCTTCGTGTCGTGGTCTCATGTAGGTCGACTCTGTGGCGGGCGGTGTACGGCTGATGGCGACGATGACCATCGCGAGACCGACAAGAAGGATGACGTCGCCCACGCTGAAGACGTTGGCGAGCGGGAGTGACGGCGGCGTGGCGAAAATGTCGCCCAATACGCCGAGATGCGGGTGAGCGTTGAACGACGAATTGTGAAATCCAGCTTCGTTGCTCAGTCCCGCAACCTGCAACGCATGATGTGATGCCGGCATGACGCCACCGTTCGCCGAGATCACAACGAAATTCAGGGCCGTTCCGATCGCGAGCACCCATATCCAAGCGATACGCCGGTTCGCAACGATGAACGCCAGGATCGCCACGTAGGTTGCGATATGCACGGCCCGAGCGGCCCCCTGCGGCACCTTGGCGACAACGAGGGCGATGGTCTGGACGCCGAGCGCGGCGCAGACAATCCAAACCCCACGCAGGCGGAGACGTCCGAGGTTGCTCAGTTTCCCGCGTGCGGCTGGGACCAGTACCGCAATGGCCAGCGCAACGACCGCGATCAGCATCAGTCAGCGGCCAAGCGTCTCTCGGTCCAACCGCATGAAAGGTCGTCCAGCGGGGTCACGTTCGGTGTCACGCCTTCCAGTGTGCCATCCCGAACTCCGTCAGTGCGAGATCCCGGCGCTCTCAGCTGGATTCGCCGCTGGCTTCACCCACAAGTGCGAGCAGTGACGGAGCGGACCGTGTCACGCGCGCATGTTCGTGTCGGTCGCTCAGCCATTGTGTGACAGCGTGCGCTGGCATTGGTCGAGCGATGTGGTAGCCCTGGGCGTTCCCGCAGCCGACCTCGCGCAGCCAGCGAAGTGCGGCTGCGCTCTCGACACCTTCGGCCGTGGAAACCAGGCCGAGATTTCGTGCGAGATCGACTGTCGAACGCACGATCACCTGATCGGCCGGGCTCTCGAGCACGTTGGTGACGAACGATCGATCGATCTTGATCTCGCTGACAGGGAGTTGCTGCAGGTAGGCGAGGGAGGAGTAGCCCGTTCCGAAATCGTCGATGGAGATGTTCACCCCCATCTCGTCGAGCTGGTCGAGTATCCGCCGAGCACGGGCTGGATCAGCCATGATCGAACTCTCCGTGATCTCGAGTTGGAGCAGGGCCGCTGGCAACTCGTGAGTCGAGAGGCTGGTTGCGACGTCATGGACGATGGCGCCGTCATGGAGGCTGCGTGCCGAGAGGTTGACGGCAACGG
The DNA here is from genome assembly GCA_043747765.1 of Actinomycetota bacterium. GTDB lineage: Bacteria > Actinomycetota > Acidimicrobiia > Acidimicrobiales > Ilumatobacteraceae > WLMZ01. Next base: position 17,266 of record JAYTOM010000027.1, read on the forward strand.
CCAAATCGAATCCGCGAGCGCGCCAGACCGATGCTTGTTCGACCGCTGTGTCGAGAACGTGAGAAGTCAATGGCCGAATCAGCCCGGTGTGTTCGGCGACCGGAACGAAATCCGACGGTGGAATCAGACCGTGCTGGGGATGGATCCAGCGGACAAGTGCTTCGACGCCACGGACTCTCCCACTGGCCAAGTCCAGCTTGGGTTGGTAGAAGACGACGATTTCTCCGTCGGCGATCGCGCGGCGTAGTTCGCTGACGAGCCGCAATCGTTCTGTGCTGTGATGATCGTGGGCCGAATCGTAGAGTTCGACGACGCTGTGGCGTCCCTTCGCGGCATACATCGCGATGTCGGCGTGCTTCATCAGGATGTCCGCCGTTTGTCCGTGGTCCGGGCACAGGGCGATCCCGATGCTGGCTTCGACCTCCAAGTTGAAATCGTCGATCCTGAACGGCTCGTCGAGGGCCCGGGCGACCCGTGAGGCAATTTCGACCACTTCGTGCTCATCCGGAATTTTCGGAAGGAGTACCGCGAACTCATCTCCGCCGAGGCGCGCGACGATGCTGTCCGGAGGCAGCACGTCGACAATCCGTGGGCCGATCAGGGCCAGGAGTTGGTCGCCCGCGTGATGACCGAGCGTGTCGTTGACTTCCTTGAATCTGTCCAGGTCGAGGAGCAATACCGCAGCCTTATAGGGCCTGAGCTTCGGCTGCGACAGTCGGCGTTGCAGACTTTCGGCGAAACTCAGTCTGTTGGGCAGTTCTGTGAGGAGATCGTGCGTCGCTTGATGGTCCTTCTCAGCGGAGATGGAGGCACTCTTGTACACAGCGAACACCGGGAGAAGCAGGAGCGGCAGGAGTACAAGGTTTCGGTCGGCGACGATGATGACGATCGGCGACAAGGCCAGCAGGACGCAGTCAGAGAGAGCTTCGTCGATGATCGTTGCGCGGATCACCGGCCACACATGGCCTCGGCTGCTGAGCGCGATGGCGATCGCCACGAGCGAGTTGTTGGCAACGAAATAGGCAATGCCGGCTGCAAGCACAGCCAGGTTCCAACGCCAGTTCAGAGTCCCGCCGGACCATATTCGTTGTTCGTCGAACGCAACGAGGCAACCCGCCGCGAGGACCCACGCCATCCCGTACTGGACGACATTGAAAACCATCTTCAGCGGTGACTTCTTCGCAACGAGGTCTCCCACCAGCGATGCGGCTGCCTGGGCGCAAATGGCAAGGACCGGACCGAACGCAAGGAAGATCGCAAACGCAAAGGTTGTCGAAGCGACGACCTCTTTGAGCCCGCTCGAGCTCGAGACCAGGATCGGCTTGATCTCGCAGATGATCACGAGCATCACGAACATCGCCAATTCAGGGAATCGGTTTCCCACCGGGCGTGAGCCGAACCGCCACACCGTCGCACCGAGGCCGGCAATCGCCAGCGCAGTCAGCGTGACTACGTAGGTCTGCAGTGACCACAAACGCACTTCCAGGTGATCAGTTTTCGCTGTCACGGATGCTCAGCCGCCCGAGAGGCAGTGCTGCGAGTCGAGCTCGGCCACTTTCCGGAACGTCGTGCCGACAGGCGTTTCGCGCAGACTTCGGCACCAACGTCAGCACCCATGTCGCCCTGAACTGTTGGAACCACTCAATTTCTTCGGCAATCCAGACGAGAACTTGAGCAAGAGTCGGAGATCCGCACGAGACCGTCCCCGATCGTGCCGATCAATGAGTCGCCGAGGGACATTGCCCCACGAGGTCGCTGGCGCGTCGGGCAGGCAGCAAACCGATCCGATGTCTCGTCCAGGGATCGTTCGGGCATCGGAATGGGCAATCGCATGCAACGACATCGACACGGCTCAGAGTTGACGAGAGATGACAACGAAGTCATACGATCTTCGACGAAGATGGCCCGGTTGGCAGCGCAGCGGTGATCAACTCGAGGGGATGGCTGAGGTTTGACTGCGCTCCGGAATCCGACAGAGGCACTGTGATGGCTGCAGCAGCTTGATCAACGTTGTCGTCGTCTCCGGTGCGTCCCTTGCTGGGGCGCCGACTCTGCTTGCGTTCGTGTCGATCCCGATTGTTCTGTGGGCCACTTTTCGATTGGTCGCAGGGGCCGCAGACGTTCGTGCCCGGATCGTCGCATCCGCAAGCGCTGTGGCACTGCTCACTGTCGTTGGTTTCGTCGCTGTGCAACGCGCTGCCGACCCCGGTACGGCGCAGTTCGTCTACGACGGAAGCGCACTCAGCCAGGCGACGGTTTCCGCATTGGAGATCGAATCGTCGCCTCCCCTCACCGGTGATCCGGCGTCCGGCGAACCGATCGCGTCCGTCCAGGCCGGAGCGGCACTCGAGGTGTCGTGTTTGACCAAGGGTCGATACAACGACACGGGAAGCGTGCTGTGGGCAAAGATCGTCGGAGGCAACTACCGCAGTCTGTGGGTGCCTTATCGTGACCTTGGCGCGATGGTGCGTGTGCGAGGGGCCGTCCGGTCGCTGCACGATTGTTCGTATTGGCGCTGGTGGATTCAAGATCTGCCCTGAGCCCGAAAGGCTTGGGCCGCCTTGCGGCAGCGGACTATTCCTGTCGGCTCGAGGAGCGTGCATTGCGCTGGCGGGAGGGTTTGGCTGCCTGAGCACCGCGCCAGATCAAACGGTGAACACGAGTACGTGGGGGACCTTGCGGAGTCCTGGGATCCATGGCAGCAGAATCAGGGCGAGGCTGATCATGGCCATCAAACCCCAGATCAACGCATCGGCGTTCCCTGAGGTCGACAACGGTGACACCGGGGACCAGAGGGGTGTATCCGCACAACCACGGTTGACCCGGGTAGTTCCCGGATTCGTTCATCATTCCCCATTGATCGCTCCCGAGACTTTGTGCCCGAGCCTGATCCGTGAGGTAGCTGCCGCCGGCGACCGCGGTGACCACAGTGTCGGCGGAGAGGCTGCGCAGAGGGACGAAGACCAGATCCGGATCGTTGGCGGCATGGATCGGGATTTGCACGCCTGCCCAGCGCTGCAGATGCAGTTGTCCGATGTCTTGACCTGCGCCGACGCTGTATGTACTGGGTCCGTAGCCGGGGATGCCGCTGGTACCGGCAAGTTCGGCTCCAGCCGTGGCCACGACGACGTTGGATGTGGCGCGTGCCCAGGGCGACGGTGCAGGGACCGACAGCCAACCCTGCATCCCGCTTTGCGTCGGAGCGTATACCAACGGGCGGTCCCTCAAATCACACCTGTCGGCCAGCCACGAACCCCCGGGTAGTTGCGGAATGTGGACGGGTTCGAGAAATGATGTGTCATGGCTGATCTCGTTCGTTCGACGCCCTCCCCACGCAGCGCACCCGCACGTCTGCGATCCTTGCTCGTCGGTGGAGCGCCAGTGCTCGCTCCCGGTGCGTACGACGCTCTTTCAGCGCGCTTGATCGAGCAGGCCGGCTTCGACTGCGCCTACATGACCGGGTTCGGCACCACTGCCTCGATGCTCGGTCGGCCAGACGTCGGGCTGCTCGGCGGAGCAGAGATGGCGGGCAGCGTTCGTCGTCTCGTTCAGGCGATCGACGTGCCGTTGATCGCCGATGCCGACACCGGATACGGCAACGCGATCAACGTCGTGCGGACGGTGCAGGAATACGAGCAGGCAGGCGTCGCCGGACTGCACATCGAGGACCAGATTCTGCCGAAGCGCTGTGGTCACATGGAGGGCAAGCTCGTCGTGCCGTGCGACGAGATGGAGGGCAAGATCCGTGCTGCTGTCGCGGCGCGCCGCGACCCGGATCTGGTCATCATCGCCCGCACCGACGCACGCGCGATGGAGGGACTCGACGCAGCGCTCGCTCGCGCTCGCGCCTATCGATCAGCGGGAGCGGACCTGCTGTTCGTCGAAGCGCTGCAGAGCGTGGACGAGATCGAGATCGTCGCCAGAGAGCTCGCCGATGAACAGCTCGTCTTCAACTGGGCCGAGGGCGGCAAGACGCCGCCCCTGCCGTACGAGCGATTGGCCGAGCTCGGCTTCGCACTCGTCATCATGCCGATCACCACGTTGCTCGCTGCGACACAGGCGATGCAGAACGCACTCACCGAACTTCGACGCGATGGTACCCCGGTGACGGTCGTCGAGCGGCTCCCGGCATTCGACGACTTCCTCGATCTCATCGGCCTCCCCGAAGTTCGTGCCCTCGAGAATCGATTTGGACTGCCTGTTCCAGAGCACCGCTGACAATCCGAACGTCGACGTTCACGCGGTCACGACGTGCGCCCGCCTGATCGGCGCACCTGCCCTGAGGTCATCGCCCAGGGCGCCTCCCCTTTCCGCGGTCAACGGAATTCAGCGCTCAACGTCGTGTAGCCCGGGTGGGAACCGGGCGATCTGGCAACGACTGTCGACTCCTCGGCACACCCACGGAAACGCACCGCGCCCCGCAACGTTCATCGACAGAACGTCGCGAAAGGACGAATGCCTCTGTTGCGCAGCGCTTGTACGGTCCACGATGCGATCATCATGACCATCGCCAACAGGATCTCGCCTCGTCGCATCGTGGTGTTCGTTGCGTTGGTGGTGATCGAGACGGCGATGGTGGTCGGCGCGATCTGGGTGGCCACCGGTTCGTGGGCGAGCGGAACTGCGGTTGGAGCGATCTCTGGGGCGTTGACTGCTTCCACCTATCCAGCGCTGACCAGACGGCGTAGACGGCGTGCCGCTCGGCTGTCGGAAATTCCGGACATCGCTGCTGACCCTGATCGTGCACGAGTCTGACGGGGTTGACCGCGCGAAAGCGGGGAGTGGCCACCGAGGGCGCTCACGAAGCGATTCTGTCCGTGTGAAGAACGCAGTTCGAGAGCCGACGGACCATGGCCCGTGGTTGGGTGAAGCCGCCTGGTGTCTGTAGCTTTATCCGCGTGACTACGCAGATAACATTGGATCCGTCGGATGATCAGTTCGCTGCTGCTGCGGCGACGTTGAAGATGTTGTCGGACCCGACGCGATTGCGGATCCTGTGGGCGTTGCTGCATGGGGAGCATTCGGTGAACGAACTCGCAGCGCACGTCGACTCTCCGGCGTCGACGGTGTCGCAGCATCTGGCCAAGTTGCGTCTGGCAAAATTGGTGCGAACCCGTCGGGACGGAACACGCGTGTTCTACGTGGTCGAGAACGACCATCTCGAGCGGCTGACAACGGAGGCTTTGTTCCACGCCGATCACATCATCGGCGCCGGTCACATGCCGACCACTGCGACATCGAAGGCCGCTGGATGACCGCCGACCCGACCGAAACCGATATTGGCACGTCTGCGAATCGCGAAGGCCGTCCATCGAACGTCGGGTTCGGTGCAGTGATGAATCGTGGCCGTTGGATCGAAGTCGCCCGAATCGTGGTCGTCGGTGTATTCGTGCTCGTCTATGCGCGGCACTGGGCGCCGCTCGGAGCGTTGTGGGCGACAGTCGCCGTTGGGTTGTATCCGCTGGCCAAGACCGGCGTGATCGACCTCGTCCACGAACACAAGGTCGGCACCGAAATTTTCGTGACCTTCGCGACGATCTTCGCTGTGATCGGCGGTGAAGCAATCGCCGGAGCGGTGTTGATGACGATCATCCTGTTCGCTGAATTCATCGCTGATCTCAATACCGAACGGGCGCGCGCGTCGATCAAAGGGTTGATCGGCTCTGTGCCGAAGACCGCCAGATTGCGCGACGCTGACGGCGAACGTGTGCTCGACATCGAGGCCATCCGTCCCGGCGACGTGATCCTGGTTCGGGCCGGCGAGCAGTTGCCGGTCGATGGTCTCGTTGTCGGTGGCAACGGTGCGGTGGATGAAGCCTCGATCACCGGCGAACCGACGCCGAAAGACAAAGCACAGGACTCGACCGTGTTCGCCGGCACGATCCTGCGAGCCGGTGCTCTGGATGTATGCACCGAACGTGCCGGCAACGACACCACCTTCGCTCGGATCGTGAGCTTGGTCGAAGACGCCGAAGCAGCTCAAGCTCCGATCCAGCGTTTGGCTGACACGGTCGCAGCTTGGTTGATCCCGGTCGTGGTCGTGTTCTTGGCGATCGTCTTCATCGCCACCCGCGACGTCCGCAAGGTCGTCACGTTGATGATCTTCACCTCGCCCGCCGAGCTCGGTTTGGCGACGCCGATGGTGATGATCGCCGCCATTGCACGCGCAGCGCGCAGCGGGATCCTCATTAAGGGCGGCCTGCACCTCGAAGCCCTCGCCCAGGTCGACACGATCGTGTTCGACAAGACCGGCACCCTGACCATCGGTCAACCCGAAGTGGACATGATCACCGTCTTCGATCCCGCCTACACAGACGTCGACATCGCCACCTTCGCTGCAGCAGCTGATCGACGCTCGGCGCACCCCCTCGCCAAAGCAGTCGTCGATCACGCCGCAGCCGCCGGTATCGACGTGCCGGAACCGACCGCATTCGAGACCCTCGACGGTCAAGGCGTCGCAGCAACCGTCAGCGGGCGATTGATCGTCGTCGGAAATGAACGCCTGCTCAGCGACAACAACATCGCCACCCCCGCGCACGAGCCAGACGCGACGGTGGCGTGGGTCGCAATCGACGGCACCGTCGCTGCCGCGATCCACTTCGCCGACCAAATCCGCCCCGGTGCACGCGACACGATCACCCAGCTGCGCAGGACCGGCATCAGACGGGTCGCGATGCTCACCGGCGACAACGCCGCTGCCGCGCACAAGATCGCCACCGAACTCGGCATCGACGAAGTCTTCGCCGACCTGCTCCCCGAGCACAAGGTCGACGCCATCCACACCATGCAACGAGAGGGTCATCGCGTCGCCATGGTCGGCGATGGCATCAACGACGCCCCAGCGCTCGCGACCGCCGATGTCGGCATCGCGATGGCCGTCGGTGGAACCCAAGCCGCCCTCGAAGCAGCCGACATCGCACTCCTCACCAACGACCTTTCCCGGATCGTGTTCGCCCGCGCCGTCGCCCGCCGCGCCTACCGGACCATCAAAGAGAACCTGTTCGTCGGCGTCGGCGTCGTCCACGTTCTCGGCATCACCGCTGCCCTGCTCGGCCTCATCGGACCCGTCCAAGCGGCGATCATCCACCTCGGACCTGACCTCCTCGTCTTCCTCAACTCCACCAAACTGCTCCGAGTCCGCATCAACACCGGCGCACCGACGTCGGACCCGTCGACACCGGGGATTTCTCCTCGCGCAACAGTTCGTCGACCGTTGGGGTGACGCGGTCCGCGTCGGCGACGGTCGTTCGTGCCGCCCGGTCAGGCCTCAGCGGCGTCCAATCTTGCGACCAGCTTTGTCGGGGCCACCGTGCGGTAGGCGTCTTTGCAGACAGCCGCGACTTCACCCCAATCGATGTCGCCGTCGAGTCGTACGCCGAGCCACCCGCGGCCACCTACGTAGGGTGGCCGGAAGAAGCGTTCCGGCTCGATATCGACGAGTTCGTCCTGGGCCCCGGTCGGCGCAGCACACCACAGATGAGGAAACCGGTGCTCGTGATGACCATCCGGCCACAGCGTCACGAACTGCTTCCGTACGAAGAACGCGGGCGTGCCGTGACTGAGTTTCTCGGTCACATCGGTCATGGACATGCAGATCGCGCGTACTCGGTCTTCCACTGTTTCGGCCACACGCCATCATTGCAGTGCAGCGGCGACGCCTGGCAGCAAACCGCTCGATCTTCTCATCGCCGGTGCCGACGGATGGCTCGACGCAAGCGCGGAGCCTGAGGTGCGGCGCATGGCATTGCTCGACGGCCCCTGCCTGCCCGCTCGCCGACACGTTGCTCAACTGTCGTCTGAAGTCACACCCGCGCTTCTCCGGAGGGCCTTTGTGACTTCCATCGACAGCTTGAGCGCGCCGAACCCGATCACGATGCCGATCAGAACCGCCACGGCCGAGTCGAGCCAGTACAGCCGGCCTGTGACGGCGATGATCCCACCGGATACGGCGACGCCCGCCGCAGCGACTGCGTCGCCGACGGTGTCGAGCAGCACGGAGCGCATGTGCAGGTCTTCGCTGCCGGCGTCTCTTCCAAGGATGAACGCTGCCAGGATCATCGAGGTCATTGCCACCAGGCTGACGATGAGTACGCCCAACCCATGAATTTCCGGGGTGTGGGTCACCAGGCGTCGCACCCCGCCGACGATCACGAACGTCGTTACGACCAGCAGCACAACTGAGTTGACCAGTGCGACGTACGTCGTGGCCTTCGGGTGGCCATGGGGATGCTTGGCGATCTGGATTGCCATGATCCCGAGCAGGATCGCAACTGAGTCCGCGGCGTAGTCGCCACCAGCTGCCAAGACTCCGAGCGAGTGCGCGGCAAGGCCAACGACCAGCAGCCCGGCGATCATCAGCACGTTCAGTCCAAGGATGAGGCCGAGCCGTTTCTGCTGCGACATCAGTGCGATTCCTCGAGACCACGGACGATGGCTTTGCCTTCCTCGAGGCCGTAAAAACGATCGCCGAGGGTGGTGTACTCCAACCGGACTCCACGTTGAAGCAAGGTGGCCCGTGTCGTCGGAATGGCGACAGCGGGTTGTTTCGACATGTTGCACTCATTGTCTCACAGGACCCCAACGTACCCACGGGGTTCAGCTGAGCAGTGTCCCATCGACGAGGACCTTGCCTTTCAGGGAATTCTGAACATAGTGTTCGGATCAGCCGGCTGGTCATATCGGCGAGGTGCTGAGGAGATCGACGGGCCTCACACCGAGAGCTGTGGTGCCTGCTGATCGCATCCGTCGGCGGCGCCATCCATCGAAAACGACAGTTTCGAAGTCAGAAACAATCTACCGAATCGCGGACGGTCGTGGCGGCGGTGGCAGTGGTACGCAGCGCTTCGCCCCTCTCAACAGCTGGCCGGACAATGCCAACCTCGACAAGGCTCGCCGGCTGCTACGGCCGATCAAGCAGAAGTACGGACAGAAGATCTCGTGGGCAGACCTGCTGTTCTTCACGGGCAATCGCGCCCTGGAGACCATGGGCTTCAAGACGTTCGGTTTCGGCGGCGGCCGGCCCAACATCTGGGCGCCCGAGGAGGACGTCTACCGGGGCCCAGAGCACGTGTGGCTCGAAGATCAGCGCTGCGTCGGCACGCGACATCCGGGAGACGTTCGGCTGGATGGCGATGAACGACGAGGAGACGGTCGCCCTTATCGCTGGTGGGCACACCTTCGGCAAAAGCCACGGCGCAGCTGATCCGGACAAGTACGTGGGTCGCGAGCCCGAGGGTGCTGGCATCGCCGAGCAGGGTCTCGGCTGGATTGGCAGTTTCGGCCGGCAAGGGGCGACGACACGATTACGAGTGGTTTGGAAGGCGCATGGGCCAACGACCCGATTCACTGGGAAAACGGCTACTTCGAGAACCTGTTCGGCTACGAGTGGGAGCTGACGAAGAGCCCCGCCGGCGCGCAGCAATGGACCCCGAAGAATCCTGAGGCGCAGGGCAATGCACTGTTCCGGACGCTCACGATCCGTCGAAGCGCCACGCTCCGATGATGGCGAGGACCGACATCGCAATGATCGTCGATCCCGTCTACAAAGAGATCTTGAAGCGATTCTTCGACAATCCCGACGACTTCGCCGACGTGTTCACCCGGGCGTGGTACAAGTTGCTGCACCGCGACATGGGACCCATCGCGCGCTATCTCGGACCGTGGGTTCTCCGCCGAGGAGCTGGTCTGGCAGGACCGTGTTCCGGCGGTGACCCATGATCTGATCGATGCGTCCGACATCGCTGCTCTGAAGGGCACGATCCTCGACTCCGGACTGTCCACCGCACAGCCCGTCTCGGCTGCGTTGGCTTCTGCGTCGACCTACCGTGACACGGACAAGCGCGGTGGCGCCAATGGTGCGCGGGTGCGGCTTTCGCCGCAGATCGAGTGGGACGTCAATGTGACGTCGGCCTCTCGCTGGTGCTGGCAATGCTCGAGCGCATCCAACAGGACTTCAACGGTTCCCGGACCACCGGCACCTTGGTTTCGCTGGCCGACCTGATCATCCTGGGCGGCTGCGCTGCAGTCGAACGAGCGGCGAAACAGGGCGGCCACGACGTCAAGTTTCCTTTCACGCCGGGGCGCACCGATGCCACAGCGGAGCAGACCGACACCGAAGCCTTCGCTGTTCTCGAGCCGACCGCCGAAAGGTTTCGCAACGACCTCCAGAAGGGCCACGATCTTGCCGCTGAGCATCTGTTGGTGGACACGGCGTTCATGTTGACGCTGTCTGCCCCACAGATGACAGCGGGTGGACCGTGCTGCTCGACGACGTCGCCCGGTTCTGCGGCAGACGCTCGAGCGGATCAAGGCCGAAGTCGAGTCGACAGACCGACCCGGCTGACTCGGTGTCGTTGTGCTGAACGGTACAGCAATACGACACCGAGTCAGGTTTGTCGAGCGAGGTCGGCGATTGCCTGACGAGAGTCGTAGCGGATGAAAGCCGGCACGAGGACGATGCAGATCGCGATGCCGACGATGCATGCCAGACCGCCGGAGACCACCGCGAACTGGGGACTCACGGATGCGGCAACACCAGCTTCCAGATCGCCGAGGCGTGGCCCGCCGTTGACAACGACGATGAACACCCCCTGCAGCCGCCCCTGCATGCTCGCCGGTGTGGCCACCTGCAGCATCGTCGACCGGTAGACGGCACTCACCGTGTCGAACGCGCCGGCGATTCCCAGCATCAACAGACCGACCCAGAGAGTGGACACCAGACCGAAGACGGTGATCGCTCCTCCCCAGATGGTGATCGCGACGACAACACCGAGGCCTTGCCGATGCACTCTGCTGATCGCCCCACCGACAAGCGTGGCGATCAGCGCGCCGACGGCTGGTGCGGAATACAGCAGTCCGGCCGTCCCTGCGCCGCCATGGTAGAGCCGCTCGGCCAAGGCGGGGAACAGGGCCCTTGGCATCCCGAAGACCATTGCGATGATGTCCATCAGGAACGTCATCATGATGATCTTGCGTCGGCCGATGAAACGTAACCCCTCGACGACGGAGCGAATTCCAGCCGGTACTGCATCGAGCGCCGGCTTCAGCGCGGGTAGCCCGAGCGCCCCGTACAGCGCCCCGATGAACGAGACCACGTCGATCGCGTAGGCCCACGAGAACCCGCCGGCGCCGACTGCGAGGCCCGCCACCATCGGCCCCACGATCACGCCGACCTGAAAGCCACCCATGCTGATCGTGTTCGCCGCCGGGAGCAGATCGGCGCGAACCAGTTGGGGAAGGATTGCGCGGCGGGTCGGTGAGTCGACGGCGACGAACGCCGCCTGGACGGCGACGCAACCGAACAGCAGACCGATGTTGTCGAGGTGCAGCGCCGCTTGCACCAGCAGCACCACGCTGATCGCCATCATGCCGATCGATGTGAAAAACACGAGGCGGCGACGGTCGACCGCATCGGCGATCGCGCCCCCGTACAGGCCGAAGATGATCAGCGGCCCGAGGCCGACCACACCGACGAGGCCGACGTACAGCGACGAATGAGTGATTGCGTAGACCTGCAGGGCGACACCCACCTGGGTGACCTGACTACCGATGACCGATACCGTCTGCCCGATGAACAGACGTTTGAACGGCGGAGATTCGCGCAACGGCGTGACGTCGATCGCTGCGCCCCGAACGATGCCGGATGCGCGCCTCGATCGGTCCGACGCAGACTTCGTGGACCTGCTCAGAACTGTGGCGCTTCCGGGAAGAAGCTCAACTCGTCCCGGCTCCTCATTTGCACGCGACCGCCGGCCATTGCGACGACGCCGTCCCAATGATCACGGAGCGTCTCGATTGTCAGGTCGTCTGCGGCGATGTAGCCGGGTACACCCATCGTGGCGATTCGTGCGACGCGGCCGCCACCCGAGCTGATCAACTCGCCGGTGCACGGAGCGTCCGGATGGCACAGAAACACGGCGGCAGGCGAACTGAGTTCGGGCGGAAAGCGGTCCTGCATCCACTGTCGCGTGTCCTCGTTCGGGTTCAGCGCTGCGGCCCTGGTGTAGCCCATCGGCAGGATCGCGTTGACGATGATGTTGTGCTCGACCCCTTCCATCGCCAGCGAACGAGTCAACCCCCAGAGACCCGCCTTGGCCATCGCGTACACGGCGCTGCCAGCAGCACCCATCGCGCTCCCGGACGATGTGAACACGATCCGTCCGCCGCCGTTGGTGACCATGATCGGCCACGCCGCCCTGGCAGCGTAGAACGAGCCCAGCATGTGCGAGTCGACGATCGTGTGCAGAACTTCGTCGGTGACCGTGTCGATCGGCCCGGTCGGTCCGCCAGCCCCGGCATTGTTCAGCACAGCGTCGAGCCGACCGAATTCGGCGTACGTCTCGTCGATCAGTGCGGCAGCAGCAGAGGGATCGGACACCGACGCGGCGGACGCTGTCGAGCGACCGCCGCCGGCCACGATGTCTCTCGCCGTTTGTGCCGCGCCCTTGGCCGAGATGTCGTTGACGATGACCGTGGCGCCACGACGACCGAGGAGCAGAGCGTGCTCGCGGCCCAGCCCGAATCCGCCGCCGGTGACAACGACCACGTGACCATCGAAGCGGATGGCGCCGACGCGATCGGCCGTCACTGAACCGGCCCGCGGGCCATCTCCAAGAGCTGCGTGGCGATGTTGTCCGGGACAGGCGTGACGGACAGACGCATGCCCTTTCGAACGACCATCAGATCTGTGCCGTCGAACGCATCGCGCAGCTCGTCGAGAGTGATGTAGTTGGGGAACTTCTCGACGAACGTGACCTTGACCGTGTGCCAACGAGGCGTGTCCTTGGTGCTCTTCGGGTCGTAGTAGTGCGACGTCTCGTCGAACTGTGTCGGGTCGACGATGTTCAGCGCCGAGACCTTGGCCAGGCCAACGACACCCGGCGGCTTCTCGTTCGAGTGGTAGAAGAACACGAGATCGCCGATCTCGGCGGACAACAGGTAGTTGCGGGCCTGGTAGTTCCTGATGCCGTCCCAGATCGTCGACTTCTGCTTGCGTAGATCGTCGATGCTGAATGCGTCGGGCTCGGACTTGAACAGCCAATGTGCCATGGCGCCCCAATCTAATTGCGCCGGGTCGGTCAGGTCGCAGCCCGTCCGAGTAGCTTCGCCCGAATGGGGAATCGTCGGGTTGCACTGGTCACTGGCGCGAGTCGGGGGATCGGCCGGGCCACGGCGCTCGGCTTGGCCCGAGCCGGGTACGACATCGTGGCGACCGCTCGTTCCACGACGGCTGAGGCGGTGGCCTTCGATGGAACCAGTCAGAACGATCCAGACCAGGGTGCGATGCTCGAGGGCGGTCTGCCGTCGTTGGTCGCGCAGATCGAGGCGCTCGGTGTGTCGTGCACCCCATTGGCTCTCGATTTGACCGACCGGGCATCTGTGGCTCGTGCAGCTGCGGCGAGCGTCGACGCGTACGGGCGCATCGACGTACTCGTGAACAACGCCGTCTACGTCGGGCCTGGCATCAATGATCTGATCGGCAGCGCCGACCTCGATCTCGTCGACCGAGTCGTCAGGGCCGACGCGATCACCCCGATCCTGCTCGTCCAGGCAGCGCTGCCCGGAATGCTCGAGCGTGGCGCTGGCGTGTTCATCCATCTGACCTCTGGCGCAGCGACGCTGACCCCGAGGAATCCGGCTGGGAGGGGTGGATGGGGACTGGCCTACGCCATTGCCAAGGGCGGAGCACACCGGATGGTCGGCGTGCTGCATGCCGAGTTCAAGACGTCCGGCGTCCGCGCGTACAACCTCAACCCGGGTCACGTGCTGACCGAGATCGGCCGAGCTCGCTCGGCGCGCACGGGCAACGTTCCGACGGGTCAGTCAGCCGAAGTTCCCGCAGCGGCCGCTGTGTGGCTCGCATCGGACAGTGCCGAGGCAAGCGCCCTTGCCGGAACCGACGTGATCGCCCAGGATCTTGTCGCAGCACACGGGATCTCGCTCGCCTCGACCTGAGCCGATCGAATGCGAACGCAGTGCTCAGGCCTCTTGTTCTTCGATCGCGTCGAGGAACGAATCGACATCATCGTCTTCCCCGCCGACCAGCCAGATGACAACGCCTTCGTCGCCTTCGTCCTCCCACGGCAACACACCCTCGACCGAATAGCGATCGACGGTGATGTCTTCGTTGTCGTCCTCGACGGGAGCGACGACAGCAAGCTCGACCTCCGCCTCCGGTGGTTGATCCCGCAAGATGTCGATGAGTTCGCGGACGCGCATGGCGTTGCCTTTCCAGTTGGACTGTTGCTGTCAGCGAGACTGTAGCCGCACAACGACCTCGTACTCCCAAGCGCCGCGTCGTGACGCAGGCGCACGGGTTCAGGCTTCGTCGAGCCAGCCGGGTGCCTGTTCGAGCAGATAAAGGCTGACGTCCTTGCAGCGATCGAGTGTTGCACACAGTGGCTCGTCAGCGCTGGAGTACACGTCGGCGAGTTCGATGCTGAGCCGGGCGATGACCGAAAGGCTTCGCTCGGGTGCATCGGTGACGCTGCCGAAACTGTCGATCGCCGACACTTCGAGGGGGAGATCCATGCCACCGACGCCAGCCAGTTCGGTGGCCAGGATCAACAGGTCCGGCGGCTGGACGAGCGGGGGCAGTGTCCACGTGAAGTGGACGGGGAAGGCGAAGCCGCTCGGAGGCTGATCATCCGGATCTTCCATCTTGAGGACCTCGTCCTCGAAACCGAGGAGGGCGCGCGGGTCGACCTCCAGCGAGAGGTGGAGATCGATCGGGCCGCTGCAGGCCTCTTCCGGGTGCAGGTCGACTTCCCAGAGCTGACGCAGCGAGTACGTCTCGACGAAATGGCGTTCGTCGTGGACGTGGAACCCGTGGTCGATCGCATGACCTTTCACATCGGCGATGAAGCCGGCGACATCGATGACAGCCAAGGGAACCTCTCTACGCTGGTGGATCGTTCCTCGGAGCGATGGGCTGAGGCTACCCTGCGGACGATGTAC
>JAYTOM010000028.1:0-3203 GCA_043747765.1 Actinomycetota bacterium
GCGGTTCAGGCAGTCGCCTGGCGTGTACTCGAACCAGGAAATTCTCATGAACATCGAACTGTCCCGACGGAGACTCCTTGCGATCGGTGCTGCCGTACCACTGGGTGCCGAACTCGTGACGTGGGTCGGAGGTGGCCCGTCGTCCGCTTCGGCCGCCGCACCCGACGCGGCCAGCCTGCCAACAGGGGCATCGTCGTTCGTCGCCGTCGGGCCCTCCAGACTGGCCGACACGCGGCCTGAGCGAGGGGTTGGCGGTTTCACCGTCCTGGCGGCGAACAGCATTCGCGTCCAGATCGCGGGGCGTGCCGGTGTTCCGTCCAACGCAACCGCCGCCGTGCTGAATGTGACTGCGCTGAACACGACCCTGGCGGGCTACGTGAGTGTGTATCCGGCGGGAACCGATTTGCCGACGGCGTCGAACGTGAACATCGAGTCCGCCGGCCAGGTCATTCCGAACCTTGTCACGGTGCGTCTCGGAACGAACGGAGCGGTCGACCTCCTCACCCAGAATGCAGCAGACCTGATCGTCGATGTCAACGGCGCCTACGTCCCGGCCACCGATGCAGTCGCAGCCGGCCGATTCGTTGGTCTGGCGACGGCGTTTCGTGCCGTCGACACCCGCATTCTCGGCTCGAAGGTCGGCATCAGCGGGGTGCAGCGAGTCGACGTGGCATCCGTCGTGCCAGCAAGCGCGTCGGCAGTGGTTGTCAACCTCACGGTCACCGAGTCCAACGCTGCGGGTTTCTGGACCGGATACGCCGCGGGGGGCTCGCAGCCGGATTCGTCCAGCGTGAACACAGACAGCGCCGGCCAGACCCGTGCCAACCAGGCGATTCTGCCGATCGGTGTGGTCGGTTCGGTGCGCGGCATCGACGTCTTCGCCTCCTCAGGTGGTCACCTCGTCGTCGATGTCGCCGGCTACTTCACAGGAAGCTCCGATCAACAAGCGACGATGGGTTTGTTCGTGCCGAATGCGCCGTATCGCACGCTCGACACGCGAAACAACCCGACGTACGGCCGGATGTACCCCGGTTGGGTGGCCGAGTTCGACTACGCGGGACGCCCGCAGTCGCAGGCCGTTGTCGTCAACGTGGCCACCACCGAAACTCGTGGCCGAGGATATTTCACGGGTTACCCGGCGCGAACCGATCGGCCACTGGTCTCGAACCTCAATGCGTCGTACAAGAATCAGACCGTTGCCAACCACGCGATTCTGCGGGCGTCGACAGCGGGTGTGGCCCTGTACACCCAGAGCGGTGGACAACTGATCGTCGACGTTGCCGGCTACTTCATCGGCACGCCGGTGGCGGGTAACGGACCGGTGCCGGTCAACGTGATCCCGCCCCCGACGCCGCCGGCTCCGTTGCCGTACGTGATCCACATCCCGAAGCTCGACCGTGTGGCCAATGTGCTCGATGGGGTCAGCGACCCAGTGATCAATGCGGGCAACGTCGGCCATTGGCCCGGCACCGGCTACGCCGGCGAGAACAGTCACATGGTGCTCTTCGCGCACCGTACGGAGCACGGCGGGTTGCTGCGATATCTGCATCTGATGGGCCCCGGCGATGAGATCTCGATCGACGTGCCCGACGGACGTATCTTCCACTACGGCTACTTCATTCGCCACATCACCGATACCGACGCCGCCAACATCTACAACGCCGGCCTCGACGCTCCCGTCCCGAGCGTGTCGCTCGTTGCCTGTTCGCACCCGGATTTCACGCCGACCGACATCAACTTCCGCATTGTCGTGACGTTCACACTGCTCAGCGTCGACAACGATCCGCTCGGATGACCGACGAGTCGGACCGCCTCAGTCTCCGGTCCGGCCATCCACCGCTTGACGCAGCAGATCCACGTGGCCGACGTGGCGCGCGTACTCCTCGATCATGTGTACGAGGATCCACCGCAGGTTGACCGGTTGGCCCTCGACCAGCAGCTGACCGCGCTCGTCCACGTTCACTGCGGCGGCGGTGTTGCGGGCGATGACGAGTTCTGCTTCGAGTGCTACGACAGCCTCGGTGAAGAAGATCGGTTCGATCTGCTCGCCGATGAACCGCCGCCGGAACCATGTCCGCTCGACCTCGGCCATGTGCACAGTTGCGGATCGACCCGCTCATCCATCGAAGCGCTCACCGACGAAGGAATCGACGGTCGTGAAGTCCTCGACCGGTTGACGTTTGAGGCGCGTCGGCTGATGGACGGGCCTGCCGATGAACACGGCGCCGGCAATCGCGAATGTGTCGGGCAGACCCAGCAGCGGCGCCGCCGCGACCTCGGCCCTGGCGAGGAATGTGGTCAGCACGCCACCCAGGCCACGGCTACGGGCAGCGAGCAGGAGGTTCCAACAGAACGGATAGATCGATCCGCCGCCGGTGATCGATTTGCGGTCGAGATCGCGGTCCATCATCGCAACCAGCGACATGTCGGCGGCGACGACCATCACGACAGGGATGTCGACGATGCCGGCGATGATGTCATTGGGTATCCCCGGCGTGATGACCAGTGGGGTGCCGTCGGCGGCGTCGGTGGCCGCATCGACGCTGTTGAACGGTGTTCGTCCTGTCGCTCCGATCGCGATGTACTCGTCCCAGACCGGCTGCATCAGCTGACCGAGTTGTCGGCGTAGCTCGACGTCTTTGATCAGCGCGACCCGCCAACCCTGCCGGTTGCCGCCGCTCGGCGCGAATCGCGCATCGTCGAGCAATTGATAGATGGTGGCATCGTCCACCGGTTCGTCGGTGAAGCGGCGAACCGCTCCGGTTTCGCGAATTGCACTGCCCAGTTCCATCGGCTGCCTCTCAGCTCGTACTCGCGGGGATGTCGACCGACGCCGGCGGTGGCACGAACGGAATGTCGGACGTCGCGATCGGCACGTACGGGATCTCGATCGAACCAGACGTCGCCGAGGCACAGGCCTGCTCGATCGTTGTCGCCAGCGGAAGGATCTGCTTGTTCTGGGCGACGGAGTTCTTGATGCACAGGAACTGCCCGGTGCTCGCACCCGTCGGAGCGATCACCAACACCGTCACCTGGGGGGTGACACCGGCCTGCTGGACCACCCTCCAATCGGCTGGCACCGATGAGCACGGCGTGGTCGAGCAGGAGCCGGCCGGGAGGTCGAGGATCTTGTCGCCGCAGGTTGCATTGGCGGCCGGTTCGGCGACCTGGAGCTTGATTCCGAGATCGGCGAACAGCTGCCA
>JAYTOM010000029.1:0-4813 GCA_043747765.1 Actinomycetota bacterium
CGAGCCGACCGTGAGCTCCCGGGCTCGCCCGTAGCGGAACGCTGCGTTGGAGATGTCGTCCTCGCAGACCGTCTGCAACACCTCTCGCGACCGGGGGCCGCAGATGTTGATGACAGCTCGCGCCGACGTCAAGTCACGGACGATCACGCTGCCGTCGTCGGGGGAGTTGGCGCGGATCCAACCCATGTCGTGGGCGCCGAACGCAGCACCGGTGACCACGTACCACGAGTCGGGCGCCGTGCGAGACATCGTCAGATCGCACTCGATGCCGCCGCGTTCGTTGCACAGCTGGGTGTAGGTGACGGTCCCGACTGACTTGTCCATATCGGCCACCGACAGCCACTGGACTGCGGCGAGCGCGCCGGGCCCGGTGATCTCGAATTTGGCGAACGACGTCTGGTCCACCAGCGCGACGCGTTGGCGTACGGCGGCGTGTTCGACGCCGACGTGATCGAACCAGTTCGGCTTGGCGAACGACGGCCGGTCCACCGCCTCGACACCCTCTGGGGCAAACCAGTTCGGGCGCTCCCATCCGCCGCGTGATCCGAACACCGCACCGGACGCCCGCATCGTGTCGTGCAGCGGACTGCGGCGGATGCCCCTCGACGTCTCGTGTTCCGAGCCAGGCGCGCTGAGCTTGTAATGGTGGCCGTACAGCTCGACCGCACGTGGATACATGAACGCCCGAGTGGTGTGGTGGAATGCAAACCGGCGTACGTCGAGCGGCCAGAGATCGAGCGACGGACGACCTTCGAGCATCCATTCGGCCATCATCTTGCCGGCACCTCCGCCAGCGGCAATGCCGTAGAGGAAACCGGTTGCGACGAAGAAGTTGTCGAGTTCGGGCGTCCTGCCCATCACGAAATCGGCGTCGGCGGAGTACGGGATCGGACCGTTGACGACGGTCCGGATCCCGGCCCGCTCGATGACAGGTGTGCGCTTCGCGGCCAGGACGGCGAGCTGTTCGAAGCGGTCGAGGTTCGGATCGATGAGCTGTCGGCGGAACGGCACTGGGATCCCGGACTCGCCGAAGGCGAGCGTGTTCGGCTCGTATCCGCCGATCAGCAGGCCTTGTCCGTCGGGCTTGTAGTAGACGAGGTTGTCGGGATCGCGCAGTGTGGGCATCGCCCGGATCTCGGCTGCCGGCATCTCGGTGATCGGTCCGGTCAATACATACTGGTGCTCGACGGCGAATGCCGGTACCCGGGCTCCCGCCATGCGCCCGACCTCCAGGCCCCACATGCCCGCTGCGTTGACGACCATCTCGCATTCGATCTCGCCACGGTCGGTCGTCACCTTCGTGATCCGCCGGCCGTCGACGATGATCGACGTGACCTTGGTGTCCTCGATGATCTGCGCGCCGCGCATCCGCGCGCCCTTGGCAATCGCTTGAGTCACGCTGGCCGGATCGATGTAGCCATCGGTCGGCAGGAAGGCCGCAGCCATCACGTCCTCGGTGGACATCAGCGGGAACATCGCCTGGGCCGCTTCGGGCGAGATGATCTCCATCGGTAGCCCGAAGCTCTTCGCCATCGTCGCCAGCCGCCGTAGTTCCAGGACACGATCCGGTGAGCAGGCCAGCCGCAGACTGCCGACCTGATGCCAGTCGACAGCCTGTCCCGTCTCAGCTTCCAGACCGTTGTACATCTCGACCGAATGCTCGAGCATCCGGGTCGTGTTGCGCGACGAACGCAATTGTCCGACCAGCCCCGCCGCGTGCCACGTCGCGCCGTCGGTCAGCTTGTGCTGTTCCAGCAGGACGACATCGGTCTCGCCCATCTTGGTCAGGTGATAGGCAATGCTGCAGCCGAGGATGCCGCCGCCGATGATGACGATTCGGGCCTGGGTGGGCAGGGGCCTGCTGTCGGTCGGGAAGTCGGTCACAGAGGTCTCACCTGGTCGGTAGCGGAGTCGGTCACGGCGGAGGGTCCTTCAGATCTTGATGCGGGACATGGAGGGGTCGTAGAGCGGTTGCAGCGAGACCACAGCGGGTACGCGTTCGGTCGCTACGTCGAGCTCGTACGAGCCGCCGAGGACGTACGCGACGTCCACACCGTCCGGGTTGCGGACGTAGCCGAAGCCGATCGAGCGGTCGATGGTGTATCCGAAACCGCCGCTCGTCAGCCAACCAACGCGCTCTCCGTCGCGGTAGATCGTCTCTCGGCCGAGGAGCACGATCGACGGATCGACGGTGAACGCAACGAGCATCTTCCGTACGCCGTCTGCGGCCTGGGCCTCCATCGCCGATCGTCCCCTGAAGTCGATCTCGGTCCTCAGTTTGACGGCCCAGCCGAGTCCTGACTCGAACGGGGTGTGGTCGGAGCCGATGTCGCTGCCCCACGCCCGGTAACCCTTCTCCAGGCGCAGGCTCTCGATCGCCCGGTAGCCGGCGTCAACGAGACCGTGGGCGGCGCCGGCGCGCTTCAGCGTGTCGTATACGGCCGTCGCGTATTCCACCGGCACGTGCAATTCCCAGCCGAGCTCACCAACGTAGGTGACGCGCAGGGCGCGCACCGGACAACCGGCGATCCCGATGGTCTGCATCGTCGCGAACGGGAACGCTGCGTTGGCGACATCGGCCCGTGTCACCATCGCCAGAATCGTGCGCGCGTTCGGGCCGAACAACGACAGCACCGAATATGCCGACGTGACGTCGAACAATTGGGCGTTCATCCCGGCGGGAATGTTGCGCTCGATCCAGTCGAAATCGTGGGTCGCGAAGCCGGTGCCGGTGACGATGTAGAACTCGTCCGTCGCGACGCGGCACACGGTGAGATCGCACTGGATTCCGCCCCGGTCGTCGAGCATCTGGGTGTACGTCAGCGAGCCGACAGGCTTGTCGATGTTGTTGGCGGCGATCCAGTTCAGCGCCGCGCAGGCGTCCGGGCCCTTCAGGGCGAACTTGGCGAACGACGTCTGGTCGAACAATGCAGCCGCGCGGCGCGCGGCGTGGTGTTCCCGGCCGACCGCTGCGAACCAGTTCTGGCGTCCGTATGTGTAGATGTCGTGGGGCGTCTCGCCGAGCGTTGCGTCGGCGAACCAGTTCGGCCGTTCCCAACCGAGCTTCTCGCCGAAGCATGCTCCCTGTGCAGCGAGGCGGGAATAGAGCGGCGAGATCCGACACGGTCGTCCGCTGTCGTGCTCCTCGCTCGGCCAGGCCATCGTGTAGTGCTTGGCGTAGGCCTCGAGGGTGCGCGTGCGGACCCAATCGGTGTCCTGGTGCGGCCGGCCGAACCGGCGGATGTCGACCACCCACAGGTCGTAGGGCGCGACGCCCTTGTGCACCCACTCGGCCAATGCCATTCCTGCTCCTCCGCCGGCCGCGATGCCGAATGCGTTGAAGCCGGCTCCGACGAAGAAGTTCTTCAGTTCGGGTGCCTCGCCGAGGATGAAGTTGCCGTCGGGTGTGAAGCTCTCCGGTCCGTTGATCAGCTCGTTCACGCCGGCCGTCTGCAGCGCAGGCACCCGCCCCATCGCCAATTCCATGATCGGTGCGAAATGATCGAAATCCGGTTCCAACAGTTGGAACTGGAACGGCCTCGGTATCCCTTCGACGGCCCACGGAACCGGATTCGGTTCATAGCCGCCCATCACCAACCCGCCGACCTCTTCCTTGTAGTAGGTCAGTCGGTCTGGGTCGCGCAGCGTCGGGAGGTTCCGAGGAACACCGCCCTCCAACTGCGCCGTGATGATGTACTGGTGCTCGATGGAGACGAGCGGCACGTTCACACCGACGGTCGCGGCGAAGTCTCGTGTCCACTGGCCGGCACAGCAGATCACCCGCTCGCACTCGATTCGCCCGTGCTCGGTGACGACTGCCTTGATCACGCCGTCGACGATCTCGACGCTGACCACCTCGGTGTCCTCCAGGATCGTCGCTCCGGCCATCCGTGCGCCGCGGGCCAGCGCCTGGGTGATGTCCGACGGATTGGCCTGGCCGTCGGTCGGCAGGAATGCGGCGCCGACCACGTCATCCACCGTCATCAGCGGCCACAGATCCTGGGCCTCGGTCGCTGACAAGAGATGCATCTCGAGGCCGAACGATTTGGCGGTCGTGGCCTGCCGTTTGACCTCGTTCCAGCGTTCGACGTTGCAGGCCAGACGGAGGCCACCGTTCATCTTCCATCCGGTGCCAAGGCCCGTTTCGGTCTCGAGGGTGCGATAGAGGTCGACCGAGTAACCGAGCAGTTGCGTGATGTTCGCGCTGGTTCGCAGTTGGCCGACCAGTCCGGCCGCATGGAACGTGGAGCCCGAGGTCAGCTTGTGGCGTTCGATCAGGACGGTGTCCGTCCAACCGAGCTTGGCGAGATGGTACGCCGTCGAGCAGCCGACGATGCCACCGCCGATGACGACAGCGCGCGCCGACGTCGGTTGTTCTGCCGTCATCAGTTCCGCCGCTTCAGTTCGAGTTCAGGTCAGGACGAGGCCCGAACTGCGGGCCGACCTGGCGTGTTCGTTTGATCTCGTAGACGCCGTCGAACGCGTGGAGCGCAACGAAGGCATCCCACAGCGCAGTCGCCGCGGTGCCCGTCGGCGCCGGTGACATCACCGGTCCGAAGAACGTGGACTTCGCGCCAGAGAGGACGACGATCGGAATGCCGACGTCCTTGCCGACGAGTGCGATCGCGGCATTCGTGCTGGCCTCGATGCCGGCATCCCATGATGCGTCGGCACCGGCGTCGATCAGGTCGGCGGGAAGCCCGGCGGACGAAATGCCTTCGGCGAGACGGGTCAGGTGTTCGTCGTCGTCGTGATGGATCAGCGTGCCGAACGATGCATAGAGACGCCCGACTGCGTCGTTGCCGAAACGCTG